>JBIOWC010000872.1:0-5044 GCA_044868105.1 Blastocatellia bacterium
GGGGATTGAGACCAACCCCATAGGGATGCAAAGCCAATTAACAGCAGAGACATCAAGATACGTTTGATACTCGGCATAGAACCTCCACTAAAAATTCAACGAGGTAACCTTGCGGACATAAATCAAAATTTCATTTAGATTAAATATTTACTTTACTGCGTCTTTTTCGTCATCGGTTTTACCACTCCCGGTTGCGGCGACCCACGCCATAAATAATCTACGATACGCTGGCACGTTTGCAATTCAATAACTTGATTGGCGGCTTCCGCTTCTTTGCGAAGCGTGTTACGACCTTCCGCGTCCCAAATCAATTGACGCGGTGTGGCTCTGGTCAACTCTTCATCCTCTATCATTCGCGTAAGCGTCCAGTATTTGCCCGGCGCAATGTTTGTCAAAGAAAATGTCCCGTCGCTTTGCACATTGGTTTGAGCGAACCGCAGCGCATCGGCGGCGCGTTCCATCGGCACTAAATACAGGCGTAAATTTTGTGGCCACGTATGGCTTTCCGCTCCGCCAACTAATTTACCGCTCAAGCTGGCCGCGCCTTCGCCGAGGGTAATCGTCAAATCATTCACGCGCTCGCCAGGCTTTATGCTCAAACCCTTGTTTGCGATATCGCTTAGTTGAGCATTTCCGCCTAAGGGTTGGTTGGCTTTTGCGCGGTTGGCTTTGCCGATGGCTTTGATGTACCAACTCTCGCTCGGCAAAATTGCCGATAAATGGTAGAGCCCGGCTTCAAAACGATAGAGCGAGAATTCGCCTTTTTCATCGCCGGAAAATTGTATGAGCGGGTTGAGAATGACCGGCGGTTGGGTATCACCTTTGCTGTCCCGACGAATGAGGATGAGCGCCTCTTCCAAACTCGCTTCTTTTTTGGTTTCGCACTTTTGCTTGGCCTCTTGACCGGTGAGCGGTTCAAAAACGAGGCGCCCGGAAATTGAAGCGAGCGGCGCAAGCGTCAGTTCAATGCCCGTCACATCGCCGGCTTTAACCGTGATGCGTTTAGGCGCTGAAGCCATAGAATCTTTTTCATTATTGAACGGCGCGTATTGGGCTTTGATAAAGTATTCGCCATCGGCAATCCCATAAAACCCGAAACTGCGATTGCCTGAGCGCAAGGCTACATAGGTTGAAACCTCGAAAACGCTGGTCACGGCATTCATTAAATTAATCGAAATCCCGTAATCAGACGAAAGTCCGGGATGATTGGCAACCGTGCCACTTACGGCGTGCCCTTTTTCGCCGCGATAGGCGATGTCTATTCCTGAAATTTCCTGTCCGGTCACTAGCATCACTTCATTTGCGGTGTCGCGGGTTGACGACGGGTGGTAAGTCGGCACGTCTTCCGAATATTTGTCATACCCGGCGTTGGAAAAACTACGGCCGCCCGCTGCCACCACGTAGGTTCCCGCTTCCAGGCCATACAGCCGATAAACGCCACGGTCATCCGTCATTCTTTCATAACGGCGAGCTTCGCTGCGCACCGGTCTTCCTTCTGCATCTTTGACGCGAACGGCGCGCACCGCGACATTGACGACCGGTTCGCCTAGCGGCGTTTTTACAAGACCGGTGATGATACCGCCTTTGGTCATGGTGTAAGTCAGCGTGTCACCGATGCGACAATATTTTTGCTCATTTGGTTTCGCGGCGTTTACATACCCCGGCGCATAAGGCGAAACCGAATAGCTCAGTGAAGGCAAATCATCGGTTAGAAATCGGCCATCTTCATCGGTGCTTATATTTCTTTGATTCATCGGCACGCTTCGACCAACGGCAAAGATATGTACCCCGATGTGAGCCAGCGGCTCTCCGCTTTCATTTAACACACGCCCGGAAATTGACCCGCGCCGCTCTTGCGATTGGCGTTTCTCTTCCGGCGCTTGTTTAACCCCGGTACCGGCAGATTTATTTTCCGTAGGTTGCTGAGCATAGATGAGCGTGGCAAGCAGAAAAAGCAACGGCAAAACAGCAATGACTTTTTTCATAATCGCTCCTTCAGCCGTGACCGGCTCAACCATCGAACTGCATCCATTGATGCGGGGAATGAAATCTCCCATCAGCTTTTATGACTCTCTGCTATCCTTATTTTTCTCATTCAGATGTTCATTAATCTGGCCTGCGGTTTCTCCGATAGAGAATTCCTAAACTAACGATTCTCATTATCCCGTTCCTCTTTAGTTTTGCCGTGGGCATCTATGACGAACGTGACTTGAGTTTCTGCGTTCTGAGTAACCTTGACGATTTGTTTGAAGGCTTGCGGTAAGCCGGTGCCTAATAAGTGGACTTCATATTCGCCGGGAAACACGCCCGTGATAACGAACCGACCACGAGCATCAACAAATACTGAATCAGGTGATAAGAGACTATCTTGCTTTAAGTGGCGCGCCGCAACTACATATCTTGCGCCTTCGGGCATCGGTTCATTTTCAAAATTGATTTGTCCGCGAATCACGCCGCTTCCGTAACCTAAGACCAGGCGCACGCCAGTCACCGGTTCTCCAGGTTTGAGGTCAATCTCTTTTTTCTCAACGCCATTATGCTCCATACGAATCAGCGTGAGCCGCTTTTGGTTATTGGCCAGGATCACGATTCGCGCTTTTCCGCTTCGCAGTCCACCGATACGAAAGCTGCCATCATCTGCAACCTTCGAAGGTCTCATAAATCCATTCATCTCTATTGGCGGCGTCCAGGTAACCCTGAGAAGAACATTGGGCAGCAAGGAGAGAATTTGCGGGTCATGGGTGCCTTCAATCACGGCTTCTCCGCGGATGCTTGCTCCGTTGCGGAATTTTATTTCCAGACCATTGACATCGGCATCTTTAATTTCAAAATAGGTAGGTTCAGCAAATCCTTCCAGCGTTCCGTCATCCAAGACCATCACGGCGTAACGACCAGGCAGCAGTTCATCCAGGGTGAATTCCCCCCGCGAAGTTGTCCGATTGCCTAAAGTCCCGGTGCCGCCAATGACTTTTCCACTGCTATTGCCGTAACTCTCTATGATGGTGCCGTAGCCGTACATTACATTGGCAACCGGCCGCCCGCTTTCCCCGTCAACAATACGACCTTTAGCTGTAAACGTCTTCAATGTAGAGGTGACGGTGATGTCAATGTTGGCGGCCTCCTCACCCTCGTTTACCTCGATGATTTCAGCGCGCGATTCGTCCGTTACATCCGGGTGATAAGTTCTTAAATAAGAATTCGCCTGACCGCCGACCCTCCCGCCATCGTTAGCTGCGCGTCCGACGCTCACCTTGTAACGACCGGCAGGCAATCCGAAAATTCGATATATGCCGCGGTCATCCGTGCGCGCGGCGTTGGGATTAAAATTAAATAACGGCAGATTATGATTCTGTTCATCAAACCTGTGCAATTCGACATAAGTTTCAATGATGGGTTGATGACGGTCGTCTTCGACACGACCGGTGATCACGGCGCCCCGCCCCAGCGAAAAATCTACCGCATTTACGGTTTCACCTTCATCGAGGATGAGGCTTTTGCCTTGCTCATAGTTTTGTGTCTCACTTGAAACAAAGCCCGGAGCCAGCGTCCTGATGACATAAGCGCCGGCGGCAATTTTCGCCAACCGAAAACGTCCTTGCGCATCGGTCGTGACTTTTGCCAAAGGTTGCGATTGAGAACCCGAATTTTTGGGCAGAAGAATAACGACAACGCCTTGAGCCGGTTTGCCATCAAGCGTCACTTGCCCGCTGACGGTTGCGGTCGCCGCAAGCTGAGGTTGCTTTGATTGGGCGGATAGGCTGAGGGGCAGACAGAACAAAAAAATCATTAACGCCAGGCTGGGAACTGCGGGTTGCATTGATGCCTCCTTCGCTGAAGCGTCAGAATAACGCTTCGTTTACGCACGTGTTCAACACCCCATAAAGGCCTTTTGGGAAAGGCTCATAAGATGAACGCTCGACGTTCTCTATGGCTAAAGATTCTAGCGCTTTGAAGGTCGCGCAAACAAGCCCGGTAAGCAAATGATAACTATTGACAAACGCTTATCTCCGCCGATAATTGGGGTGTTTTGGCTCCTTAAGGTTTAGCCCCTGCGTGAAACCAATCAACCCAATCGCATATTTTCGGAGAAGGCATCGTGTCTAGTACTGCATCAATCAATGAACCGGCGAATGAACTATTAAAGGTCTATTCTGTTGAACAACTGAGTGAATACCATTTGAAATTGAGTAGATTGATCGAGCGCATCGAACACGCAACAACGCATTATGAAACTTTAGGGATAGACCCAAGCGCCTCTTACGACGAGGTGATGCATGCGTTTTATAAAGCGCTCAGTATTCTTTACCCCGTGCAAATCATCCGCAACTCCGTGCCTCAGCAAACGGTCGAGCAGATGGACAAGGCTTTTTCAAAAGCCTCTTCCGCCTTTTCAACCCTGGCAAATTCCTACGGCCGGAAAAAATATCAGCGACAATTGATGTTAAACGCCAAGAATTCGCTCAACGCCACTTTTGAAGCGGCGAAATCGGCAGCCCAGTTTACCAATAAAGTTCAATCAACCTATCGCCCTGCAACCCCGACTCAGCGCCAGGCAAAAGCCAAAACCGAGGTTGCTGAAAAACCGCTTGCTGCGCCAGCCGCGCCAGCCACACCGAGCCCAAGCGTTGAGCCGCCGGATACCGTACTTGCCTCGCCCGTGGTTAATAGTCGAATTCCTCCGGCTACCGGTAACACCTACCAACCCGTTAACACGGGTTCCGAGCTGACCCGGGTTTATAGCGAATCTTACAATGAAAATACGGATGGCAATCGCCGTCGCAATCAGCGTATCAAGATGTCGCTGCCGACTCGCGTTTCGGGTTACGACAGCAGCAAAAACAAATGGGATGAGATGACGCACACCGTAGATGTCAGCCGCACCGGGGCGAGCGTCAGATTGCGCAAGCGATTGCGTTGCGGCAACATCGCCTATTTAACCTTACCGTTGCCCAGCAAGTTGAGGATGCATGGATTTTCCGAAACCAGTTTTAACAGTTATGCGATTGTGCGTCGCGTTGACCCTTTGCAAAACGGGCAACGCGTG
>JBIOWC010000873.1:0-14264 GCA_044868105.1 Blastocatellia bacterium
GTGTTCACTATGATAACCATCATTGAAAAACAGAAAATTATAGAGCCGGCCGTAATGACTGACCGTTCCATCGGTGTGCTCGTAGTAGCCTTGGAGAAAACATAAACCCATGCCGATGAGATAACCCGGCAAATAAACGGTGAAGGCAAACGGCGCGGCAAAAACGATAAGCGTTGTCCACAACGCCAGGACCGCCGCAAAATCGAGCGGCGCAAGTTGCAATCGCCGAGTGTCGCGAATGCCATGATGGAGCAAATGTTTTTTGCGCCAGAGCGATTGAGGAAAGCCCAGCAAAAGGCTGAGGTAACACGAAAACGCCTGATTGAACACGCGGGTGCGGAAAAACGGTTGATGAATAAAATTATGCGAGATGGTGTTGGCGTTCCACCAAAGCCCGATGGCGATGAGCGCCATCGAAGGGAAACCCATCAAGAGCCCGCCGTGTGCCAAAGCAAGCGCGATGAGCAAAGCATCCCACTTTGCCCAGCGCGTCTGCTTTAGCGGAAAGGCTGACATTATTGTTGCTCCTTCGGCAAGGCTTTCACCTCGGGAATCGGCGGATAGGCGCTTCGCGTCGGGCTTGGCTTAAACAAGCCGATATTTACGGGATATTCATCCGGGTCAGCAGGTTTATCTTTAGCTTGGCGCAAGCGCGGGAAGGGCATTGAGCGACCACCAAAGCCAATCACCTGACCGGTTCCGGCATTCGCTTTAAAATCCGCCCATTCTTTGCGGCAGATTTCTTCTTTGCCCGGTTTACACGCGAAATAGAGATAGCCGCTTTTTGCCGGATTATAACTATTACGGTCATCTTTATTGGCGATTGCAAAGGCGCCCCAGAGTTGAATGCGTTCGGGCGCTGTGGAGTTCGGTTCCAGCACGACTTTGTCAACGCGAGCATAAATGCCTGTCCAATCGGAATAAGCAGCGCCGGTCACTGTCGTTAAACAGGGAAGCGCAAGAAAAAGGACGAGCAAAAGCCCCACAACTATTCTTCGCGGCATAACGAAACTCTCCTTTTATTGAATTTGCTCGTTAGACGAAGTTCGTGCCTTTTTTCTTCCCTGGTTCAATGAATTTAAAAAGAAAGTATCTATACTCAAACGGCAAGGTTGATTTCGGATTGAGCAGAAGAGGCGGATTCTTCTGCTCCGCTGGTTCACATTTATCTGCCGCTTCCGAAGGTAAGGCTTAACTCTCTAATGGCGAACCGTCGTTAGGTACGACGAAAATGCACGGTCGTTGAGAAGACGCGGACTAGAGCCCAATAACCGCCGACAGGTTTTGCCTGAATGAAATTACGGATTCGGTTTTTTGATGGCGCCTTCAACGGGACTCGATGCGCCTTCGGTGTATTTTGCGCCGATCAATTCATAAGTTTTTTCAGCGCGTTTTTTAAGCTTTTCTAAGCCTTCCTGAAAATTTTCTTCTTTAAAATTTTCATCACAAAAAGCACAACAACTTTCAAAGGTCAGGCCGAAGCGTTTCCATTGCATCATGCCGCCGGGCGTTATCTGGTCAGTCACCGGGCACCAGACGGTGCTCATCGCCTGCATAAAATTGTTGATGAACCGTTGCTTTTCGGCAGCTTTAGCATATTTATCCGGGTCTTTGAAAAATTTTTCTTGCGCGTCGGGTTTACTGCCGCGATAAGTTTTGCCCTTGTACTCCCAGGTCGGAAGTTGAGGGTCGGAATCTACCAAATAGACCGGGCACAAATCCACGCTCTTTTGCGTTTCGGGTATCTTGACCTTATCGAGCATCACCGCATCCGAAGGCATTTGCGCGAAAGCGGAAACCGTAAAACCCAGGAATAAAAAAAGCATGAGAGTCAGACGATACAACATAACTTCGTTCCTCCGCGAATCAAGGTAAATTCAAGGCAACCAGTTTCCCATCAGCCGTCGCCAGGACAATGAATTGCTTCCCATTGACTAAATAAGTCATCGGCGTTCCGCTCGGTTGCGCGGGCAAAATAATTTCGGCAACGACTTTGCCGGTGGCTTTATCAAAGGCGCGCATGAGGTTGGCTCCGCCACCGGCGCGTCCGCCGCGTCCGCCGGCGCCTTGCCCAACAAAGAGCAAGGTTTTGGTCAATAGTGGCCCGCCGCCGCCGGCGCCTAAGGGGCCGACATCTTTACCGACAATCTCACTGACTTTTTGGCGCGGTCCGTCGCCGTGCGCAATCATCCAGGCGTGGTTGCCGGTGTTCAGGTTTATCGCGGTGATGCGTCCGTAAGGCGGCTTAAATAGTGGCAATCCCCGCGGCCCTTCAACTGTGCCGCCGACGCCTGCGCCGCCCCGCACATAATTGAAATTGGAACGCGCCGCGTCGGGTTTAACCAATTTGACAACAATTGGCGAGGAGATAGACGGAATATAAAACAATCCGCTTTGCGGGTCGAAGGCCGCGCCCCACCAGTTGCCGCCGCCGCCCCATCCCGGAAGGTTGAGGGTTCCTTTTTCGGTGGGCGGGGTAAAGAGCGGCCCGTGGTCGTATTGTTCAAGAATCTTCTTTGCCTCTTCGCGCAGTTCGGGCGTGAAATCAATCAGGTTCTCTTCCGTGGCGCCTTGTAATTCAAAGGGCGCAGGCTTCGTTGGAAAAGGTTGGGTCGGCGAGGTGCGTTCGCCCGGCACTTTCGATTGCGCGACGGGGCGTTCTTCGATGGGCCAAACCGGTTTGCCATTGGTGCGGTCAAAGACCCAACAAAACCCGGTTTTGGTGATTTGCGCGACGGCTTTGATTTTGCGCCCATTCACGGTGATGTCACAAAGCACCGGCGCGCCGGGTAAATCATAATCCCACAAGCCGTGATGAACCGATTGAAAATGCCAGACGCGCTTGCCGCTCTTGGCTTCAATGCAAAGCAGACTTTCGGCAAACAAGCCGTTGCCGAGGCGATGCCCGCCATACCAGTCATTGGTCGGGGTGCCGGTCGGCACATAGAAATATCCCAACTCTTCGTCGGCGCTCATCAGCGTCCAGGGGTTGGTGTTGCCGGTGTATTTCCACGACTCGTTTTCCCAGGTTTCATTGCCGAACTCACCGGCTTGCGGAATGGTGTGAAATATCCAGAGCGCTTTGCCTGTGCGCGCGTCAAAGGCCTGCACATCGCCGCGCGGGGCTTCTTTGACAGCCGGGCCATCAGAGATTGAAGAGCCGAGAATAACCACATCGCGACAAACCACGGGTGGCGAGGTCACTGCATAATTCCGGGCGTTTTGCGCATAGGGAATGGCTTTGGCGAGATTGACTTTGCCATTCTCGCCAAAATCAGCAATCGCTTTGCCGGTCTTGGCATCAACCGCCCAAAGGTAGGCGTCGCACGTTCCAATGAAGATGCGTTCTTGTTTGCCATCTGTCCAATAGGCGATACCGCGATGCAGAAACCCGAGATTCGTCGGGCGACCAGTTTTGTAACTTTCAGGGTCAAAGACCCAGATGGTCTGGCCGGTTTCGGCGTTGATGGCTGCAACCTGAGAGAGCGAGGTGCTGACATAAAGCGTGCCGCCAATCATGATGGGCGTGGCTTCAAAGGCAAAGGAAGCCAGGGCGCGGTTATTCGCCTGTAGCGCTTTATCGGGCGAATCCCAGGACCAGGCGACTTTCAATTTGCCGGCATTCGCTTTGTTGATTTGGTCAAGCGCGGAATATTTGGTGCTGCCGCTATCACCGCCGTAATAACGCCATTCACCTTTTTTATCGCCATTTTTTGCGCTGCCTAAGGTGGCTAATAAACTGATGAGCAGCAGCAATCGAATGAAGCCGAGTTGTTTCATAGATTCTCTTTGTCCTTTTCGGTGATCGTGAATAAGCCTTGAACCAGATTACTTCATCGGCTTTCGGCTTATTTGCCTGGTGCGGGGTGCGATTTTGTACTGCTTCAGATTCTCATTCAACGAATTCAAAAAGGTCACCAGCGGCGGAATATCGGCGGCCGTAATTTTAACCTTCGCCAATTCCTCGTCGGCGGCGCGCAACCGATTGGCGCGCGCCATCTCACTGAGTTTCATCATCTCGCTTAACACCTCTTCCAGGGTGTAGAGCGTGCCGTTATGAAAATAGGGTTGCGTATAGCGCAGGTTGCGAAGCGTTGGAGTTTTAAAGGTCGCAATCATGCGTTCTAAGAATTGGTCATCATTCTCTGCTCGGCGTCTAAGCGAAGAGGTTTTCAAGTTAACAAAATTCCAGAAGCCTAAATCTACCTGTCCGGGTTTTTCTTCAAGCGGCGTTTCGCGAAATTGAGGTGCGGGGCGTTCGGCGCTCGCCGCGTTGGGAATCGTGAGTTCGGCGAATTTGCCTTCGCCATGCCGAAGGTCATATTCAAGTTGGCTGATGCCGATATTGTGAAATGACTGATCGGTAAACGAGGGCGGCACATGGCAAGAGGCGCAATTGCCGCTCTCGGTGCGGAAAAATATTTTGAGTCCCTTGAGCGCTGCTTTATCAAAAAATGGAGGGAGTTTAAGGGCGCCCTTCGATTCCAGCGCCGCAATTTTTTCCAGTAACCGTTGCGCATAAACTTTGTAATCTTCGCCGCCGGCCGGGGCGCTTTCGAGTCCGTTTAAGGCAATGAATTTATCGTACGGGGAATCTTTGCGGGTTTGCAGCGTTCGACAATAATCGGCGACGGCTTTGGCAATCAGATTGACGATTTCGTCGCGACCTAAATTTTCAAGCTCAACGCCGAATGCTTTTTTGAATTGCTGGCGATAGCTATTTTCGCTCGCCGCGTTTTTATCATTTAAGACAACGGCGCGGGCCTGGTCAAAAGCCTCAGTCGCTTCGCCCTGCAACCAGCCAAGCGTGCGCCCTGAGAGCGTGCCTTTGACCAAATCTTCGAGCGAAGCGAACTCGCCGTCATAATGCAGCCGCGGCATCTCAGCGGCATCCATAATGGTCGGCGAATTCCTCAGCGCCAGTCGCTGTTTATCCTGAAAGCGAAAAGAAACCCAACTGCGATTAAAGAAATCATTGAAAGCCCGCAACCCTTGCGGGTCTTCGTCGAGCATATGGCAATGGTTGCAACTGGCCGGCAAATCGCCTTTCGGTGTCGAAAACCGTTCGTCTCTAAACAGGCGCTCGCCCAGTTGGATAATCGCCGCGCGGTCCTGAACAGTATCTGAATGCCCTAGTGTCGGGCGACCCTCCTGTTCCATAAAAAGCAGGAGAGTCCCGCTGACAAAGGCGAAAACGAGCAGTTTTTTTAACATCTATGCCCTTAGTTATTGCGCGCCGACTTTGGAAAAGATCGCACTGCCGAGTCGAACAAACGGCCCGCCATCTTCCGATAACTCTTCGGCAACCGTAAATGAATGGGCTGCGACGATAGAGATGATGCGGCGTAGTTGTAAAGTCTGACCTTTAACTTTGACCGGGTCAATCGTAAAACGAATTGAGATGGGGCTGGTCCAATCACCTTTGCTATTGACGGCAACGCCGCCACTAATTTTTTCGGTGAAGGTCATCATCTTGGTTGCTTCGTCATAGACAATCAAGATTGCATTTTTGTAAGTGCTGCCATCGCCTTTGCACTGCGTTAGGCCTTCGACCGATTTGCCATCCGCGCGTTTGGTAAAGGTGACTGTACATTCGCGCGGCGCCGGTCCGAAGGCGCTCTCGCGCCCGATATAGCGATAACTCCAGGAGCCAACGAAATAATCAATGGATTGTTTTTGTTGGGGTTGCGGCGGACCGGTGCGTCCTCCTCCCGGCCGGCCTTGCCCCCCGCCTTGCCCTTGCTGGGGAGCGGTTTGTGCTGGCGGTGGCGAAGCTTGCGCGGGCGCAGCGGCGTCGCCCGATGCGCGTTTGAGGTTAATGTCAAAGGTGAAATTCTGTCCGCCAAAATCTACGTTGCCTTGACCGTTTAAGGTATCGCCATCGAGCGTAAAGGTGTAGTTGATGGTGATGGCGCCTTGCGGCGATTCGACATTGGCTTTAGCCGTGACTTTGTTGCCTTCGACTTTTACCTCTTTGAGTTCATTTTCCGAACCGGGGCGCATACCCGGCATCTTTCCGGTAATCACCTCGCCTTCTTTTTTGAAGGTCAGTGTGGTGGGGCGCTCGCCCTGCGGTGATTGAATCTTGCCTTCCCATTTGCCCAGTAATTTATCGGTTTGAGCAAAGGCGAAAACCTGGACAAGCAAAATAATTCCCAAGACGATAAACAGTCGTCGCATTGATAATTTCCTCCGTTGATATGGTGCGGCAAATGACCCGCTCTGCCGTCAAAGCAGTTTTCCGCGTAGTAACGGAAAAGATAATGTGTGATTTTTGTGCCTGTCAATCAAGCCTGAGAACTGGCGAACCGGATTTACTCTTTTTGCGCGTGACCCTCAATCAATTCAATGCGGATTTTATCCGGCCCTTCGATAAAGGCGAACTTCACTTTGCCGTTGGCTATCGAACGAATTTCATCGGTCACTTTCACCCCGTCTTTACGCAGTTTTTCTAGGGTCTCAGCCAGGTTGTCCACACTGAAACCAAGGTGGTCAACAACGTGACCTTTCGTAGATTCCAACTCGGTCTTGCCTTTCCAATGCTCAGGATAAGCTTTCTTGGTGTATTCGACCGGATAGATGATGATATTGACATTGTCCTTCATGAGCGAAGCGCTGGGGCCGATTTGCACATCGCGGTAGATCCGCGGTTCGCGTGTCGGGCTGACGCGCCCGGTCGCGGCAAAATATTTTTTGTACCATTCGCCGGCGGCAATCGGGTCGGCGCTGAACATATGAATGTGTCCGAATTGATGATGGCGGGCGGTATTGAGTTCAATCAGGGCTTTGTCCGGGCTTTGCACATAGGCGTAATAGAACAATCCGGTCGCGCCTTTATTGCCGCCGATGTCGCTGATGTCGGTAATCGGCGTGAAAAATTTGGTGCCCATCGCCAACTGTTTTTCGTAAGTCGCCTTCATATCTTCAGCGCCCCAGCCGAAATGCCAGATGGCGGAATTGAGTTCCCATTTCGGCGCTTCCGCGACTTTCGAAAACAGCATCCACGATTTTTGCGACCACACGGCGTCCATCAAGCCTTTAAAGTTAGCTTTCTCGCAATCGAAGCGGCTGGTGTAGAAATCAATCGCCCCCTTGGGGTCGAGGGTATTCAGGTGCAGGTGATGAAAATGTGATTCCGGCAATTGCAAACCGGCGGGTTTATTTTCTGGCGGTTTGTTTTCTTGCGAGTTAAAACCAAAGGCGCACAACACCAGCGAAAAGAAGGATAAGGTAATCAGCGAAAAACGCAGCCGAGTTGCTGACATAAAAAGGCACCTCCCAATAAAACTGCGAGCGGTAACAAACAGAATGGAGCCGCAAGCAATCACCTACTTGCTACCGCTCGCTGTACGAAAAAATCTATTCAGTTGTGCGGATTAATCGCTGGCGCGAACCCAGCCGTAAGCTGCATTGCTACGCTCGCCGCCGCGATTCAGGTACTCAGCTTTCAATCTATCCAAAGCATCCGGCGCCAGCGCATTGCGTTTGGCTTTAACATCTACCTTATAGAGTTTCGCCGCGTTCAATCCGAAGATTTTGGCTTTGTCCTCTTTGGTGAGTTTCTTATAGCCGAATTTCTCACACATTTCATCAGTGATTTGGAAGCGCTTGAAGGCATCAATGCCCCATTGCGGCGAACCCCACCACAGACAATCCGTTCCCCAAATCACATGATCGGAACCGTATGTCTTAATGTTTTTGCCCATTCCATGCATACAGAGTTCAGGATGAACAATCGCCAGGGTGTTAAAGAAACTGCCGACCTCGCAATAGATATTGTTAATCTTCGGGTTGCGCTTTTTGATGTCCATCAAGATGCGATGCCACTCAAAATCGCCGGTCTTGGGGTCATAGTTATTGTGGTCTTTATCCAGCCAGACATCGCCGCCAGCCATGCCTTGCTCGTTCTTACCGTGTTTGATGGCCGAGTGATAGACGACGAAGTTGAAGTCGGGATTATTGAGCGCCGCTTTTTCCATATCTTTCGGGTTGGCAAGATGCCCGAGACTGCGCGATTGATAGGAGTAGCCTTTGTGTACGCTGATGAGCTTCAGTCCGCGCTTGCGCGACTCTTCCATAAACCACTGCGCGTTTTCATCATCAACCTGGAAGCCATTGCCTGAGCGACCCGGGTCGGTGTGGCAATACCATTTCCAGGAACTGATTTTGTATTGGTTGATTTCGCGCTCCATCTGTTCGATGGTGGCGGCTTTATCGGGCTTGTTGGCGACCTTATCCCAGTAATGATTGGGCGCGAGATTGCCTTGATTGAGGGCGCGCTGCGTGCCACCGGCCAACGAGTTAATCTCCTGGGCTGCTTTAGCCATCAACCAGCTCGGCAAGATACCGCGACTGCGGGCATTGCCTTCGAGGACTTTTCCGTCTTTATCCTTGTTGATTTCGAGAGTCGGCACGCCCGAGATGACGACAATTGACGTATCGCTATCAAAGAGCATCTCTTTGATGAAGGTTCTCAGGCTATAAGATTCGGCATCGTTTTTGAGATCGAATCCCATGTTTTTCATAAATTCACTGCTGCGGAATCCGATGGCCACCCCGTTGGTGAAATGCGCCTGTACGTCAATAATGAAATATTCATTTTTTGGCCATTTCTCATCAATCGCGGCTGCTTCCCAGGTTTCGACATCATCCACTTCCCAGTAATTTTTGCCGTAAGCCAGATTAGACGCGAGGAAACAGGTTGCCAATCCCATCGACGTGCGCATGAAATTACGGCGCGTCACCCCAAGTTTTTTGGCGCGCACTTCTGACAGTTCACCGATTAAATGTTCGACCTCTTTTTGTTTTTGCGTTTGTGGTCGCGGTTCAAATTCTTCGTTTGAAACCACCTGTGTGGGCATTGGTGAATCAACACCCTTTTTCATATCTCTGAGCGCTTTTCGAATCCACATAGTTAAAACTCCTCCCGAAAAAGTTAAATTGAAATTAGAATTTACGGTTGGTGATTGGCTACCTCTGTTAGCTTCCACTGCGACAGATGCCGAAGCTGCAAAGACGCGCATGGTGCAATATAGATTTTCTCCAACACCCACATTCCTACATACAAAGCGCACAACAAACACGTTTCCAACAAACCAACAGCGGATGATGCGGCTTCAAATATCCTTATCTTCGGTTAGCTGAATTGAAATTGATTTAAGCCACTGGAAACTTGATTGTGAATGTAGGAACGCAAAATCGTTTCCTCTTTGAAGACGAAACGAGCAAAATTTTCGTTACAAGTTTAGAGTACGGCCTTTAAGCTCCGCAGTTTTCCATCGCCTATAAACTACCCGCCTAAAGGCCTCAATCTAAACTTTCACAGGTTAGCTGCCTGATGCAGCAGACGTTTTGGGTTGGTCGGCACGTACGAAAGTGAACCAGCCAATCATCATCTCTTCCCAGGTTTGATCGCCCCAGCGCACAACCTGTGATGGGTTCGGATTGTACTTATTGTTTTCCGAATTATCGAAGTGGGCGACACAATCGAGCCGCGTGCCTTTGGGCAACAGAATCGGTTTTGCCGGCAGATAGGTGTGTTGCCAGTTGAAATCGTACTTCGGCACATTCAACAAAATCTCCGACCGACCATCCGGGTAAACAGCCGTATAAACAAAGGCCTTGCCGCGCACATGCATATGCGGCATGAAAGAAGTGATGAGCACATCTTCATCAAAGGTCTTCGAGGCTTTGACTTCATAATTTCCGTCGCCCGCCGGAATCACAAATCGCGCATTGATGGCATTGCCGGTTACCAACTCTTTCTTGCCCGGTTCTTTCGCAAATACGAAAGCGATGCGGGTGCGATCCTTGGTGACCTGTCCGTTGGTGGTGTAATGCATCTGGAAGACGATGTTGCTGCCTTTTTTGATGAGTCGCGCCATGCCGTCGCCATAGACGATGCCGGTCTTGTTCGGGGTGATGCCGCCAAGATGCACGCGACCGTTGCGCAATTCGCCTTCGCCGCCCGGCGCCGTATCTTTTACGCTGGCCGGTTGCGCATAAGCGATGACGTGATGGACGACGCTCCGATTGCCGGGACGGATTTCCATCGCCTGAATCCATTTATCTTCGGTGAAGTTGGTCGGCATGGAGAAGTAGAGATAGGGCACCGTTCCATCGGCCGGGACGGTATACTCTTCGGGCATTTCGAGAATGACATCCGGTTTGCCAATCGTCCACCCGACGGTGAATTTCGGGACGGCCGGCAAATCTTTGGGATTGCCCTCTTTTGCGCCGCCTTCAACCCAGGAAACGATGGTGGCAATTTCATCTGGTGAGAGCCGCGGGTCGTTGGCCCAGTGACCATATTTCGGATCGGCGCTCCAAGGCGGCATGGTGCGATCAACGACTCGTTCGCGGATGGATTTTGCCCACGGACGCACCTCTTTGTAGTTCAAAAGGGACATCGGCGCAATTTCACCGGGACGATGGCATTCGATGCATTTGTTATAAAGAATCGGCGCCACATCTTTCGTAAAGGTCGCCGTAACTGGGGAAGATTTCTTGGCCGCCGTTGCGACTACAACCATCGCCGTGAAGGCAACGACGATGATTCCGCTTTTGAATAGGTTTTTTCTCATTAAGCCTCTCCTTGTTTTGCCTAGGGGTTGCAAATTGTCGGCTCCTCGCTTTAGTTGCCGGACGCCGATTGCGTTTGCGCCTGGGTGCGCAGATTTTGTCCATCAAGCGTGTAATCAACCCAACCGATCATCATCTCTTCCCAGGTCTGGTCGCCCCAGCGCACGGTGATGCTGGGATCCGGGTTGAATTTATTATTGGTGGAATTATCGTGATGCGCGACACATTCAAGGCGACTGCCTTTGGGTACGGCAATCGGCTCTTTGACAAAATAAACCAGTTGCCAGTTGAAATCATACTTCGGCACGCGCAAGAGAATCTTTTCCTTGCCGTCCGGGTAAACCAACTTATATTCAAAATCTTTACCGCGCACATGCATATGCGGCATGAAGGAAAAGATATGCGCGTCTTCCGTGAAGGTCATTGAAGAACGCGATTCAAAATTCCCATCACCCGGCGGAATCACCAGACTGCCCGGACTGGTGGCCACGCCCCGTGTAATCATGCGTTTTTCAACCGGCTCTTTGGCAAACCACAAAGCAATTTTTGTCTGGTCTTTTGCCGCTACGCCATTTGTGGTGTAGTGCATCTGGAAGATAAAGACCGAACCTTTCTTAATCAATTTGGCATTGCCCGGTTTCAAGGTGAGCGGGCTCATACCCGGCGCCCACCCCACCAACATGCCGTCTTGATTGTTGCCCCGACGCCCGGGTTGCGCCTCTTGGTTGTTGCGTTGCGGGTCACGAGCTGCTTCCGGGTTGAATTGTTGGCGATCGAATTTGAGTTCGCCGGCCGCCGGGAGCGGCGCATTGCCCGGTTCGCGGACGCTGACAATCACGTGATGGACGACACTGGGTTCGCCGCGTTTGATCTCGGCAAATTGCACATACTTGTCTTCGTTGAAATTGGTCGGCACCACATAATATTTATAGGCTACGGTGCCGTCGGCCGGGATAGAGGCTTCTTCGGTCATCGCCAGCACGACATCGGGCTTGCCGAATTTATAACCCGTATCGTTGAATTTCGGGGCCGCCGGCAAGTCTTTCGGATTTCCTTCAACCGCGCCGCCATCAACCCAGTTGCGAAGGGTTTCAATCTCGGTCGCCGCCAGCCGCGAATCATTAGCAAATTCGCCATGATTGGGGTCGGCATACCAGGGCGGCATCTCGCGACTGATGACCCGCTCACGAATCGAACGCGCCCACGGGCGGACCTCTTTATAATTAATCAGCGCCATGGGCGCCATCTCGCCTGGACGATGACAGACCACACAATTCTTATAGAGAATCGGCGCGACATCTTTCGTGAACGTGGCTTTCGATGCGCTTGATTTGGTTGCGGCAGTTGCCCACAGGACAAGCATTGCCAGTCCGATGATAAGCAGGAAGAACTGACCCATGCGGTGACGGTTGCTTTTCATAAGCCTCTCCTTTTGACGAGATTGATTATTGAAAACCAGATAATTAAAGAGCGTCTGCATTCTAACCGACTTACCGGTCGGTTAGCAACATAAAGAGTCGCAAAATTATGTTCAATAGCTGATGAGAAATATTTATCACCACCTTAAATCGAAGGCTAGGCCACCGGCCACCAAGGCCCGGACTTGCATTGACAACTCTATTTTTGCGCCGCATCTTTTATCCGCATTCAGTCATCAATAATTTACCATACGAAAAGCGAGGACCTTAGATGGATGATGTCGCCATGTTACAAGAACGAATTAAGGGAATGCTGCCCGATTTATTAGGCCTGCGTTTTCTGGAAGCGACCCCCGATCTGGTAAAGGCGAGCCTCGAAGTTCGCCCGGACCTTTGCACGGCCGGTAACCTGTTGCACGGCGGCGCGATTATGGCCTTTGCCGATACCCTCGGCGCGGTCGCCACGGTGCTCAATTTGCCTCCGGGTGCCGGCACGACGACCCTTGAATCGAAGACCAATTTTTTTAGACCGGCAATAGTGGGCTCGCAGGTCATCGGCGAATGTACGCCGCTGCACAAAGGCAGAAAAACCCAGACCTGGCAGACGCGTGTGTTGAATGAAGAAGGAAAATTAGTCGCCATCATCACCCAAACTCAGTTCGTGCTCGAAGCCAAACCGTAAGCGCAATTTGCCGGCGAACGAAATTGTCTGCTTTTGCAGCCGCCTGATTCGCGCTACACTAGGGCGGCTATTCGACGAGTTCAAAACCGGGAGGTCACCTGAATATGCAACAAGCACTAGAGAAGCGTAGTCGCAAACTGCGCGAGTTTTTCGACCTTTCATCGGATGTCGAATTGCTCGCGCCCAAGGCCATTATTCCTGAAGAGACGCACGCCATCGAGACGCACCTGAATCGCTTCAATATGGAATGGCACATCATTCCGTCCGAAACCGCCGTGCCCTTTGATGGCGCCTACATTGCCAGGATGTATCCGACCTGCGGCAAAGATTTTGCCCGGGCAACCGGACAAAAAGGCAGTTGTCAGGAAGCCTTGAACATTGGCCATCATCGCCATCAAGGATTAATTCTCGGCGTTGAGAATACGCAAAAGCCCAACTACCTGCCGCACGGCCGCCAACACTACGGTTCGGCTTATGGACACGATGCGACGCTCGACCCGGTTGCCGAATACATCGGTCGCGCAGGGTTTACCAACGGGACGCGCTTTGCTCACGATTATGCCTCGCTTCGCGCCCTGATGCAGTTGATTAATCAGGATTGGCGCGCCCGTGCGCTCATGCCGCCAGGCTATCGCGTCACGGTTTGTCCGCCAGCCGTCTTTAATCTCATCGGCACAATTTTTCATCAGGAATGGAGCGCCACGCAGAGCCTTGAACTCGGCGCCTATCGCGATGAACAGGGCAATGCCAAAGGCTATGCAATTGGCAGCAATGCACCGGGAGATTTCTCTTATGTGCATCATGTCGAAACCAACTCGGACTGGACTTATTTAGGCTTTCGTCTGGTGCTGGTGCCGGACTTTATCTAACTCAAACAGGCTTTGAGGCGTTGGTCTTCTTCTACAAATAGTGTTTCATTCTAGACGCGAAATAGCGCGACGCTTTTCGGCGGACTGTGCGACCCTGGTGAGCTTAGAGAGCAATCCTCGTGGTTATCCTGAATCAACCAGAGCGGTTCTCACCAAACGCCAAGAGACAGCCAGGAACCGCCGCCCGGTTTGGCTTGTCAAGCCCTGACATTTTGCAAATAGCGGATGAGTGATGACAAACAGATTCTTTATGTATTATGCTCAGTATAAGGAGTACGAAGCTTGATGAGCAAAAAAGTTTTACCTGTTGCCGCGGTTGTCATTATCGTTTTGTCAGCTATTTTGGGAGGGCTTTATCAAGCTCGCCCATCCAAATCTTCATCAGCTTCGACATCCAGCACCGACGATGTGAAAAAAGGGTTTGAAGAAGCGCTCGACACGGTTCGCGAAGAGTATGCCGGCTCCGTGGATGTTGAAATTTTAGGTAAAGCTTCGATTCAGGAGATGCTTCATCAACTCGACCCGCACTCGAATTTCTTTACCAAAGAAGAGTTCGATGAACTGCAAACCGAACAGCAGAGCCGCATCTATGGCATCGGCGTGACGATTGCCAAACGCTATGACCGGGTTTACATCATGTCGGCAACCCCCGGTGGGCCCGGACATAAAGCCGGACTGCGATATGGCGACGCCATCATCGCGATTAACGGACAG
>JBIOWC010000874.1:0-3879 GCA_044868105.1 Blastocatellia bacterium
CTGGTGTGCGGACAACCGTTCAATTTCTGTTTACAGTCGGACGATGGCAATAATATCTTGCAGTTCAATTCCATCACCGGCGCTTATACGTTCAGACAATGCAGCACCGGGTTTACACGTAGTGGCGTCGGCACAGTGACGGCGATGGGCAGCATCGTGACGCTGACGGACAATGCCTTCGACCATTTTGTCTCCGCCACCGTAGATATTACGGCGCACACCGGGAGCGCCTCGTTGAAATATCTGATTCCGCCAAGATCGGTTCAGGCGTTCAATATCTCTGATTCCAATACTCTCAATAACACTTGCACTTGCCCATAGGGAATGAGAGAGCAACTGTGTTGATGAGAGAGTTAATAACCTAAGCTTCAGGCGGAAGGTCTTGGCGATTTAAGACCTTCCGCCTGAAAAAAGTCTTTTATTTACAGTCCTTAAATTACCCTTATCCCAATCAAAACCTCATCTTAATGAAAGCGCAACATTTTACTTGTTGACATGGCTTTCAACAAAAAACTATTATGCTGAGGTTGATAATTTGTCTGCCGAAGTCATTCGCAGGTAGCGAATGACACGGGGGAACCAAGGCTCTCGATTCGAGAGCACGGGGCGTATCGCAAATCAGATTTGCGTAGGGTACTTCCAGCCCGAGCCCGTCAGCTAACCTCGTAGGCTTAAAGGAAGGGCTTCTACACGCTATTAAATATAGGTCTTGCGCTTTTTGCGAAACAACCTAAGCGTGTAGGTTAGGGAAGGTAGCGTCAACCGATTCGTCAGCGCGAATCCACCATATCGAACCTTCATTCCCGAATAATCCCTTCTAACAAATAATTGCCGGTGAGGCGCATCTTTTCAGTAGATGAAGGCCTGCTTACCGGAACTCTATCTGGTGTGAGCTTGCAGCCAAATTGCCCGCTCGCGCTACGACTACCTGTATCCTTTGGCGGATTCAGGCAAAACGGAGGGCTTATGTATAGTGTCAAAATGCAGGAATATATCGAGAATCCGAAGACCCCGATATGCTCTGAAGCAAATACTTCTAGCTCGGTAAAATCATTATCCGGTAGTGAAGATTATTTCGTTTATCATCAGGGCGCGATTCCGCAAATTGATTCGCAAAATTATCATCTTTCGGTAAAAGGCTTAGTGAAAAAATCTTTATGTTTATCATTGGACGACCTGCGAGAAGATTTTCCTAAGGTGACGCTAGCCGCATCATTGCCGGGCGAGGAAGCGAGTAAAGCTAATCAACCGGCGAAGTGGAGCGGCATTCGATTGCGTCATCTGCTGTTGGCTTCGGGGATTGAAGCGGATGCGACCCACGTGGTTTTTTTTGGATTAAATAATGGCAAAGCGAGGGGCGTGAATGTGGTATCGGGCGGGTCGATTCCCCTTAATAAAGCGCTGAGCCCCGAAGTCCTGCTTGCTTATGAGATGAATGGCGAAACCATTACGCCGGCAAACGGTTACCCGCTGCGGGTCATTGTTCCCGGCTATGATGGAACCTGCAGCGTCAAATGGATTAATGAAATCAACCTGTTTGCCAATTGCGAAAGCGGCTCGGCCGAATTCAAACCCCAACCGGCAAATGACAATGCGGTTAATGTGCTCATCTCGCGCCCGCACGACGGCGAAACGGTTTTGGATGAAGTCGTCGTTGTCGAAGGTTATGCGATAGCCAGCAACGGGCGATTGATTAAACGAGTGGAACTCTCAGCCGACGGTGGAAAGACCTGGAAAGATGGGCAAATCCATAAAAGTTATAACCCTTGGGTTTGGTGCGGCTGGGAATCACACCTGAGGCTCGGTCCCGGAACTTACAAAATATTTGTGAGAGCCTGGGATAGTGCAGGGCATATGAGCAATGGGTTGCAGGCCATCAAGGTTCAGGTTGTGGACGGGGATTAAATTAAGGCGCAAATAGGCGCGCACAAAAAGCCACAGGGTTGTGATTTAAAAAAATGAATTTGAATCTATTCGCTTGGAGATATTCATTTTTTCGAGAAACTTCATCAACTCTGTGGCTGGTTTTTTGGCTCAAGTAACCACGAATATCTAGTTGAAGCCCGGAATCTATTCGCCTAACTTACAATCAATAATGAATCGCCCGATTTGCATGGTAAATACGCCTTTTTCCGGCGGCGTAATCAGAAACGAGCGGATAGCGCCGCGCCGCGTGCCGCGCTTGGCTTTCGCGCTCCCCAATAATTTTCCATTCGAGGCAACATAGAACTTCACATCCAAAGTTTCGTCATCCACACGTTGAGAGCCGAATACATACTCACCGCGGGGCAGCGATATATTGCCTACCTGTATCGGGACTTGAGTGAGAAAGTAGTGCGAATACTTGCCTTCCGCCGCATATCCGGCAGTAATCATTAAAATCCCGGCGATATATTTGCCACGTCCATCGGTGACGCCCGATGCCGTGCGGTATTCCGTTTCTATGCGCTCTTTTTCAACCGGCACTCTGGCCGGAATAGCTTCCTTAATCTCCTTGTCGGTGGCTGGTCGCCAGTTTGCATCGCGTGACCCTGCAAAAACTGGAACGACGAATAAAACAATCAAAAGGCTTGTAAGTCGTTTCATAAACAATTTCACCTCAATCTGTATTGCAATGCGATAAACCATTTCACAGCCAACCGGAAAACTCGCGCCCTGTGAAATGATTTGGATTTTTCAATTCGGGCAGTTTCTGAGATATCCTCTGACTGCCGAAGCATAGCGCAAAATATATATTGCGTCATTAAACGTAAGGTAAGCTTTTGGCTATAACTTTAGTGGTATTCAAATTTCCTCATCCAGATGAATGATTCCATGTTGAAGCGCATAGGTGGTGGCTTGCGTTCGGTCGCTAACTCCGAGTTTGCTTAAAATATTATTCAGATGAATTTTAATGGTTCCTTCGGCGACTCCTAAATCACCGGCGATCTCTTTATTGCTCTTGCCTTTGGCAACTAACTTTAAGACTTCGAGTTCCCGGGCGCTGAGTTCCGTGCGAAACATGCGTTCAGCCAGCCGGTTGGCAACCTCCGGCGGAATGTGGCGCTGTCCAGCGTGGACGCTTCGGATCGCATCAAGTAATCTATCGCCGAGCATATCCTTCAATAAATAGGCGCGCGCGCCGGCTTGCAGGGCGCGATAAATATCTTCGTCACCATCAAAGGTCGTCAAAACAATGAAGCGGCTTTTAGGAAACTCTTGTCGAATTGCCATAATAGCTTCGACCCCCTGCATCTGCGGCATGCGCAAATCCATCAAGGTGACATCCGGCAAATGTTGGCGAAAAAGTTCCAGCGCTTGCAATCCATTGGAGGCTTCAGCGACAACCTCCATATCGGATTGCGTATTGATTACCGCCGCAAGCCCCATGCGCACGACGAAATGGTCGTCGGCGATTAATATTCGAATGGGCTTATTTTTGCTCATAATTAAACTTATTATCGCAAAGGAATCATCACCGTCACGGCTGTTCCTGTGCCCGGATAACTCTGCAAACTCAACTCTCCCTTGAGCCGTTCGATGCGCTCGCGCATGCCGAGTAATCCGAAATGTCCTTCCTCCGACGAGGCAATATGATTGATGTCGAATCCGCAACCATCATCGGCGACTCGCAAACGCACGCAAACCGATTCATAGATTAATTCGATTTCAAGCTTTTCCGGTTTAGCGTGTTTCATCGCATTGGTTATCGCTTCCTGACCGATGCGTAACAAGTTACTCTCAATGGCGCTCGCCAAGGGATGCGGCGTTCCCACAACCTTTAATTGAGCTTCAACGGAAGTTCCAGCCGTCAGTTGTCTGGCGGTTTCGGAAAGCGCCGTAACCAGGTCGCCGCCTTCAAGCATTTGCGGACGTAAATTCCAAACCGAACGCCGCGCT
>JBIOWC010000875.1:0-12191 GCA_044868105.1 Blastocatellia bacterium
CTGTCCGTAAGCGCCGACGTTTTGAATCGGCGTGGCACCGACCTGACCGGGAATGCCCGCGAGACATTCAACCCCCGCAAGATTTTTTGCGACGCAAAGTTGAACAAAGACATTCCAGATTTCGCCCGCGCCGACTTTAGCCAGGGTTTCATCTGTTCGGGAGCAGACAAATTTTGCCGGGTCGGGCGAAAATTCAATCCCTCGAATCCGATTGTGAATGACTAACCCTTGAAAACCTGAATCCGCAACGACAATGTTACTGCCGCCGCCGAGAATAAAGATTGGCCACCCGCTGGACTGTGCCCAAAGGATTGCGCCAACCAGTTTTTCAGCCGTTTCGGTTTCAATGAAATATTTTGCCGCGCCGCCGATTCCGAGCGTCGTAAGGGGCGCTAGCGGCACCGCTTCTTTGATAAAGGGTTCCATAGCGTCGGGTTTCAGCCTCTCTTCTTGATGCAACTTGTCGCTCCGTTTTTGATTCAGACTACATTGCCTATCGAGCCACAGTCCAGTTATTATTGCGCCGCTATGACAGAAGAGATTACCGCAAAAAAAGATACCAGAGATAAAGTGATTGGCGTTGTATTTACTTTGGCATTATTTGCCCTTTTGGTTTGGTTGATTTTATACCTGACGGTTCCACCTACAACCGAGACCCCATGAAGATAAAGGTCAACGCGCAAGAATCAGTCACCGCCATTCGCTATCCGGCTAGCAAAAACAAGCGACTCGGCGCTACCCTGGTTTTAGGTCACGGTGCCGGCGCAAATCAATCCAGCACGTTTATGAAGACCTTTGCCGGCGAGCTTGCGGCGCGCGGCGTAGACACGCTGACCTTTAACTTTCTCTACAGCGAGCAAGGGCGCAATGCGCCGGATAGAGCCGATAAGCTGGAAGCCTGTTACCGCGCCGTGATCGAGGCGGTCAGCAAAAAACTCGGCGATAACCGATTATTTATCGGCGGGAAATCCATGGGCGGGCGCATCGCTTCACAGGTTGCCGCGCAAGGGCTTGACGGATTAACCGGGCTGGTCTTTCTCGGTTATCCCTTGCATCCGCCGGGCAACCCGGAAAAACTTCGCGCCGAACATCTGTCAAAAATCAACAAGCCGATGCTCTTTGTGCAAGGCGAACGTGACCCCTTCGGCACCCCGGATGAACTCCGCCCCATCATTAAGAAACTCAAACCCGCCGCCACCCTTTATAGTATTGCGCTGGGCGACCACTCTTTCGCTGTTCCCAAGAAAGCCGGCCTATCCCGGGAAGAGGTTTACGCCAACATTCAAGACACCATAGTCGCCTGGCTCGCCAAATTTTAAGGTTTATTTTTGCGGAGCAACGCTCAGGAAGTCAGCCGCCAACCGTGTACGAGGTCTGCTCTTTTTTACGTTGGTTTATTTGGGTTCGATGATTTCGACGCGCTCGATTTTATCGCCGCGTGCGATGCGGTTGACGACATCCATTCCGGCGGTCACCTGACCGAAGATGGTGTAACCGCCGTCCAAATGCGGTTGGGGTGAATGGGTAATGAAAAATTGACTGCCGCCGGTGTCTTTGCCCGAAAGCGCCATGCCGACGGCGCCGGTTTTATACTCGCGCAAATTGATCTCGTCGCGGATTTGATAATCCGGGCTGCCGTTTTGATCGCCGCGCGGGTCGCCGCCTTGAATCACGAAATTCGGAACCACGCGAATCCATGCCAAACCGTTATAAAATCCGCTCTTCGCCAGTTGCATAAAATTATCTACGGTCATCGGCGCCTCCGAGGCCAATAGCTCGATGCGAATGTCGCCTTTTTTTGTATGCAATACGGCAATCGGATTTTTTCCCGATGAGGTGAGTTGCGCCATGCGTTTCCAATAGGCGCGGTCATGACCGGTTTTGGCGGCCCCTATTTGGAGCTTCAACCCGCTCACATCCTGTTTGGATTCGATTAAAAGTTCAGCCGCGCGACGGCGCACAACATAATCGTCATCCCTGGTCTCTTCGGTGAGCACCTGAACATTAATCGGCTTCTTTAATTTGGTCGCAGCTTCGATAATCGCGATGCGCGCATCATTCATCTTATCGGCCTTCGCCGTTTTATACGCGTCGTTGAGCACCGTGATCACCGCATCCGATGCGTCGCCCGCATCACCCAGGAGGGTGGCGGCGGTTGACCGCACAATCACATCCGGGGCTTTTAGCTGTTCAAGCAATATTTTCTGCACGCCATCAAGCTTGGCGCTCACCAGGGCGTTTAAAATATCGGACACGGCGCGCGCATCAGGTTTGGCGACGAATAAATCTATCAAGGTGGCTTTGGCTTTATCGGTTTTCAATTCGCCAAGCCCTTGCGCGAAATTGCCAACCGCTTTCCAGTTCTCGATTTGAACCTTTGCCGTTTCAGGAAAATCGAAAAAGGTGGTTTCACCGAACTTTGCCAAAGCGATTTCGACCTCCGGATTGGCGCCGACGTGACCATCGGGCGCGAGCCGAAAGGCTTTAAGGAAGGGCAGGGCGCGCCCCTCTTTCATATTGCCCAACGCCGTCGCAATCAACAGCAAAAGATTCTGTTGCGGCGGAACGCCTGATTTTGCGCGGTCAAAAGCGCGATAACCGTCTAACAATTTATTGCCTGAATCAACGAGCGGCGGCGCGGCTTTCGCATCAGCGATAGCGCCAAGCGCATTGATGGCGCTTGCCGTCACGCGCTCGTCCGGGTCGGCAAGCAGCTTGATTAATGGCTCGACGGCTTTTCCGTCTTTAGCGGCGCCCAGTGCGCGCGCCGCGTTGGCTCGCACCAGAGGGTCTTTATCATCGAGCAAGGTCAACAGCTGAGGCCCGGCCGGGGCGATGGCTTCGCGGATACGCGCCAGCGCATTTGCCGCTTGCCAGCGGATATCGCTATCGGGCGAGCGCAGTTGATTGGTGATGGCGGGAACGGTCGCTGCCTGTTTGATGCGCAACAAGGCGGTAAGCGTAAGCGAGGTGATGAGCTTGGTATCGGGCGACACCGGTTGCGCCGGGTCGGGCAACAGTTTGACCAGCGCTTCGCTAATCGCCACCAGTCCATATTTGCCGAGCGCATCGGCCGCCGGTTTATAAGCGGCGATTTTGCCGAGCGCTTCGGCGGCGCGTGCCCGCACGAGCAATGATTCTTCATTCTCGCCGGAAAGTTTATCGAGCAGCGTGGAGACCGCATAAGGGCTTTCGATTTCACCAAGCGAAAAAGCCGCCAGCGCGCGCATTTCAGGGCTGCGGTCAATCTTGAGAACTTCGGTGAGCGCGGGAACTGCTGAGGTATAGCCAATGCGACCGAGCGCCAGAATGGCCCGGCGGCGCGCCGCGCCATTATTGGTATTGAGCGGACTCATCAAATCAATCAGTTCGTTACTCGGCGTGCGCTCATCTTCATTTTGAAGAATTTTCGGCAGCACGATTTGCAAGGTGCGGTCGCGTTTGAGCGACGGTCGCCGCTGCGGCACCGTCGTGGGTGGCAAGCCTTGCGCCAGCGCAGCTTGAGTGAGCAGCAAAATGGCAACAATCAAAAATGAAAGACGATTTTTCATAAGGCGCTGAATAAATATTAACTTCGATTTGCTTCCACTGCCATCATGGTTGCCTGCATGGTCGCAACAAGTTTTTCTTTGCCGTCAACGATGGCAAAGGCATCGCCGTCACAGACGGTTAAAGTTTTTCCGGCTTTTTTCACGCGACCGTGAGCGCGTATTTTTTCACCCAGCGCGGGCGCGACGAAGTTGATTTTAAACTCGACCGTTACGACTTCAAAGTTTTCCGCTAGCAGACTGATTGCCGCATAGCCGCAAGCCGTATCAACAATCGCCGCAACCGCTGCTCCGTGCACAAAGCCATGTTGTTGGGTGAGATCGGCGCGGCTTGCGAGTTCAATTTCAACTTCGCCGGGGCGCACCCTGGTAATTTGCGCGCCCAGGTTGGTCATCAGTCCCTGACGGGCAAAACTGGCGCGCACCTTCGCTTCAAAATTCGGGTCTTGGGGTTCCACTGTCTGCATATATTTTTCAAACTGCATTGAACACATAAGACACCAGGAACACAAAGATAAAAAGAGAATGAACCTTCGTGCGCTTCGTGCCCCACGTATTCGCGCTATATTTTTTCAACCTCAACCAGGTTGTCATAAAAGGTCGCGCCGGCGCCGATATCCGTCAAATTTTGCGACACCGTTTGATTGACATTGCGATTATCGGGACTGAGTTTATTCCACCAGATGGATAAGCTGACGGCGACGCCCGGTTTCACGCGGTCCGAGATTCGCGCCGTCACTTGAAATTCACCTCTATCGTTGAACACCCGCACCCTATCGCCGTCATTGATGCCGCGCGCGCGCGCGTCTTCTTTGCTCAAATCAATGAACGGTTTTTTCTCTTGTTTAATAAACGAAGGCAGATGCGAAAACGAGGTGTTCAAAAACGTGCGCGCCGGAGGGCTCAACAGTTGCAACGGGAAACGCGCCGCCAGTTCGGGCGCGCGTTCAGGCGATTCACGCGGCGCAATGTAATTGGGCACCGGGTTAATGCCCATCAGGTCTAACTGCTCGGAATAGATTTCGCACTTGCCCGAAGGCGTTTTGAAATGGCCTTCGGCAAACGGCGCGAAATCTTCCGGGATGTTGAGGCGCACCCAGCCTTCCTGTTTCAATCGTTCAAGGGTAATGCCCGCAAAGGGCGCGTAATCGGTTGAAATCGCCTGCTCGATAATATCTTCTTCCGTGTCGTTGAAACACGGGTCTTCAAACCCTAAGCGTTCAGCGAGCAGCTTGAATACTTCAATGTTGGGCTTGGATTCGCCAAGCGGCGCAATCGCCGGTTCGTTATACATCAGATAGTAATGCCCGTATGGTTTAACCACGTCGCGGTGTTCAAGCTGCGTGGTTGCAGGCAACAAGATATCCGCGTAATCTGCCGTATCGGTTTGAAATTGTTCATGGACGACAGTAAATAAATCTTCGCGCCGGAAGCCTTCAATGACTTTCGACTGTTCAGGGGCAACCGCCGCAGGGTTTGAATTGTAAACATAAATCGCTCTGACGGGGGGCTCTGCCGAAGTAAGCGCATCACCCAGACAAGACATATTGATGGTGCGCGGCTTACCTTTGATTAAATCGGGGCGTTCAAGCGCCTGGGTGTTCAATTGGAACATGCCGCTGGTTGACAGCAACACGCCGCCGCCGACGTCGCGCCAGGCGCCGGTCATTGCCGGAAGACAGGCAATGGCGCGCACGGCATTGCCGCCGCCCGCGTGACGTTGCAAGCCGTAGTTGATACGAATTGCAGTCGGGCGCGTGGTCGCATATTCACGCGCAAATCCGACTAGCTCTTCGACCCCCACGCCGCAGATTTGCGCCGCCCGCGCCGCCGGAAAGTCGTTGATATTTTCGCGCAATTTATCGAATCCGAGAGTGTGCTGTTCAAGATAAACTTTATCTTCCAAGCCTTCGCTTAAAATCACATTCATGACGCCGAGGGCGAAAGCCGCGTCAGTTCCGGGTCTCAGTTGAATGTGTTGATGCGCCCGGTCAAGGGTCTCATTACGATACGGGTCAATGCCGATGAGGCGGGCGCCGTTATCAAGCGCCGCTTTAATCTCTGTCCACAGATGAATGTTCGAGGCCAGCGTGTTCGTCCCCCACAAGACAATTAATTTGGCGCGGGAAAAGCGCATCGAATCGGTTCCCATATTCGCGCCCAGGGTGTAACGCATGGCATCGGCTCCGGCCGTCGCGCAGATGGTTCGCGCCAGGAGGCTTGCTCCCAGGCGATGAAAAAACCGTCTATCCATGCTTGAACCATTCACCAGTCCCATGGTGCCGCCGTAACTGTAGGGCAGAATGGATTCCGGGTTATCTGCGGCGATGTCTTTAAAGCGCGAGGCAATGGTGTCTAAGGCTTCATCCCAACTGATGCGCTCAAATTTACCTTCACCTTTTTTGCCGGCGCGGCGCATCGGGTAAAGCAATCTTTGCGGACTGTAAACCCGCTCAAGGTAGCGATTGACTTTGGTGCAAAGAAAACCCGCAGTCGGTGGATGCGTGGGGTCGCCTTCAACTTTTGTGGCGCGACCGTCTTCAACGGTAATGAGCATGGCGCAGGTGTCCGGGCAATCGTGCGGACACGCGCCATGTATGGTGTGTGCCATAGGTCTCCTTTCAATAAAATTTGAGCATAGCGAATTTTCGGTAGGAAATGAAACCGGCGGCGCGTTAATATGGGCATGCTCTTCGGAAAATCCGGTCAACCTAACGCGGCGGATTCCTTCAATAAATACAAGATTCATCTTATACCAAGCGGCTTAACCAAACGTCCGAATTTGTCTTCGGATTTAACGGAAAAGACAGATTAAACGGATTTTGATTGCCGATAGCTTAACATCCGGGAGGTGTAATTATGCCGACAGACTTAAAAGAAAAGGCTTTGACGGACCTGATTATCAAAGCGTTTTACAACACCTATAACACGCTGGGGCATGGGTTTCTTGAGATTGTTTACGAGAAATCTCTGCTTATCGAGTTGCGCAAGCTGCATCTACAAGCCTTGCGACAACAAAAGATTGAAGTTTATTACGAAGGGCTATTGGTCGGTTATTACCTCGCTGACCTCATCGTGAATCAGAAAGTAATCGTTGAAGTCAAAGCCGGCACTTCGTTACATCCGGCTCACGAAGCGCAACTGAAAAATTACTTGCGCGCCACACCCATCGAAATCGGCTTGCTGTTTAATTTTGGCGAACGGCCGCAATTCAGCCGCCAATTTTTCTCGAATGATAGAAAACCGCTCAGTCCTTACCAGGGATAAAAGTTTCCGAGAAATCTGTCCTTTCCGTTTTATCCGAGGATAACTTTTTATATCTCGCCAGTGGGCGATTTACTATTCCTGTCGAAATTCGAATGCTGAAAACGCGATTTGCTCAATCCATTTTCAAGCGCTAGTCTAATCTTTCATTGACTAATTATGAACTACCTGGGGCATCTCTATCTGGCTGACGATACGGCGGAATCGCTGATTGGCAATCTACTCGGCGATTTTGTCAAAGGTTCGATAAACCAACTTACCTATCCGCTGGCCATCGCCCAGGGCATCAAACTTCACCGCAAAGTAGATATCTTTACCGATTCGCACGCGGTTTTTCGCGCCAGCGCGCGGCGCATTTCGGCGGCCAGACGCCGATTTGCCGGTATTATGATTGATATTTTTTATGACCACTTTTTAGCTAAAAGCTGGTCGCGTTATTCAACCATCCCGCTGCAAAATTTTTCACAAAATGTGTACGGCATTCTGACCACCAACCATTCGCTATTGCCCGAACGATTGCAACGCATGTTGCCTTATATTGTCGGCGAAGATTGGCTCACTTCGTATCGTGAGCTGCCGGCCATACACCAAACCTTGAATCGTTTGTCAAAGCGGTTCAAACGCCAAAACAGTCTGGTGAATTCCGCTGAAGAGTTGGTGGCAAACTACGAATTACTCGAAGCCGATTTTCATGAATTTTTCCCTGATTTAATTCGTTATGTTGAAAATTACAGAGAAACGGAGAGCTAGATGAAACTTTGGGGCGGCCGATTCACAGGCGTTGCCGATGCCGATTTCGCGCGCTTTAACGCTTCGTTTGCCTTTGATAGAAGGCTCATCGAAGCCGACATCGAAGGCAGTCTCGCGCAAGCCGAAGCGATTAATAAAATCGGCATTCTGACGCAGGAAGAAGCGCAAACCATCAGCGATGGACTTAAGAAAATTTTGCAGCGCGCCCAGGAAGATGTGCGCTATCTGGACTCGCGCGACGCCGAAGATGTGCACAGTTTTGTCGAAGCGGAACTCGTCGCGCTGGTCGGCGAAGTCGGTTACAAATTGCACACCGGGCGCAGTCGCAACGATCAAGTCGCCACCGATTTGCGATTATTCTTGCGCCGCGAAATTGATCAAACGGCGCAACTCATCCTTGCCCTGCAAGGCGGGCTCATTGACCTCGCGGAAGCTAACCTTGAGGTGATAATGCCCGGTTATACGCATCTGCAACGGGCGCAGCCGATTCTCTTTGCGCATTACCTGCTGGCTTATTTTGAAATGTTGAAACGCGACCTTGAGCGGCTCAGCGATATTCGCTTGCGCGTCAACCGGCTGCCGCTGGGGGCGGGCGCGCTCGCCGGAACCGGCTTTGCGATTGACCGCGAGACGATGGCAAAACGCCTGGGCTTTGATGGGGTATGCGAAAACAGTTTGGACGCCGTGAGCGACCGCGATTTCGTAATTGAATTTGTCGGTGCGGCTTCAATTGGCATGATGCACCTCAGCCGACTTGCCGAAGATTTCATTATCTATTCAACAAGCGAATTTTCTTTCATCGAACTTTCGGACGCGGTTTCGACCGGCTCGTCACTCATGCCGCAAAAGAAAAACCCCGATTCGCTGGAACTCATACGCGGCAAAGCCGGTCGCGTCTTCGGGCATCACGCGGCGCTGCTCGCTTTAATGAAAGGCTTGCCGCTTGCTTACAACAAAGATATGCAGGAAGACAAAGAGGCGCTCTTCGATACCCTGGATACCTTGCACGGGTCGCTCAGGGTGATGACGACGGTGCTTCGCAACGCGCGAATCAACGGCGAGCGCACACGGGCAGCGGCATCGGTTGGCTTTTTGAACGCCACGGATTTAGCCGATTATCTGGTGCGTAAAGGCTTGGAATTTCGCCGCGCCCATGAACTGGTCGGGCGTGTGGTCGCCTTGGCGATAGAGCAGGGAAGCGACCTTGAGGGACTGAGGCTTGAGCAGTACAAAAATTTCTCGCCGCTGTTTGAAGAAGATTTATTTGCCGCCTTAAAGCTCGAAGCCTCGCTGGCCAATAAACCGGCGCGCGGCGGCACCTCGCCCGAACGCGTGCGCGAGGCGTTGGCGAAGGCAAAGGCCGAACTTGACTCCTGAAAAGATGACAGGGAGACGGGGAGACAGGGAGAAGGGGAGATAGGGAGAGAACGCCTCTCGCCTATCTTCAACAGGCTTGCAACAACAGGTGATTTTTACAACTAAGTGACTTATATTTGCGAGCCGGTAAATTGCCTGAAGTGGCTCATCTTCAGTTCTCCCCGTCTCCCTGTCTCCCTGTCTCCCCTTCATCTTACTGCGGCGTGTCAACTGGCTTTCCTTGAATGATGATTGGCGCGTTGTGCTTCTTCAGGGTCTCATTCATCTTGGGCACGGTTTCGTTGATGAACTTGTTAATCTCGCCGATGCGCTTGGGAAACTCCGTTTGCAATTCCGTGAAGTATTCGCGTTGTGCCGGGGTCGGGGCAAAATTCCCTCCGGCGACCGAGAAGAAGAAATTGAACAATACATCGGCAAATTTTGCCGCGTTTCCTGCATCTTCGTTGCTATCAGACGACGCCAGACTAATTAACAGCTCGTCAACCTGCTTCTTGTAATCGCTCAACGCTTTGGTCAACTCTGCGGGCGCGTCGGGCATACGGTCTTTGACGGTCTTTTCGATTTGTTCAAGTTGCGCTTTGTAACTGTCAAGCGCCCGGAGTCCATCATTCATTGGCGAAACCATCTCTTGAATCTTTACGGCCATGTCATGCTGCGCCTGCAACTCTTCCGGGGTGACTTTTACGGTTGGGTCAACGCGCACTTCAAGCTTCTTTTCCTGAGTTTTCCCGCCCAGCGTCAACTTCACCGTATAGGTTCCGGGCATCACCTGTGGACCGCTGAGCCCGCCAAAAAATTGTAATTGCTCTTCAGGAATGGGGCGACGCAAGCGCGCCCCTTCATAACTCAAATCCCATACTGCGCGATTGAGGCCTTTGTCTTTCGGCGCATTTTTAAGCTGGCGAATCACTTTGCCCGAGGCATCGAGAATTTCGAGTTTGAAGGGACTTTTATCGTCGGGTTTGTCTTTCAAATAATAGTAAATCAACGCGCCGCCCGGCGGATTCTGCCCGGTGAACGGTTTGTCGCCAATGCCGTAGCGCGTAAATCGCATGGTAAAACGCAGTCCCGGCCGAACCTCAAAAAGGGTTGCCTCGCTCGCCAACACATTGGCATTCATCTGTTGAATCGGCGTTGCATCATCGAAGACATAGAAACTGCGGCCGTGGGTTGCCAGAATCAAATCGTTGTCGCGCGGATGAACGAGTATGTCGTGTACCGCAACATTGGGAAGATTTTTCAGCCCCAGCGAAAGCCAATTGCCGCCCCCCGTGTAAGAGGCGAAGAGGCCAATTTCGGTTCCCGCATAAATCAGGTTCGGATTGCGCGGGTCTTCACATAAACCGTGAACATAAGCGTTCGCCGGGAGTCCGGCGCTTATGTTGGTAAACGATTTGCCGCCATCGGTCGTCCTGAAAACATAAGGGCGATAATCGTCAAATTTGTGCCGGTCGAATGCGACATAAGCGGTGTTTGCATTGACCCGCGATGGCTCAACATGCGAGACCGATGAATCCACGGGGATGCCGGGAATATTTTTAATTAAGTTTGTCCAACTCTTACCGCCATCGGTTGTGAGTTGCAAATTGCCATCGTCGGTTCCAGCCCAAATCACCCCGGCTTGTTTAGGAGATTCGGCGAGGCTGATGATGGTGCAGAAATATTCCGCCGATGAATTTTCTTCGGCGACAGGCCCGCCCGCCGATTTCTGCCGCTCTTTGTTATTGGTCGTCAGGTCTTCGCTAATCTTCGTCCAGCTTTTGCCGTAATCGGTCGATTTGAAGACCACGTTGCCGGCCAGGTAAGCGGTATTTTTATCGTGTGGTGAAGGCACCAGCGGCGAGTTCCAGTTGAAACGATATCGGTTATTTGCCGCCGCCCCACCGCCATTACCTGCATAAGGGTCAATGGACTGTTGTTCGCGGTTGCGCATATCCGTGCGTAGGACGTTGCCGGATTGCGATTCGGTTAAATAGAGTTCCGGGTCGTCCGGGTGATTCATCGCATAAAAGCCGTCGCCGAAACTAATCATGCGCCAATCATCATTGAGGATGCCTGCGGGTTCGCGGTTACGCGCCGGTCCCGTCCACGTGCCATTGTCCTGCAAGCCGCCCGATACATAATAGAAAGGCTGGCGATTGTCCGCATAAACCTGATAGAACTGGCCGAGCGGAAAATTGTTGAGATATTCCCAGCTATCGCCGCCATCGTGCGAAACGGCAACCCCGCCGTCTTGACCTTGCCACAGGTGGCGCGGGTCTTTCGGGTCAATCCATAAAGCGTGATAGTCAATATGCGTGCGTTGGGAGATGGTTTTGAAGGTGCGTCCGCCATCAATTGAAAGATAGAGCGGCGACGACACGGCAAAAACCCGATTTTCATTCATCGGGTCTACGCGCACGCGCGTGTAATAGAAACCGCGTTGCACGATGTCCGAGCTTTTATGCACCAGCTTGAAGCTTTCGCCTTTGTCGTCCGAGCGATACAACGCCCCGTCTTTCGATTCGACCATGGCATACACGACATTCGGATTGCTTGGCGCAACCCGCACGCCGATGCGGCCCAGTAATTTGGGTAAGCCGCTGGTGACTTTATTCCAGGTGCGTCCGCCGTCAATCGAACGGAATAAGCCGCCTTTTTCGCTGCCGCTTTTAAATGTCCAGGGCTTGCGCTCGAAGTACCACATTCCGGCGTACAAAATGTTGGGATTGGCCGCATCGATTTCGAGGTCACAGGCGCCGTGATTGGCGTCTATGTATAAGGTCTTGGTCCAGGTCTTGCCGCCATCCGTAGTCATAAACACGCCGCGTTCTTCATTCGCGCCGAACGGGTGACCGACAGCGGCAACATAAGCGATGTCGGGGTTGGTTGGATGAATGACGATGCGCGAGATGGTGTTGGTTTCCTTGAGCCCAAGATGTTTCCAACTCTTGCCGCCATCATTTGATTTATAAACGCCGTCGCCGAAACCGACGCTGTTGCGAACATTCGATTCGCCTGTGCCGACCCAAAGCACCTCCGGGTTGCCCGGTTCAAGCGCCAGATCGCCGATGGATTGGGTGCCTTGACGTTCAAAAATCGGCGTCCAGGTCACGCCGCCGTTCGTCGTTTTCCAAACGCCGCCCGAAGCCGAACCGACATAGACAAGATTAGGGTTGCCCGGCGCGCCTTCCACATCGGCGACCCGTCCGCCCATATTGCTGGGCCCGATACTGCGCCATTCCAGGCGCTCGAAAGCTTTTGCCTCTGTGG
>JBIOWC010000876.1:0-24444 GCA_044868105.1 Blastocatellia bacterium
TTCTTGATCTTCGCGAGTGGTCCGAATGGCACGAGTCGAAACCTGACCTCAGCCGTAACGGGAACGCCGGCTGGCTGTCCGTTGGGTAACGAACAAGGCATTCAGGTTACCTTCAAGTGCAGACCCGGAACTGCCACAGGCGGTACTGGTTCTGCTCCGGTGATTGACAATGTCACAGTTGCTGATGGTGCGATAACCGTAACAGGTCGCAACTTCAGTGGTGAGGCAATTGCCACGATCAACGGCACGAAGGTGAAGAAGACCAAGTTCAAGAGCGCAGTAACGACTGGTTCAAGTACAAGCTACAACACGATTATTCTCAGGAAGAACGCTTGTGGCTTGTTGAATGGAAACGCCGAGTTGAAGATTTCCAACCCGGATGGTTCCTCGGTAACCAAACGTATTACGCAAACTTGTCAATAATTAACCTTGGACCTGTAGGAGGAAGTATCAAAGACTTCCTTCTACTTAACCCAATCAAGGGAGAGTCGAATTCGGCTCTCCCTTTTTCTTTGGATACAGAGAAGCAAACTTGCGTTTTGCCAAATCTCTCACGGATAATGACAAGCTTATGACTGACAAAGTAAGAGTTAGGTTTGCGCCATCCCCAACTGGATATTTACATGTTGGCGGCGCCCGAACCGCTTTATTTAATTGGTTATTCGCCCACAAACATCAGGGTATTTTTATCCTTCGCATAGAAGATACCGATATGCAGCGTTCTTCTGAAGAGATGGTACGCGGCATTCTTCAAGGTATGCAGTGGCTTGGGCTGGAGGCCGATGAAGGACCTTTTTTTCAATCTGATTATGCCGAGCAGCACCGCGCTGCTGCGTATAAGTTGGTCGAAGAAGGTAAAGCCTATTACGACTTCACACCTAAAGCTGAGGAAGATGATAAAAGTCTCAAAGAACGAATCGTTGACCGGGCCCTTGCGCAAGCGGCAACAGGTAAAGGAAACCATCCTTATCGGAACTTGTCGCTCGAAGACGCCAAAAAACGAATCGAATCCGGTGAAGCAGCCGCTATCCGTTTAAAAGTTCCTGCTGAAGGGGTGTCTGCATTCGAGGATTTGGTTTTTGGCAGCCAGGAGCGCGATTATTCGGATATAGAAGATTTGGTGCTCGTGCGTTCAGATGGGCATCCGCTTTATAACTTGTCTGTCGTTGTGGATGATATCAATATGGGTATCACCCATATCATACGTGGGCAAGACCATTTGACGAATACCCACAAGCAGGTATTAATTTATGAAGCGTTAGGAGCGACAGTTCCAAAATTTGCGCATCTGCCGCTGATATTCGCCCCCGGCAAAATTAAATTATCGAAGCGCAAACACGGCGAAGTCGTCTCGGTTACAACCTATCGAGATCGAGGATTTGTGCCCGATGCGCTGGTCAATTTTTTAGCACTGCTTGGTTGGTCGTCAGGCGATGGACAAGAACTTCTCTCGCGGGCTGAATTGATTGAAAAATTCAACCTTGAAGAGGTGCATAAATCAGCCGCCATTTTTAACTTTGAAGAGTCCAATGGACGCGATTGGACTGACCCCAAAGCGCTGTGGATGAATGGCGAATACATCAAGACCATGGACTTATCTCAATTAGTCGAGATGGTTGCCGACGAGTTGCGGAAAGCCGATTTGTGGCGCCAAGCGTACGCGGCTGAACAGCGCGAGTGGTTGATGAAAACTGTGGATTTGTTGCGTGCCCGCTACCGAACGCTCACAGATTTTGTGTCTTTTGGCAGACCTTATTTTGCCGATGAATTCGACTATGAGGCGGCAGCGATAAAGAAAAATTTAAAAGATGATCGGTTGAAGGAGTTGCTGCCGGGGCTGGCTGATAAACTGAATGCCTTAACCGATTTTTCTCACCATAGCGCAGAAGCGGCTCTCAGAGCCTATTCCGAGGAGAGGGGAGTTAAACCAGGTCTGTTGATTAACGCTTCGCGTACGGCGTTAACCGGTCAATCCGTAGGCCCTGGAATGTTTGAAATCATGCTTACGCTTGGACAGGAAAAGACCGTCGAAAGGCTGAAAAAAGCTGTGGCACTAGTTGCCAGTCTATAGCCTGTCGCCTGAGTGCTGAACCTAGTAAATCCGCTATAATGATAATTATGAGCGCGCATAATTTGTTTTCACCCGTGACACTGGTTCTGGAGTGAAACGAGTTCTGGTATGAGACCGGTATTTTTCATTTATTACTTTGGTAACTCTCAGGCAGCTTGGCGCACAGACGGAATCTGACGTCGCAAGTTGAGATGATAATTTACTCTTTCGTTGATTGCCACGAATGAAGCGAAGTGCAAGATGAGTGTAGAAGCCCCCAAATTAATACCAAGCGGCATTGAGCCTGTTGATAAATTACTGGGCGGACTTGAAAGCCAACGACTCTATATAGCTTACGGAGATGATACCGCCCCGGCACTCTTTGGTATCAAATTTCTCATTGAAGGATTAAAACAAAAAGAGCCTGTCGCTTTGGTCACTCACCATCCCCCCGAAGAAGCCATGCGTCAATTTGCGCGCCTCGGCTATGATTGCCTGGAGGATGTACAGAAGGGGAAACTGGTCATCTTAGAATATTCCGAACGGGTTATTGAACAAGTCTCGCGTTTATCAAAGCTCACCCCGATATTAAAAGAACTGGAATGGTGGTTCAAAGAGGCGCAGCCGCGCCGATTCTTGTTTGATTCCATATCAAGCTTAATTCCGGTTGCCGATAATGAACTCAAGCCAAGAGCCAGAGAATTTGCCGTCTGGGCTTCCTCGTTTGCCGCAACGGTTCTGTTAGTTGATAGCGACAAACGAAATCCGGTTATCAAAGAGTTCCTGCCTTTTGTTAAAGAGTCATTTCGATTAGAGAGCCAAGGAAGCGGCACAAAGACCGGAGGCACACTGGTTTTTGAGAAATCCACCAATCTTCCTGATCAAGCTATTGAGATAGATGTATTCAGAGGTCTGTTTCTTTTAAATCATCCTGAAGCTCGCGAAACGGCCGCTACCGAAGATGCGCCGCCCACTGCTCGGCCGGCGGTTCGCTCAGTTGATAAAGGTTTACCAGCCACCAAAACGATAACTGATAGCGCCAAGCAAGCTAAAACCAGCGAGCCGATTCCTGATTATTCCATTGTCAAAATTCCTGCGAAACCGGAGGCCATTCAAACTAATTCTGCAACCGATAAAGTCAGCGGGCAATCCCCAGCCGCTCAATCTGAAGCCGCCAAGTTTGTTGAAGTTGAAATCGGAATTATCGCTTCAACCTCGGAGACAGTATTTAATGAATCTACTGCGTCAATTCCCGGTACGGCTCAACGGCAAACCGCCGAACTGCTTGAGCCCAACCCTCAGGCTCCTACCCATGCGGCTTACGATTTTTCAGATTTCGTTGCCGAACTTGACGTTGAAATTGGCGAATTTGACTTGAGCAAGCTTGAGCCCACTGGCTCCTCAACGGTAACGAGAAAGCCGAGGACAGAGGCTTTCGAGGAGCGTGGAACCTACCTCAGACGCGCATCGGATGTGGTACAGCCACCTCCTAAAAGTGAGGCGGCGGTAACCTCAACAACCGCACAGATGGCTACCGAGAAGACCGCAAATTTGGCCAAGCCGCAAACTTCCAAAGTGGACTCTAAAAATTTCAATGTTGCGGTTATTGATTATGATATTGCTTCGTGCGGCCGCATTGCCAAAGCGCTTAATGAATTTAAGGTTGAAATTTATAAGGATGCGTTGAGCGGTATTGCAGGGATTATCGCCTCGCCTCCCGACCTCGTGGTTCTCGATGTAGATGCGCCAATCGTTGACGGATTCAAGGTATTAGCGCACCTTCGCGCAAGTTTGCCGGTGCCGATTATCGCTTTATCGAAATTTCACCTTCGCGCCAGCGATAGGATTTTATCCGCCGAGCTTGGCGCCGATTACTATTTGACCAAACCGTTTAGTTCAAAAGAGCTGCAACGAAAAGCCCGCCAGTTGATTGCCCGTTATCGCGGCGTCAATTCCTGGATTGCGACACCGATGGCCCTCGCTGAAGCGCTTAGTGTGCAGACCGGCGAGTTTTCAAAAGAGTGGTTAGACAAAGAATTGGAACCGGCTTATAGCGCCGATTTCAAAAACATCTTGCCGAAATCGAAGAAAGAGAAGCTTGAACCGTATACGCATTTTATCCTTCATGTTGAAGAACGGGTTAAAACGGCTATCGCCGAAGGAACGGTGTTTTCGATGGTTGGTTTTCGCTTAGAGCCCAATGTCGGAAGCGTGCAACTGAAAGCGGGGCAACTCTTCGATTTAGTGGGCGATTCGGTAAGAACCGATGATTTGATTTCAACAAATACGCGCAATGATTTAGTCGTCCTGCTCCCGGATACGAATACCCAAGGGGCGCGCGGGTTCGTCAAGCGTTTGCGAAAACAGATAGCCGAAGAAGTGAACGAGGATTTAACTGTTTGGATTCGCAACTTCCCAAACCTTGAAGAAGCCTACCAATTGCTCAGCCTGAAAGATGCCGGGTTACTTGATGAGCAAAGCCATGAAAACAGCGCCACAAATAGCGCCAGGGCTTAGCCCGAGGCGCGCCTTCCACCTCGAAAGATTTCGCCCGTTATCAAATCAAATCGCCTCACTCTCAATTCGCTTATATCGTCGCGCTTTGAATTCGTAGCGCGGCAAACTGCCCTGTCCGGCTTGCTCGATATGGACGCGGATGTTGAAGCGATTGCGAAAGGCTTCTAAGACCAGGCGGGCGGTTTCGGCAAAAAGGTTAGCGTCAACCGGTTCGAGATGAATGAGCAAATCGTCCATTCCCGAAAGGGTGCGAATATGGACTTCATACTCGGCGATGTTCGCCAGACCGCGCAGCAAATCATCAATGGCGCTCGGATAGAGATTGACGCCGCGCACAATTAACATATCATCGGCGCGCCCGAGGACGCCGCCTTTGATGCGCGCAAAGTTTCTCCCGCACCCGCAAGGCCTGGTCGTCATCTCGACCAAATCACCGGTTCGATAACGCAACACCGGCATTGCCGCGCGCCCGAGATTGGTAATCACCAACTCGCCGCGTGTGCCTTCCGGTACAACTTCGCCGCTTTGCGGATTAATGACTTCAAAGATAAATTCAGCTTCGTTCAAATGAATGGTGTTTGATTCGGTTGTGCAAGCAAAAGCCCAGGCGCCGACTTCGGTTGCGCCCGCGTGGTCGAAACACGTGGCGCCCCAAGCTTCTTCGATGCGCCGTTTGACATTCGGCAGGCTGGCGCCGGGTTCACCGGCATGAATGGTTTTGCAAATCGCCGAAGCGCGCAAATCCAGGCCAACTTCGCGCGCCCGTTCAGCTAAGTGCAAAGCGTAGGTTGGCGTGCAAACCAGTACGGTGCAGCGATTATCGAAGATGGACTGCAATCGCTGTTCGCTGTTTAATCCGCCGCCTGAAACCGCAAGGGCGCCAATATTCCAGGCGCCGGAAATCGCTACCCAGTGGCTGATATAAGGGCCAAATGAAAACGCGCAGAATACGATATCCTCTTCGCTTACGCCCGCGCCGCGATAAACATAGCCCCAGGAATCAACGAACCATTGAAAGCTGGCTGCCGTATCCAGCCATTTCAGCGGGCGACCGGTGGTGCCGGAGGTTTGATGAAGGTAGCGATAGTGTGAAAGCGGATAAGTGAGGAGCCGTCCAAACGGTGGGTGTTCGGCTTGTTCGCCGACGAGTTCCGATTTAGTTGTGAAGGTGAGCGCCTGCAAATCAACGGCGCTTTTTACCTCATCAAAAGTTAAGCCGCAGGCTTTGAATTTATTTTGATAAAACTCATTGGCCGTCATCTCGGATAACAACTGACGAAGCTTCTGGTTTTGCGCTTCGATAAGTTGTTCGCGGGTGAGCCGTTCAATTGCCTCGTTGAAAAAATGATGGCGCATTTTCTCTGATAAATTCATGGCACCTTAAACCTCATTTAGCTGGCTTGCTCAAACCGTCATAACAAAAAGGCAGCGTTGATTTTGTTCAGCCATCAACGCTGCCTCTCAAAAAACAGATGCAAATTTAATTCGGCATCACGGCGAGATGATAATGCGCAAGGCGCTTGATGTCGTGCTGACATTTGCCGAATCCGTGACCTTCACCGTAAAAGTGAAATTACCGGTTTGCGTTGGCGTGCCCGCAATCACCCCGGTTGTCGCATTGAGAGTCAGCCCCGGCGGTAAGGTTGAACCGGTCGGCAACGACCAGGTGACCGGCGGCGTTCCTCCTGTGAAGGTGAGTTGATGACTGTACGCGTGATTGATTTGTCCGGCCGTTAAATCGCCGGTGCTGGTGATAATTAAAGGCGGCGGCGCAATGATAATCGTTAACGTTCCTGAAACGGTTGTTGCCGGCGGCTGCTGTGAATCCCGAAGTTGTACCGTGAACGTGTAAGTATTTGCAGTTGTCGGCGTGCCTGAAATCAGCCCGGTGCTTGCATTCAAGGTGAGTCCCGGTGGCAAACTCGAACCGGACGGTAGTGACCAAGTGACGGGTGTCTTGCCGCCCAGGAAGGTGAGTTGATGGGCATAAGGCGCGCCGGCCGTACCTGCTGTCAAGGTGCCTGAACTGGTGATGACCAAAGGTCCGGGGGTGATGGCAATTCTGATTTCCTGTGAGTTAACCGTCGTTTGCGTTGCGTCGGTCAAACGCACGGTGAAGGCGAAATTGCCAACCTGGGTTGGTTTGCCCGAAATCACGCCGCTTGTTGCGCCCAGCGTCAGCCCGGGCGGCAGCGTACCGGTTCCCAGGCTCCAGGTGCGCGGCGCGGTTCCGCCGACGAAGAAAAGTTGTTCCGAATAATCAACTCCGGTTTGCCCGGCCGTCAAATCGCCACTCGTGAGAATGCGCAAAGGTTCGATATCCGGTTGAACAAACAGCGTTAGCGAGACCAGCGCGGCTCCGCCCGCAGTGTCCGTGACTTTTATCGTGAACGTAGAATTACCAAACACCGTCGGCGTGCCGGAGATTAAACCGCTGGGGCTGAGATTTAATCCTTGCGGTAAAGCCCCCGAAGTTATGCTCCACGTATAGGGCGGTCTGCCTTCGGCGGCGACCATTTGGAAACTATAGGATTGACCTTTTTTGCCGCGCGCCAGCTCAGTTGAAATAATCGTCAATACCCGGTTCTGTATTTGAATGGTTCGGGTGCCGACAATGACTTTATTCCCTTGCAGATCTCCTATACGAATGGCCAGCGTATGGTCGCCGTTACTGAGCAGCGTGGTATCAATGGAGAATTTATATCCGGCATTGGCGCCATTCGGGAAACTGCCCCAGACCACGGCGACATCCGGTCTGGCAACCCCATAGAAGGCGTCGCTAATCTTCTGGTTATCAAGCAAAACTTCAACACTGACGACGCCGATATTATCCAGTGCCCAGCCAGTGCCGGTGATGGTGTTAACCAGGGTTGCTCTCTGGTCTGGGGTTTCGAGCACGCCAAACGGCGCAAGCTTATCGGCCGGATCAATTTTAATGGCCAGGGTGCGGACGACGGTTTGCTGCGCCGAATCGGTTACGCGAACCCCGAACACCACCGTGCCGGGCGCCGTAGGCGTACCCGATATCACCCCGTTTGCCGATAAACTCAAACCCGGACCTAAGCTGCCGTTGGCAAGACTCCACGTATAAGGGGGCACCCCGCCGGTTGCCTGTAGCGTTTGACTGTATGAACGCTCTGCCGAAGTTTCAGGCAGCGAAGTTGTTGAAATGATCAAAGGCGGCGGCGGTTGAATAACGGTTAAGGAAAGCTGTTTGACGCTCGATGTGCCAATCGCATCGCGCACGCGAATAATAAAACTGGCGGTAAATACTGCCGTTGCGCGTCCGCTGATGTCCCCCGTAGGAGTAAGGGTCAAACCGTTCGGTAAGGTTCCCGAATCAATTGACCAGGTGTAAGGCGCAACGCCCCCACCGGCTTCAAGTTTGGCGGTGTAATTCAGACCTTGCGTCGCCGCCGGCAAGGTTGCTGTGCGAATCTCAAGCGGCGGCGGTGGCGCGCCGATTTCGAGAACAAATGGTTTAGAAGCTTGTCGGCCGCTCTCATCATTCACAATGAGCGTAAAGTTGAACGTGCCTTGCGTGGTTGGCGTGCCCGATAGCATGCCGGCTTTGGTGAGCGTTAAACCATCCGGGATGACGCCGAATTTGGCTTTCTTCTTCTTCTTCCAAGCATAAGGTTCGGTTCCGGCAATGGCTTTGAGTTCAACTTGGAACGGCACGCCAACGGCAGCGCGCGGCAAAGTTGTTTGCGTCAGGATGGTGAGTTCAGGTGCCGGGTCTATGTCAATATCGAATTGTTTGATGGCGCTCTGCCCGCTTTGGTCTGAAACTTCGACGGTAAAAACCTTTTCACCCAGGGTTGTCGGATTACCGGAGAGGACGCCGGCTTGCGAGAAGCTGAGGCCTTCAGGCAATTGCCCGGATTTTATTTCCCAATGGTAAGGCGACGTTCCGCCCGCCGCTTGCAGGGTTTGTGAATAAGTCGAGCCAATAATCCCATCCGGCAAACTTATGGTTTCAATCGTTAGTAGCAACGTCGCCGGGTTGATCACAACCGATAACGTTGCCGTTACACTTGCGCCGGTAGCGTCGCTGAGCTTAAGCACAAAGCTCGAAGTGCCTGCGCGTTCCGGTGTTCCTTGAACGATACCGGTGGTGGAACTGAGGGTTAACCCTTCCGGGAAATTGCCCGATTGAATTGACCAGGTGTAAGGCGTCTGCCCGCCCGATGCGCCAAGCTGCTGACTGTAGCTTGCGCCGACTGAACCGCGCGGTAAATCTCTGGTTGTGATGGTCAGCGGCGCGGCGGCTTTGACAACCAAAGAGAAGGCTTTCGTCGTTGAATTGTTCACGGCATCGGTGACGCGAGCGACAAAATTAAAAGTTCCCGCCGACGTTGGCGTGCCCGTCAGGTCGCCGGATTGGGAAAGCGATAGGCCCGGTGACAGCGAGCCGCTGTCAAGTATCCATCGGTAAGGTTCACTGCCGCCTGATGCGGCAAGCACACGGCTATAGGGAACATTGATGGTCGCTTCGGTTAACTCGGGCGTTGTGATGCTTAAATTGGTTGGCGTGGCGGGCGTGCGAACCGAGGTCTCGGCCGAGTAGGAAGAAGCGCCGGTTAAATTAAAGGCCCGCACTCTATAGATATAAACCGTGTTGGGCGTAACGGCATTGTCTTTATAAAAGGTGGTATTGGCTTCGGCTGTGCCAATTAAACTGAATTCACCATCGGAACCGCCTTTGCGCTCAACTTGAAAACCCAATTCATTGGTTGCGGTATCTTGCCAGGTCACGGTGACTTGAGTGGGCGTTGAAGCCGATGCCACAAGTCCCGACGGGGCGGTCGGCACAGCCGGCAAAACAGCGCCTATCCAACCGATTTGTGCGGCGGTATATGGGCACAAGGCAAATTCATTGACGCGCATCATGCAATCGGTTGAAATGCCGCCGCACCCGAATTCGCAATTGCCGTTTTTGGCATTGGGTCGGACCTCAGGCGCACAACTGCAACTGCAGGTTTGAAAGCCCGGCTGGTTATACTCATCACAAGCATAGAAGATGTGCCCGGTTTCGTGCGAAATGATGCGGCTCAACTCCCAACCAAAACTGCGAAACAAGGCATTGACGTGCGGACCGCCCAGATAGGCCCAAGACGCGCGCCCTTCCGTGAAAGCCGTCGGAGCGGGCGACGGGTTGTAACACATAAATATCGAAAAGGCCCAGTTGGCATGGTTCTGGTCGCGAATCGCTCGATCAAATGAAGCGACGCGAACAAAGAAATCGCCTGCCGCAACTCCGAGATTATTCATAATCTGGGAGATCCACAGATTGGCATCTCGGCCATCATGCAGGATAGGTTCATACGGTTGTTGACAAGCCGGATGATTTGCCAGATAGGGCACGATGGTAAATTGCAAAGGACGACCGAGATTAAAGGCTCTTGATTGATCTACCCACCAATTTAATCCATCAATGACGCTCGCCATCGCCGCATCTTGATCGGCTTGATTCCAGGTATAGGTATTCGGGTCTACATTGCCATTACTTTCAACCAGAAAAACAGCAACCGCGACATTGCCATCCATGGTATTGGAGTTGTCGAAGTAGTTGGGTTGAACGGTGAGGTTTTCGAGGCTTTCATAAGCGCCCAGCAATTGCAGGTTGCGCACAAAATCTTCGCGGTTGAGTTCGCTCGGACGCGGCAGCCCACATTCAACCAGCGGCGGACGACTGGCGGTAAATTCATGCGGGTCTTGGCTGCGGCTTTGCTCCATAAGCGCGGCGCGTCTGCCGGAGGCGATTTCGTTGAAGACCCTGGCCGCCATACGCGTTTCACGGTCATTATATTGCAGGGAGTTCGGATCCAGGGTTGTGCTATAGACGGCGCGAATTTTATGACGACCCAGAATGCGGGTTTTCACTTCGGGTTTAATCCACCCGAATATGGCATGCGGCGGCAGAATAATTGCAATGGAGCCACCTTGAGAAGCAATAAAATCGCGGGCTTCGATAAGCTCTTCTTTGGTATCGGCATCAACCAACACCATTGAATAACCTTGCATACGCGAAGCAAAAGATGATTGCGAGTGCGATTTCGCTGGCGCGGCGAGCGAAAACATGAGGAATGAAAGCAGGAGCAACAAGATACAACGCATTAATATCAACCTCTTTATAACCACACAAACTTCAACTCAGATGATGAACAAAACATTGCTATTGAGAATGTCTTGTATGATTGCTTATCGAAAAGCAGGGAGAACTTCTAGCAAACCGTAACTTGTGTTATTTAGTTTTTTCCTGTCAGGGTCGGCAAGTATATCGCAGCGATTGAAGCCCACGCAAGCAAGGGTTCTGTCAGTTTTGCCGCAAGCGCCGAGAAAAAAACCGGCAGCTCGAGCACCGGTAATTTGCCGTCAGCAAATTACCGGTAAATGAAAAAATCATCAGGTCAAGGGCAACGAAAATGAGCCGATGTCGGGATAGGAAGAGAACGGAATGCGGATGAAAAGGCTCTTTACGGACTCCTTGACGATGTAGTGCGCAAAGGTGTAGAGTTTTGGCTTACCTCATAGAGATGTATGGAGCGACAGCAAATAAGCGCGGTTTTCAATGTCCTGCCACGCGCTCTCCCGAAGGAGAGTCTTCCGTAGCACCAGAGACATATGTAATCTGAGATTGTTCGGCTTCGCCTTCATCTCTGATTTACCAATAAAGATGAAGCATAGCTATGAGGGAATTCTTTACGCTAATTTTCACTGATTAGCGATTGATGAAATCCGTAAAAGGCACCCGAGGAGGCATAGTAGTTAAATGGCGATAGATGAGGTAAACCCGTCCGGCGCAAGCGTGGCAGCAGAAACCGCCAACGAAAATGCTGCCAATAGCAGTCAAAGCGCGGGCACAGACAAACCGGCTGAAGAGACGACTCCTGAGGCAACTCCCGCAACCGAAGACCGCACTGTTGCGTCTGCAAATGCAAACGACGCCAACAATGCTGAACCGGAAGGCGAAGCGATGGGCGACTTCAGCGCGTTGCTTGAAAATTACGAAAAAGAGAGCGCAGCATCCAAACAGGAAGGCGAAATCATTCGCGGCGTTGTTGTTGGCATAACCGAGCAATACGTCTTAATAGACATCGGCTATAAGTCCGAAGGCGTAGTGCCCCGCGAAGAGTTTCTTGACCGCAGCGGCAACGTCACCGTCCAACGTGGCGATGAGGTTGATGTCTTGCTCAAGAGCCTGGAAAATCAAGATGGCTACGCCGTGCTCTCACGCGCTGATGCGGTCAAGATTTTATCCTGGGACAAATTGCGTCAGGCAAATCAAACTCAGGAAACCGTCACCGGTCATATCACCAAGCGCATTAAAGGTGGTTTGGCCGTGGATCTATTTGGGGTCGAAGCGTTCTTGCCCGGCTCACAAGTCGATACCCGACCGGTACGTAATCTTGAAGCCTACATCAATCAAGATATTGATGTTCGCGTCATCAAGCTGAACAAAAAACGCGGCAACGTCGTGGTTTCCCGCAAAGCCATCCTTGAAGAAGAGTCAGCCAAGAAGAAAGGCGAAACCTTAGCCAATCTGGACGAAGGCTACATTGTAGATGGCACGGTCAAGAGCCTGACGGATTACGGCGCATTTATTGACCTCGGCGGCATTGACGGATTGCTGCATATCATTGATATGAGCTGGGGACGCATTCAATCGCCGAATGAAATGTTCAAGGTCGGCGATGCTATCCAAGTCAAAATTCTCAAATTCGACCGCGAAAAAGAGCGCATCTCTCTGGGCTATAAACAACTTCAGCCAGACCCCTGGCAGAGCGTTGCCGAACGCTTCCCGATTGGCTCACACGTGCACGGCAAGGTCGTGAGCCTGACGGATTACGGCGCTTTCATCGAGATTGAGCCGGGCGTTGAAGGCTTGGTGCATGTGAGCGAGATGACTTGGTCAAAGCGTTTGAAACATCCATCAAAGCTCCTCTCATTGGGACAAGATGTTGAAGCCGTTGTGCTCGAAGTTGATTCGCATAATCGTCGCATCAGTTTAGGCATTAAACAGGCAACCCCCGACCCCTGGTCAACCTTGATGGAACGCTATCAAGTTGGGCAACGGGTTTCCGGCAAGGTGCGCTCGCTTACCGAATTCGGCGCCTTCATTGAAGTCGAAGAAGGGATTGATGGACTGGTGCATGTTTCCGACATCTCCTGGACCAAACGCATCAAACATCCTTCCGATGTTTTGAAAAAAGGTCAACCGGTTGATGCCGTCATCACCAATATCGAAATGGACAACCGGCGCTTGAGCCTTTCAATTAAAGACCTTGAGCCGAATGCCTGGGATAAATTCTTCGACACCCATAAAGTCGGCGATGTGATTAATGGCAAGATTGTGCGCTTTGCCAACTTCGGCGCCTTCGTGGAGATTGAAGAAGGCATTGAGGGCCTCTGTCATATTTCGGAACTGAGCGACGAAAGAGTTGAAAAACCCGAAGAGACCTTCAAAGCCGGTCAAACCATGCCCTTCAAAATTTTGAAGCTCGACCGCGAGCAGAAGAAGATTGGACTTTCGGCTCGCGCTGTTGGTAAAGATAATGACCCGGAAGATGTCCGCAGCTATCAGGATACGGGTATGGCGACGCTGCGCGATATTTTCAGTAAAACGAACAAGCCCGAAGAATAAATCCAGCTTCGGCAAATTCTCAACAGCCTGAGGCTGGAGGTTAAATGCTCGTAAAGAAGCATTCAGCCTCTAGCCTCAGGCTTTTTCTGTTTGTAAAATACAGTTCCTTCACACAGCCAAATATATTCAAGGAGTTCGGCGTGAAAAAACTAGTGCTCATTGTCCTTATCGCTTTTTCGTTGCTACTTGCTGTTGCGAATGAAGGTTCGCGCGCTCAGGTCACCAGCCGGAATAAACCCTTAATCATCGCGCATCGCGGGGGCGCTCGTGAATCAACCGAAAATACGGTTGAGGCTTTTCAACGCGCGGCGCGCATTGGCGCAGATGGTATCGAAACTGACATTCGCCTAACCCGCGATGGCATCGTTGTCATCTATCACGATGATATTTTCGGGCGCGTCGAAGGCCTGCCGAAACCTCAACAAACACGCCCGGTTGCCGATATGGTTTATCAGGAACTTGCCGCGAGTCCGCTGCAACCGGTGGGCGATGATTCGGGCAATCGCCATGTGCCCATGCTTGAAGACGTATTAGCAAAAGTAAAGACCGGCTTGCTCAACATTGAACTCAAACGCGGCGCGAATTTCGATAAGTTGGTTGATAAGACGATTGAAATTTTGCGCGCCTCGCCGGCCTTTGATCGCGTCGTCCTTGAGGCGCCGGATTTGAAGACGGCTGAAAAGTTGCGTAAGGAGTTAGGTCCTGGCCTCAAACTCCATATCAATCCGGCATACGATACGACGGTCAGTTTTCAGGAATCGCTCGAAAAAGTTTTGCGATTCAAACCGCATTCTATTTCAGTCAACTACAAAAAAGTTTCCTTAGAGGTTGTTGAAAAAGCTCATCAATCCGGCGTAGAGGTTTGGGCCTGGACGCTGGATTCGCCGGAAATCGCCCAGGCCCTATGGACCCTGCGCGTTGATGCCATCAAAACCGATAAACCGACAACCCTCCTGGAGGCGTTTAGAAGAATGCGATAAGGTTTTTAGGCAGCGAAAAGTTTGATAACCCATTTTTGAAAGCGTTCAAGATACCGGTTCACCTTAGAGCCTTAGGCGCGCGGCTAAAGCTCAGTGTGAAGCGCTGGGCGCACGATGCGCCAAATTTTTTCTCGCCCGCAAAGCAGATGATAGACATTGAAAGCCGCTCTGTCGCCTGATTCACGGGCTTGAAAATCCGATGGCTTTTTACCAGGCGCTGACGCCGGTGGCTTTAGGCTGGCGCCGGCCTTCGCAGGCTTAGAACAAATACCTGTCGCCTAATTTTCTATTGAATCATTCTTTGCGCTTCGTTAAAACTCATTTAGAAATTTCAACAAGTGAGGAGATTATCCTGAACGGCGTTTACGAAGAGTTCGAGCAAGAGATTGAAGTGTGGCGCGTCAAGTATGCCGATGCGCCGCGCCGCGAAATTCTCAAACTCTTCCTGCTCGCTCTTGAACGCGAAGAGATTGTCTCTATCGGCTATCGCGAAGAAGCCATTGTGCGGCGCTTAGAGCAAATGCCCATCTCGGATGAAGCGCGCGAGCTGGTTCATCACGCACTGCTCTGGGCCTGGAAAGATGAGCAGATGCACGCCATCTACATGCGCGGCGCGATTTTGAAATACGGCAGCTTCTGGCTTCGGCTTTTAGCCTTCGCCAGTCAAATGGCTGGCGCGGTCGGCGGTTGGGCAACTTCCGTGCGTCAACACGTGCGCTGGTCGCAGGCGCCGCTTTCGCGCCTCGTTGCCACCTGGATAACCTGGATGGGTTTTGTGGCCGGCAAAATCCCCGGACAGGTTCGCCCTTTTCTCGATTATCGCGCGTTCCGCGATTTCTGTTTATTCAATATTGACGCGGAACGTACCGCCTGGCTCTGCTTCAAACGGCTGGTTGAAATTTTAGAAAAGCAGCCGAATTTCGACGCCGCGGTCGTTGAAGATTTTCGTCGCACCATGGAAGACGAAGACCGCCATAAACGGATTTTTCAAATCCTTGCGGCGGCCTTCGATGAACATGATCAGCTTGCCGATTCCGAAACCGTTGAAACCTTGGCGCAAAAAATCGGTGAAGTTGGCGAAATCTTTTTGCCGCGCGCCGAGCGGAAACAATTTATCGCCAATAACCCATTGGGCGGCGGCGGCAAAGTTCATGTGCTCAAAGGCGCAAACGGTGAAGAAAAAATGGCTCTCTTTCGTCGTTTGCTCGACGAGTCGAAGTTAAAAGCTGCGCTCGAAGAGCGCGCGCACGTATTGGGTAAGCCGCTCGCTAAACTGCGCATCACCATCAAACCGAATTTCATGCTCGGCTATCATCGTAAAGACCTGTCAACCCTTACTGACCCGGTGCTGATTGAAGAAGTCGCCCGGTTTCTTCACGCCCTGGGTTGCAGTGACCTCACGGTTATCGAAGCGCGAAATCTTTATGACTACTTTTACGCGAATCGCTCAGTTGAAAACGTCGCTCGCTATTTCAACATCGCTTCGCCTTACTTCAAATTGATTGATGCTGCAAGCGAACAGGTCGCCCACCCCTACCTGCGCGGACTTGGTCAACGCACCGTCAGTCGAACCTGGAAAGAAGCCGATTTTCGCATCTCGTTTGGCAAGATGTGTTCGCATCCGGTGGATATCGTCTATCTCACTTTAGGCAATATGGAAGCCCTTGGCGAACCCTGTGACCGGTTTATTTTCGTCGAACGTCAAGCGCACAAAGATACGGCAATCATGATGCTCCTTGATGAATTTGCGCCACATTTCGCGTTGATTGATTCTTTTGACTGGGCGGCTGATGGGCTCTTAGGGATGCTCAGTTGTCCGCGCCCTAAACAACCGCGCCGGTTCTATGCGGGCCGTGATGCGCTGGCCGTGGATATGGTCGCGGCGCGTCATATGGGCATTAAAGATGTCCATAACGTTGGCTTAATGCAAACGGCGCGGCATTGGTTTGGCGATCCTTCAAGCTCTATTGAAATCGTCGGTTGTGATGAACCCATTCAGGATTGGCGCAGCCCTTACGCTAACGAATGGACGACCTTGCTTAGTCTGCTGGCTTTTCCGGTTTATGAATTTGGCAGCGGACGCGGCGCCTTGTTCGTTCCTGAAATGGATGAAGAAGCGTTTCCGCAAATCAAAGACGAAGGATTATTACTCGGGCTGGGCCGTCGCGGCTTGCGAATCTTTTTAGGCATTCGCCACAAAAAACAGAAGTGAGTGGAACGTTCACCAAACATTAAACGACGGTGCTTCACCTCTACTGCCGGACAGTTGGTTGAGAAGAAAACCTTGATGAGAACCTCCCTTAATCATTAACCGGCTTGAAGAAGATTTCTCACCCGGTTTGCCAGGGACACACCATTCACAAAGAGAAGCCCCCAGCCTGAACGCAGGTGTCCTACTCAAGCAATAAAACATTGATATTTTTTAATCCTCCAGGGCATAGCGAAAGACCAACAGGTCGCGGACTTGTAAGCCGTTCTCAAAATCCGGCGGCTGGTGATACCAGAAATAGTCTTTGCGAATATGGTCCATGCGAAACCCGCATTTCTGATAAAAGAGGAAATTGCCGATGCTTGAATTTGCCGTGCCGACAAAAAGTTCCCGCTTGCCGCGCCGGCGCCCTTCGCTAATTAAATAGTCAATCATCTGCCGGCCAAGACCTTGCCTGTGCCGGTCTTCGGCAATTGCCAGTTCGATAATTTCTACGGGCTCTTTGTTCCATCGGAGCGTTGCTGCGCCAACCAGTTGGCCATCTTCATCCAGGCGATAGACCGTATCACTCAAATTCTTTAGACTCCAACGCAGAGCGCTCTCAGAAGCCTCAGCCTGTAAAAGAATCGGGATTAACGTTTCAATTTCATGAGACGCTGCTTCGCGAATGGTGACTGCCATAATCAAACTGACTCCGTTCAATCAAATATAGAAAATTATACACCGGGGTTGGCGCACAGGCTCCGTTAGCGGAGACCTGGAAAATCTGTAAAAGCCCCACAGCAGTTCGATTCAATGTTCTATGAATATATTTCCGAAGCGGCGCGGCGGAGTCTGTCCATCACGGCGGCGCCTTCGCCGGTCTCCGCGATGCCTTCGACAATGATGGTCTGAAGATTTTTTTCGTCGAGTTTTCTGAACGCGCCATAAATTCGTCTCGCATAATCTGCCGGGCTGTCGCTCAGTTGAATGGTAAATTGTTTCTGCTCGCCGGTCTCTATCGGCGTGTGATGAATGAGCCCGACCGGGCCGGCCAGCCATAACGCTTCGCAAATTTGTTTGAGCTTCTCGGCGCTTGCTCGTTCAACCAGCACCACGCGGGCGCGCGGGCTATAGTGCCGATAGCGCGTGCCCGGTGAACGCTTGAGGTCCTCTTCTGAACCTGACTGTCTGACTTCACCCATGACTGCTTCAAGCATCTCTCGGGTGACAAAACCCGGGCGCAAAATCAGTGGCACCTCGCTGGTCATATCAATCACCGTTGATTCAATGCCGATGTTGGTTTCGCCTCCATCCAAAATCATTTCGATGCGTCCCTGCAAATCTTGAAGCACATGCGCAGCCGTCGTCGGACTCGGTCTTCCCGAACGGTTGGCGCTCGGCGCAGCAATGGGCGTGTTGGCGCGTTCAATCAACGCCAAAGCGATGCGATTGGCAGGCAGGCGTACCGCAATCGTAGGTAAACCGCAGGAGACCGCCACCGCAACCTCGGGTTTACGTTTCAAAACCAGGGTCAAGGGGCCGGGCCAAAATTTTTCAATCAATCGTTCAGCTTTGTCGCTCACTTCATCGGCAACCCGCGCGAGCATGGCGCGCGAACTGATATGAACAATCAGCGGGTTATCTGCCGGTCGGCCTTTGGCTTGAAATATCTTCTGTACCGCCTCATCGTTTAAGGCATCCGCGCCAAGCCCGTAAACCGTTTCCGTCGCAAAAGCGACAAGACCGCCGCCGCGAATGATGGTTGCCGCCTGTTCGATTAAGTTTTCCTGCGGATGCTCCGTATTGATTTGTAACAAGCTGGTGTTGGACATCTGTAAGTAGTTTACTTGCTTTGTCGGTAAGGCGCGAGCATTGGGTTTCTTAATCACATTTAAATAAAAATTAAAGTGGCTTAAAAGCTTTTAAACCGCCTTTATTCGATACTACTAGCGTTTGGGTGCCGCTCAAATTATAAAGGGGAACGGCAAGTCACCCATCAATAATTAAAAAGTTTATTCCCAGCCTTAAAAATACGTGCAGAGCCGTCATGCCGATAAGTGAAATCGTGCAATTGTAAAACCCCTTAACAGGCAAACTTAGTGTCGTTATTCATCGCCACAGTTCAGATCACAGAACCTAGATTTTAAGAATGAGCAAAAGGGGAGGTTTACCCAGCAAATCCCCAAAAAACAGAATTGAGGCTGATGATCTCGCCCGTGCAGGTCTTAGCAATCAAATCAAAATAAAATTAAGAGGACTATATGAGAAAAGTATCACCATTCCGTAAACTCTGTAGTGTTGCTGTGCTCTTGACGCTGGTACTCATGCCGGTCAGCAGTGCGCTCGCTGCGCTACAGGAAAATACCGGACGCATTCAAGGTACAGTAAAAGATAGCTCTGGCGCAGTTGTCGCCGGCGCCAAAGTTACTGCGACCAGCCCAACTGCCGTGCGTCCATTTGAAAGCACAACCGACAGCAGCGGATTTTATGTTTTCGCCAAATTGCCGGTTGGTGTCTACACCATCACCGCCAGTCAGACAGGTTTCAAAACCGTCAACAAAGAACAGATTGTTCTTGAACTCGGTAAAGAATTATCGCTTGAAATTGAGTTGCCAACCGGACAGGTATCCGAAAGCGTTACGGTCACCGCAACCAGCGAAGCCATTGACGTGACGTCAAGCAAAACCGCAACCAACATCAGCGAAAAATTTATTGAAAATACGCCGAAAGGCACCAATTTTCACTCTATTTTGCAAGTCGCGCCCGGAGTGCGCCCTGAACCGAAAGCGGGAGCTTCTGGAGCGCCCGGAGCCTTGGGCGGCGTCGGTGGCTTTCAAATTGACGGCGCCAGCGGTTCCGAAAATGTCTTCATCATTGACGGCGTTGATGTCTCCAATGTCCGCAGTGGCACCCTGTCTTCACAAAATTCCTTGCCGTTTGAATTCCTTAAAGAAGTTCAAGTTAAAAGCGGCGGATTTGAAGCCGAATTCGGCGGCGCGACGGGGGGCGTGATTAACGTCGTGACCAAGAGCGGTTCCAATGATTTTCATGGCGAAGCCGGGCTTGAATTTAACGGCGCCGGACTCGATGCCGCGCCGCGCGGTTACTGGCGCTTAGACCCTGCGGACGTTACCCGCGCCAGCTTCTTCTCGCCGCGTGAAGATGAATTTCGCACCTTCTTCCCGTCGTTCGCTCTCGGGGGCCCAATCCTGAAAGATCGCCTGCATTTCTTTACCAGCTATGCGCCACAACTTTTCCGCGCGGAACGCACCATTAACCATGTTTCCGGTGGCACGCGCGCGTACACGCAGCGCGTCTTGCAGCAATTCGCAATGGCGAGATTGGATTATGCGCCGTCGCAAAAAATCCAGGTCAATAGCTCGTTCACCTGGTCGCCTAACAAAACCAGAGGCGTATTGCCAGGCGTTGCCTCGCCGGCGCCCTTTGCCGGAACCGTTTTTGGCGACCCGCTCATCGCCCCGCCGGCCAATGATGTGTCAATCGGCGGCGGCTATGTTCCGGCTTCGACCTACTCGGTGGCGGCCACTTACCTGCCGACCAGCAAACTAATTCTGACGGCGCGATACGGTTATAACTATTTCAATGCCAAAGGTAATTCCTATGGAAAATCGGGGCTTCCGTTTAATCAATACGGAACCAACTCCAGCAAGCAGACCAACCCGGCGGTTCCCGCCGAATTCTTTGGTAATGCCGGATTCTCGAATGTGACGACCACGTTCGTCATTCTCAAAGACATCACCACGCGACATAACGTCTATCTTGATGCCGCTTATGTCGGACGTTTTCTCGGACAACAACACACCTTGAAGGGTGGTTATCAACTCAACCGCATTACCAATCAGGTGCAGGACGATTTCACCAACGGCAATTTCCAGATTTTCTGGGGTGATGGGTTTACGCGCGGCAGCATCGCCGGGGCGCGCGGCACCTATGGCTACTACATCTGGCAAGACGGCGTGCGCCACGACACCGGCGTTAACAGCCGCAACCAGGGCTTCTTCTTGCAGGATGCCTGGCAAGCCACCTCGCACATCACGGTCAATGCCGGTGTGCGTATTGAAAATGAATTCTTGCCGCCGTATCGCAAAGAGGTCAACGGCGTTCAACAAAACAACCCCATCAGTTTCGGCTGGGGCGATAAGATTGCGCCGCGTCTTGGGGTAGCGTGGGATGTGTTAGGAAACGGCAAATGGAAACTCAGTGCCAGCTACGGTCATTTCTTCGACACCATGAAACTCGAACTGGCTCGCGGCTCATTTGGCGGCGATTACTGGGTCAGCCATGTCTATCGCTTGGACAGCCCCAACCTGAACCTGCTCGGCAAAGCCAATCCCGGCGCCCTCGGTGCGCCGATCACCGAATTCGACAACCGCTTAGTTGAAGTGGATGCCAACGGGCAGATTTCCGGTATTGATCCGGCCATCAAGCCCTATCAGCAGAGAGAATTTTCTGTGACTTCCGAACACCAGTTCGGCGCCGACATGATTGCCTCTGTGCGTTACACGCGTAAACATTTGATTCGCGCTATCGAAGATATCGGTATTCTCGATGAACTGGAAAATGAAAAATACACCATCGGCAATCCCGGCGAAGGCGCGACCGATGAAAGCATCGTCACCTCGCTTGGTGTGCCCCTCGTGCCGAAAGCCAAACGCGAATATGACGGCGTAGAATTCCGTCTTGATGGTCGCCGAACCACAGGTATTTTGCGCAATCTCGGTTATTCGGCTTCCTACACCTGGAGCCGCCTCTTCGGCAACTATGCCGGTCTTGCGAATTCCGATGAAAACGGTCGTTCACAACCCAACGTCAGCCGGGCTTTTGACCTGCCGTTCGGCAACTTCGATGCGCACGGTCAAAATGTTTACGGACGTTTGGCAACCGACCGCCCGCATACCTTCAAATTCTTCGGTAATTACACCTTCAACACAGCTGTCGGCGCCACCACTCTGTCGCTCACGCAACTCGCTTATAGCGGTACGCCGCTGACGTCGCAGGTCACCTTCATCGTGCCGGTCTATTACAACGGGCGCGGCGATTTGGGTCGCACACCGGCGCTCACACAGACCGATATTCTCGTTGCGCACACCTACGGACTGACGGAACGCACGAAAGTCAAATTTGACTTCAACGTGTTGAACCTCTTCAATCAAGCGGCGGTGCTCAATATTGGTCAACAGTTGAACCGTAACGGTAATTTGAATTCGTTTGTCAGCGTCGCGGATTTCTACGCGCATGGATTTAATGCCGAAGCACTGGTCAATCCAGTGAACGGCGCTTCACCGGCGCGCAGCGCGATATACGGATTACCGACAGCCTATCAAGGAAACCGCACCGTTCGGTTAGGCTTCCATTTTATCTTCTAAGTTTGAACAACGATTTTTACGTTCTTTCTTAGACAAGCGTGGTCGGGCTGCTTACCATTACCGTGTAAGCAGCCCGATTTTTTGCTATTGGCAATTAGGTTGTAAGACGGAGGCCGAGTCCATGATCATTGTGATTTTGTTATTCAGCTTTTTAATCAACCCTTATGCGCGGCAAGCCGAAGCCCGTTTCGCGCTCACCGGCTATGTGCGAACCGCTTCGGGGCAGGCGGTTGGTAATGTGCGAGTCTCTTTGCTCGACGATAATCGTCAGACTATAAAGACTATCTTTTCTGACAGCACCGGCAAGTATGAATTTCGCGGCGTCGGTCGAGGCGTTTTCTATCTGCGCGTTGATGCCATGAGTACGAATTATGAAAACCTTGAACAGCGCATCGAGCTTGTCCCGCTCTCGGTTACCAGAAGCGAGGAACCGGTCATCCTTGACCTGACGGTCAAAACGAAAAAGAGTAGCGCGAGCGCCGCGCCACCGGCGATTAGTTTTTCGCAGTCTATACCCGATGCTGCTCAAAAAGAATACCGCCGCGCGGTAGATAATTTGAAAGATAAACAGGCGGAACAAGCCATCACTTCCTTAAAAAAAGCGATCGAGATTTTTCCCGATTATTATGACGCGCTTGAACAACTGGGAAATACTTATGTCGAACAACGCGATTATCAAAACGCGCAACCCCTGCTGCTGCATGCGGTGGAAATCAATAAAGACGGTTGGCGCGCCTATTACGGACTCGGGATCGCGCAATTCAATTTAAATCAACGCGACAACGCCATCGCCTCTTTGCGCCGGGCGGTTGAATTGAATGCCGGTTCGGTAAACGCTTATATGTGGTTAGGGATTGTGATGGCGCAACAGAGTGAGACGCGGTTGGAGGCGATTCGCGCTTTTGAAAAAGTTACGCAAATGGCAAAAGATGATATCCCGGATGCCTATTTTTATCTCGGTTCGCTCTACAGCCGCAACAATCAATATAAAGAAGCCGCCGATGCGCTTGACCACTTCCTGCGCGTCGCTCCGCAAGTGGGAGATAAGGAAAAGATAAAAAAGCTCATCGAACAACTGCGACAAAAAGCCAAACCGTAGAAGGCGGAAAACGATGAAGTATGAACGATGAACAAAAGAACCCGTAATTCATTCATCATCCAACATCCATACTTCATCGTTCATACTTCATACTTCATCGTTCCTGTGTGTCACTCATCAATACGACATCGCTGATGGTCACGCCTCTATCCAGCGCCAGGGTCTTGCCGTCGCGCGACCAGGCAAAGCGAAAAATACTATCGCTCTTGAAATGGGTGATCTGTAGAGGGGCACCGCCATCAATCGGTTGACTCCAGATATTGGCGACGCCGCCGGCAATCTTGATGTAATGCAAAGCGCGACCATCGGGCGACCAGCGCAAGAGCAGATGTTCGGGCACCGGCATGTCATTAAAAACTTTCACTGGGTCGCCGCCCGCAAACCCCATGAGCGCCACCACCATACGTTTATGTTCCGTATCCATTTTGATAAATGATATGTACTTGCCGTCGGGCGAAACCTGCGGGCGAATAGACCATTCATGGGTGAGCGGTTCGGCAGTGCCGCCATCCATAGATACGCGGCTCAAAGACATCACGCCGCCGTTGAAGGCATTGAATAGAACCCATTTGCCATCGGGTGAAATCGAAGGGTCTTGTTCGCCTTTGCCATCGGTGAGTTGTTGGGCGTTTTCACCATTACTATCCATGCGCCAGAGGTGCGGCGGACCCGCGCCTTTGGAAACGTAAACAATATAACGACCATCGGCAGAAACCACCGGCGAGGTTTCCTGGCTCTCCTCAAAGGTGAGCTGCCGTTGATTTGCGCCATCGGCATTCATCACCCAGATGTCGGAATTTCTGCCGCCGTGCGACCCATAAACCAGTTGCCCATCCGGTGTCCAGTTCATGCCAAACAGTTCGCTGCGATTATCGCCCATGACCGAAATAATCTGTTTGGCGGTTTCCGAATTGCCCTGATTGAGCATCCAGATTCGCGACACGCGCTCCAATGTAGAGGTGACTAAACGAGGCGAATGACGAGCGAGACTCACGCCTTCGTAGCTAATCAAATCGTCTGTGAGTTTGGTGACTTCACCATTCGGGTAAGCAATGCGCCAGAGTTGGGAACCGAAAAACGGCTCTTCCTGACGAAAGGCGCTCACCAGGAGGCCACGACTATCTTCCAGCCAGGCGAGTTGTCCGACATCGGCCCAGCCATCCGGCCCGAGTGTCGCTTCCCGATTATCGGTTAAGCGATAGGTCATCACCTGCATATAACAGGTTGGCAGCGTCAACCGGCGCACGACACAGGCAATCACTTTGCCATCCGGCGACCAGGCGACGCCGCCCCAGTTCGATACCAGTTCAGGTTTTTGGCGGGTTATCAACACCCGTTTTTCATTGCCTTCGGCATTTGCCAACATCAGCGCCGTTGTACCTCTCGCAAGATCAGAGGTGACATAGGCAATCTGTTTGCCGTCGGGTGAAAGCGCAATGTGGCTGTCAACATCGGCTAAAATTTTTCGCGGCGTCCCACCGAGGATGGGAATTTGATAAAGCGCGCTTTGATACTGTTTGTCGGTGAGGTCGTAGTAGAGGAATTTGCCGTCGGGCGAAAAGGTCACGCTGTC
>JBIOWC010000877.1:0-9855 GCA_044868105.1 Blastocatellia bacterium
CCACAATCGGGTCGTGGTCAGAAAGCGGTTTACCTTGATGTGAAAGATATTTGATGGTTTGCGGATGAAGGCTTTTTACGCCGGTTGTGTCGTCGGTTATTTCATCATCTTGCAAAGCCCGCAGGCCGCGCGCCGCCAGCCAATCGAGGCGAAATTCAAGTTTCAAGCCTTGGGGGCCAACCCTTCGCATCGTCCACCAGCGCACCGGCGCCGGCAGCGTGCTTTTATCATCGAGCGATGAGACCATCGAATAGCTCGTCGGTTGCCGGTCATTAAAGGAATCTACCTCAAAGCCGGCGCTTTCGAGTTCGCGCACGGCAAGCTCTTTTTTCATCAAGCTGCGCCGCAGTCGTTCAGGGCTTAGGCCAAAAATTCGCGCGACATTTTTGAGCGTGCGCAACCGGCCGCCCCGCGCAAAGGTGTGGGTATTGAAATCGCCGCCGAGAATAATTTTTTGCGCGGCCGTGGATGGCGTTTGCCTTGCAATTGCCTGAACGACCCCCTGCAACTGCCGGGCGCGGCATCGCGGCGTATTGACGACATCCAGGTGCGCGGTTGCCGCCAGCAGTTCAACGTCGCCGGCGCGAATTGCCGTTAAAATAGCTAACCGTCCGCCCAGTCGTTTTTCGGCGCTCTCAAAATTATTTTCGCAACGTGGCAGGCGAATGAGGCGCGGCGCTGAAAATTCATGGCGGGTCAAAATCGCGTTGCCATGAAGCGCCGCCGTGTTGTCACCCGGTAGCTTCAATTCGGCGCCCGCGCCTTTGGTGAATTCAAGATATTCGACTCCGAAAATCGCGTGCGCCGCAAGGGCGCGGCTCAGTTCAACGGGGATGTTGAGATTGGCTGAGCGAATCATTCCGTCATCGAGTTCGTTGAGCAAAAGCAGGTCGGCATATTGTAAAACCGGATGGTGGTTTAAGGTTTCGATAATCCCTTCGAGTCGCGTGCCGCGTTCGATATTCCAAACCGCGATGCGCAGAAACGCTTGCAGCCGCGGTTTCGCGTCGTCCACCGGATAAATGCGTGGCCGGTTGAACAACCGATTTAATGCCCTTTCATGCTCGTGATAAGCGGCAGACGCCCTGAGCGCCGCGAAGGTTGCATAGCGGCTGAGGTCAGCAATCAGCGATTGATTATTTTCAGCCGTCGGCAAGAAAGCGGTTTCGTTTGTCATCATGTGTAGCAGAGCATCCTAAACTTTTGAAAAATCGTCTGGCAACCGCAGCGCGAAAAATGCGTCTAAGGCAGGGCGTGTTTGCATCGTTTTTGGTATTCTTCTGAAAATTTATCGAGCAGACGGTTGGGTGCTCGATAGGAAGAGTTTGCGCAAGCTTAAATGTGCGCTGCATTTTACTGGTAAGGATGGCAAAAATGTCGGACGCAACCCTCACGCTAAATAGTGAACCGGAGGCTGAAACTCAGTCTCCCATTAAGCAATATGAGTTTTTAGCCTTCAGCCTGATCGGCTTTGCAATTAAGTCCTGGTTATTAATCAGGCTCCCTTATCGAGACTGGTATTACAATGCCAGTTACACGGCGATTATTTTAGCGCTGTTTTATTGTTTCTTTCGCTTTCGCTATAAAGCCAAACCGCCGGTCGTCATTATCCTGAGCATGGCGCTCGCCATTGGGCTGGATGTTATCGGCAACTTATTCAATCTCTACAACACCTATTCGTGGTACGACGAACTGACGCACTTCGCGGGCTCGGCGTGTTCTTTAGTTCCGGTGATGTGGGTCTTTCGCACCACGACGCGACGAATGGGATTTCGTCTGCCCGCCGATATGGTGGGATTTCTTTCCGTGACTATCACCTTCAGCCTTTGCTCTTATTACGAAATTCTTGAGCTATGGGATGAATTATTCTGGGGCGATTTCGTACGCATTCACACCACGCAAGACACCGCCAGCGACCTGCAATGGGATTTGGCCGGCATCATTTTCGCCGCTTTGGTCGCCATCGCAATTTACCATTTGATTGATCGTCGTGAAGCAGTCGCGCCGTTAAAAGATTAAGTTCACCTTCGCCGGCCGCAAGAAATTCATTATTGAAAACTTTTGCGGCCGGCCTTCCTTTGTGTATCATACCTGACATTATAAGAAGTAGTTCTTAACAACTGGATTCATCCATCAATTATTATAGGAGCAGTATGAAAATCTATCGCCTTGCCTTCGGGCTACTGGTATTTATTGTTCTCTCTCTTTCTCTTCAGGTTGAAGCCAAAGATAAATGGCTCAATCTGCAAAGCAAAAATTTCAATGTCATCAGCAATGCCGAAGAAGGCGAAACCCGCGAGCTGTTATTAAAACTTGAACAGTTCCGCTTTGCTTTTTCAAAAATTTTTAAAGCGCAAAACACAGCGCCGATTACCGTGGTGGTTTTCAAAAGCGACAGCGCCTTCAAACCTTTCAAGCCGCTTTACAATGGAAAGCCGACGAATGTTTCGGGTTATTTCCAGCGCACGCCTGATGAAGACATCATCGCCTTAAACAGCGATGCCCGAAGTGAAGAGTATCCATTGAAAGTAATTTTTCATGAATATGTTCATTATTTGACCAGTCGAACGCCGCGCCGTTGGCCCACCTGGTTGACCGAAGGCATCGCCGAACTTTATTCGACCTTTGTCGTGAGAAAGAATCTCGTGATGCTCGGCGCACCAATTTCCAACCACGTCTTTTATTTACGCGAGCAGAAGATGATTCCGCTTAAAGATTTATTCACGGTCACCACCGATTCGCCGATTTATAACGAACGCGACAAGCAAGGGGTTTTTTATGCGCAGTCCTGGGCGCTGACGCATTACCTGATGTTTGGCGACCGGCTGGCTCGACAAGCGCAAATGAACCAATATGTGCAAGCGATTAATGAAGGCGCAAATCCTGAGCAGGCGTTCACGCAATCTTTCAAAACCGATATGGCAACGACTGAAAAGAGTTTGCGCGAATATGTCGGCAGAAACGCCTATACGGTCATCAACCTGGCGCTCGAAAGCGTCGAAGGCGAAAAAGATATTCGCTCGCGGCTGCTCACGGATGCCGAGATTCAGTATTATCTCGGCAATCTGTTGCTCAGAACGCGCCGCGTTGATGAGGGGGAAGAGTATTTCAAGCAGGCCATTGCGCTGGACGCCAGCTTTGCCGCGCCCTACGAAGGTCTAGGATTTGCGGCCATCCGCAGGAACAACTACCAGGAAGCGAAAAATTGTTTCAAACAAGCGGTCGAACGCGGCTCGAAAAATTATTTGGCGCATTTTTATTACGCGCAGGAACTCTATAACGAAGCGCTAACCGGAACCACCCGCGAAGCCCAATCCGAAGCTTACAGGACGGTTGTTGAAGCCTTGAAAACCTCTATCAACCTGATGCCGACTTACGCCTATTCTCATGCCTTGCTTGCCCATCTCTATATGAGAGATGACACCCGGATGAATCTCGGCGTGCAGGAGATGCGCACGGCACTGCAACTCGAACCCCAGCAGGCAGACTTTCGCTACAACCTGGCGCAGATGCAAATGCAGGCGCTCGATTTTGCCGGGGCCAAAAAGACGCTGGAACCGCTGCTGGTTTCCGATGACGCGCCAAGAAAAAAATCGGCAGAGCATTTAATCAACGTGATTGATGAGCAGGAAAAATTTATGGCGCGGGCAAAAGAAGGCGCCAGCCCGCCGCCCATCAAAGAAGCTTCATCAGGAGGCCGGGTTTATGAAGAAGCGCCCAAGCAAAAGCTGCTGCTTTCAACGCGCGTGCAAGAGATAATTGCGCAATCGGAAAAACTGAGCGGCGTCATTACCCTCATCGAATGCAAAGACAATTCGATGGTCATGACCTTAAAAGCCGGTGACCGGATAGCGAAATTTTTCGTTGCCAATTATGACCATATACCCATGTTTAGCCGCAAAGGGTTTTATGATGTGCAGTTTGTTTGCGGCGCCAATAAGATTCCTGCGACCATCTATTTCAAGCCGTCGAGTGACAAAAAACTGAGCGGCGAAGCTCAGGTCATCGAGATTATGAATTGAAGATGAACGCTTGTCGGTCGCCCAAAAAAGCTTTGACCCTTTGGGCAGAGCTTTTTTGTTATGGCCACATCTAATTGCCGTTTGCCTGTCATGAATAATTTCCCTCTTCTCGTCAAGGCGCGGCGCTTATGAACAGGCACCAGATTTTCTGCAACCGACTACACCCGCCTTGATGAGTTTGTTTACAGCAGACCATACGCAGCATATAATGGCGGCTTCAAAGTTTCACCCACGCGCCCTCGTTAAAGATTTAACGCAGGTTCTTTTGGCGGTGCATAGTAGCCGTAATGTTTTACTACAACTTTTTGACATCAGGAGAAGACTATGAGAGTTGGTCGTGTTCAATTAGGACCCGGAGCCATCATTTTGATTTTAGCATTGATGGGCGGTCTGGTTTATGTCGGACTCAAACAGCTAGGCATTCTCGATAAACTCAATTCCAATACGAATCAAAATAAGAACGGCGCGGTCGGCGAGTTGTTAGATAAACCGGTTGACCTCAGTAAAATTGATGTCGGCAATCTGCCGCCTTCTTCGGTGTCGCCGCCGACCCGCACCAGTGACAACCCGCCCGTCAAAATCGGCATCTGGACCTGGCAAACCGTCAGCGGCTTGATTGACGCCGTCGGCGGTCCCGGCAAAAGCGGTGACCACCCCGACAGTTGTCTCTGTCAGGCCGGCATCACCAACACGGAACTCATCGTCGAAAATGATACTTCAAAACAGGTGCAGGCGCTGGCTACGGGACAGATGCAATTTGTTACGACGACCGGCGACCAATCGGCCGTTGATATTAATGGCGCCAATAAATTATTGCGCGGCAACAAGGCGAAAGTCGTCTGGTCGGGGGGCTATTCGTATGGCGAGGATTGTTTGATGGGCCCCGAATCCTGGAAGAGCGACCCGCAACTGGCGCGCGGCGCTCTGGTGGTTACCGCCGTACCCTATTGCGATTGGAACGTCACGGTTAACTGGGCTGCGGACAATCAAATTCCGGTCAATGCCGACGAACAGATCTATGACCCGGAGGCCGTCAACTTTGTCAACGCCACCGACCACATCGAAGCGGCCACCAAATTCACCCAAAACGCCAAGGTCAATTTACGCAACAAAGCGACGGGCAAGACCGAAGCTTACGAAATCAACGCCGTCGCCACCTGGACACCGGGCGATGTGATGGCGGCCAAAGGGCGGCCCTCCGTGACCTTTAAAGGGAAGAATGAAAAATTGCAAAAGATTGTCTCGACCCGAGAATACAGTTATATGATGCCGAATATTCTTTTCGGCAATGCCGACTGGCTCAATCAACACCGCGAGTATGTCAAAACCTTACTGCGTTGCATTGCGCGGTCAAACGAAAAGATTAAAAACGATCCCGAATATTTCAAAAATCGCGTTGCCGTCTTAAATGCTGTGGTCTTCAACATGGAAGGCAAAGGCGGCGATTTTTGGAATCGTTATTTCTCACCCATCGTTGAAAACGGCGTGTCGCTTGGCGGTTCTCGCGTCAACAACATTGCCGAAGTGCGCCACCTGTTCGGCATGGATAGCGGCAAAGGTATTGCCGATAGCATCTTCGGCGTCACCTACACCGACCACGCCAAGCGCGTCAAAAAATTGAAGCCGGATTGGTTGGAAAGTTACGCGCCGGTTGACCAGGTTATTGACCTCAGTTTTATCCGCGACATCACGGATGAAAGAAGCACCACGGGCGTCTATACGGCGAGCTTTGAGCAAGGACAAAACACCGGCACGGTCGTCAAAGCGAATTATCAAATCCGCTTTGATAGCGGTTCGGCGAAAATCAAACCTTCTGAAGCAGCAAGTCTGCAAGAGATTCGCAGCCTGTTGATTCGCGCCACGGATACCAAAGTTATCATCGAAGGGCACACCGATAATGTCGGCGATACCAATACCAATCTGGCGTTATCGAAAGCCCGCGCCGAAGCCGTCTGGCAATGGTTAAAATCCTCAGACACTTCGGGAATTAACATCAATGACAATCGCAAAGAGGCAATTGAAGGTTACGGTCCATATCGTCCATTGCCCGGCAATACCAATAAAGATGAACCCGAGCGCGCCGCCAATCGTCGCGTGGTGATTATTTTGAAATAACTTCTCAAACCACAGGGGCACAGCCGCAACTTGATTGTGCTGTGTCTCTGTGCCGCAAAAGCATAATTCGTTCAAGCAAAGTCCATGAGCAAAACCCAAGGTACAGGTTCTTTCAGCGAAGCGATTAAAGTGTATGGACAACTCGGAGCCTTTGCGCGGTCGAGTTTGATGATTATCTGGCTGGCGCTTTTTTTATTGGTCTGGTTCGTCAATCCGATTAAATCGCTGCCCAATCCTTTCGAGGTTTTCCAGGCCTTCGGCAAAATGTTTAACATCGAAGGCAGCGGCAACCTCGTCCCCAATGTTTACACGACGCTTAAACTGAACGTTGTCGGCTTGCTCTATTCGGCAATCATCTCCTTAGTTATTTCTTATATGAGTGTGCTGCCGGTGTTGCAACCCTTCAATAAAATCGTGCAATGGTTGCGCTACATTCCCATCATCGGATTCAAGCTGGTTTTCCTGACGCTCTTTGCCATTGGCTGGCCCATGAAAGTCGCCATGTTGACGGCCGGCATGTCGTTCTTTTTAGTCACCAGCATGACGGCCGTTATCGAAGCGATTCCGAAACTCAAATATGAACTGGCGCGGGTTTTGGGCTATAACGACTGGCAGACTTTCTATAGCGTCATCGTGCGTCCGACCTTGCCGCAGATGATTGATATGGTGGCGCAGAATGCGGCGATGGGTTGGGTGATGATTACCGCAATTGAAACTTACAACCGCACCGAAGGCGGCATCGGGGCGCAGATTTTCGCTTATAATGCGACCAATCAATTGGCCGAAGTTTATGCTTATCTCATCATCATCGGGGTGATTGCGATTCTCGAAGACGGCTTATTCAAATTGATTAAGCGGGTGCTCTTCCCCTACAGCGTCATAGCGGAGAGGGCTTAATGGCAGACGAAAAAACCACCGACCAAAGCGCCGAAAAAAAAGCGCCATCTGAAACGCCCCTCAAGGAAGTCGAAGACGGGCATTGCATTGACGGTCCGCTCAAAGGTGGGGCGACCATACTTGAACCCTTGCTGAGCTTGGAAAACGTCAGCAAAGAGTTTCCGATGAATGACGGCACCACGTTCATTGCCCTTAAAAATCTTTCGCTGACCATCCATAATATTAAAGATAAGCCGCAAATCGTTAGCCTATTGGGGCCGTCAGGCGCCGGCAAAACCACGGCACTGCGGTTAATTGCCGGACTCGATGAACCGACTTCCGGGTGTGTGAGGATTACCAACGGCAGCGGCATGCGTGCCGTAAAAGTCGGCGATGTCGGCGTGGTCTTTCAACGCTACCCGCTCTTTGAAGACCTCAATGTGTTGGACAATCTGGTGACGCCAGCCATGCGAACCGGGATGAACAAAGCAGCGGCGCAAGAGAAAGCAGCGCGGTATCTGGATGAATTCGATTTAGTGAAGCAGGGGCTGGCCTGGCCCGTGCAACTTTCCGGTGGGCAGCGTCAGCGCGTTGCCATCTTGCAACAACTCATGCGGCAACGCTATTTCATCATTCTCGATGAACCGTTTTCGGGGCTTGACCCGGTCAATATCAATAACGTCATTAATCTTATTAATCGCATCGCCCATGAACACACGCTCAACACCTTTATCATCATCACGCACGATGTCACTTCGGCATTGATTATTTCCGACCATATCTACTTGCTCGGACGCGAGCGGGATTCCGAGGGCAAACCTATTGCCGGTTCGCGAGTAATGAAAGAGTATGATTTAGTTGCCGAAGGCGTGGCTTATCAACCGGACATCGAAGATTTGCCGCGCTTTGCGGAAATTCGCAAAGAGATTAAAATGGTCGAGTTTCCAAAATTATAATTTTCAACCGGAAGAGGAGATTTTATGAGTCAAATCGCCAGCCAGGTACACAGTAAATTCAAAGTCTTTGCCGGAGCTCTGCAACCTGATAAAACGATTGGTGGTCTTGCCGATACGGTTGCCGCGTTTGCCGCTGAAAACAAAATCGCTGCCAAAAGCATCGGCGTTGAATATCTCGAATCGGCAAAACGGCTGATTATCACGCTCGGCTATCGGGATGACGAAGACGCTTATCCAATCAAATTGCACTCGGTATCGCTTGGCAAAGTTGATGCGGCGAGCGGCGATTTTTCCGCCTTAGAACAGGCCATGGCTGCCGCCAGCGCCAACCTCAGCAATGTCATTTGCCACGAACTCTATGTCACGGATGAGCAGGATTTCCTGATGATATTCCTGACCCACGAGGCAAACTAAGCAAGAGAAGCTATGGTTGAAGAAGAGATTAATTATGTTAAGGAAGTATTGAAGAGCGAGATCAATCTTGCCTTCATTGGCATCATGGCTTTTCTGATGCTGGTCATAAACTTCTGGGGGTTTTTGCCGTTTCTGGTGGCCGGCGAAATCGGCGCCATCTTCATTGCTCAAAATCCCCGTGTGCAACGCCTCATTCGGGCGCGCAAGAACAAAGACCAGAAACTCGAAAGCGAAGATAGCGAAAAAAGTATCGTTATGGCCTTGCCGGCCAACTATCAGCAAGATTTTAACTCCGTGCGCAGTCTGTGCGAAGAGATTGAAAAACGCTCGAACGAATTGGGCGATGCCGGCAATAAGGTGATGATTTCGGGGGTCATTGAACGGCTTTTCGCTTTTCGCATCGAATACGCCAAGATGCTGCGCGCCCATCATCTGCTTTCGACGCGCAATTATCGCAATCTGGAAACCATGCTCACGAACGAAATTGGCAAAGCCGAAAAAGCCGTCGAGCGCGAGCACTCGCCCGCCGTGCGCCAGGCGTTGTCGCAAAATCTGAGCATTCTCAAAAAACGCCTGGGCCGCATTCAAAAGCTCGACGAGTTAGTGCGACTCCTCGAAGCGCGAATTCATGTGGTCAAAAATTCATTGAGTTTGATTCAGGACGAAGTCTATTCCTTTACCAACGTCGCGGGGATTTCCGACCTGGTCGGCAATCTGCTTGATAACCTCAGCATCAGTGATGAGTTTCGTTCTGCCTACGAAGATGTTCTGGTGACTGAGGGGGATAATTTAGTGACCCTTGAAGCGGCGCCCGAAGAATCGGGAATGACGGATTGGGATGCGCCGACAACCGAAGAACAACCGCGAAGACCACAACACGAACATCTTCGCCGCGTGAAATGAATATTTTGTGATGCAGTCTTTACCTAAAAAAATTCTCTTCGTGACGACTTTCAGCTGTTTTTTCTATGCAGCTGTACAAGCACAGCACAGAGATAACAGTGGTTACCTTCCTGTCGAAAATGAAAATACCCGACCTAGTCAAATAGGTTATATAGATAAAAATGGTCAGTTTATTGTCAGACAATTATTTGAAAACGGCGGCGGTTTTAGTGAAGGTTTGGCGCCCGTTCAAATTTTAGGAGGGCAATGGGGCTACATAGATAAGACAGGATTGATGGTCATTCATCCAAAGTTTGATTCGGCTTCTGAGTTTTCGGAAGGACTGGCGGCCATACAAATCCAGTCTAAATGGGGCTACATAGATAAGACAGGGCGAGAGGTTATTCAGCCTCAATTTGATGAAGCGTATGAGTTTTCTGACGGAATGGCCAAGGTCGAGATTGATAATAACCCGGGGTTCATTGATAAGCGCGGAAAGCGGGTTATCAAATCTCGTGTCGACTGGTTTGTTTGGGATTTTCATGAAGGACTGGCTCGTTTTGAGGTAGGCAGAAAGTCCGGTTTTATTG
>JBIOWC010000878.1:0-28430 GCA_044868105.1 Blastocatellia bacterium
CCGCGACGACAGGCGGTCCTGGGTTTCAATGTTACGGTTGACCCGCCCCGCACGGCTGAAGATGCGGTCGCGGTTGTCGAGGTTACGCTTAATCTGGCGAAAGCAAATGGAGAAGATCGGGTATCTGAAAACTCGGACGGGCTGTCGTTAGTTTCGATGATGCCGGAAGAGAAAACCTATAACGCGGCGGCGCTCAGCACCAAATCTAATGCCTTTGGCGGCGCGGCCATCGCCAAGATGATTCACGTCGGCTATAGCGAACAACGGCGAGGACAGACGTTTTATCTTTACCGAGATGCTGACACCATCGCCTATCAGCGAATGAACAATGGAAACTCTAACCAGATTATCCTGGGTTGGATGTTTCGCCCGGTTCTGGGGCGACGTTCCGTATCACCGGGACTGCGCCAACTTTTTGCGATTGTCGCGCTTCCGAAAAATGATAAGCAGGTTTCAGAAGCAGATGCGCAATGTGAGTTTTTAAATGCTTCCGTTCGCACCTACTGGAAGAAGTACGATCACGATACTAAAACTTCTTTTGACGCGAAGGATGCCAACCGAGCAACAAAAGTTCGGTATGCGCTGTCATTGAATCTGTCAAAGCCGGAAATTTTTAATAAGAATCGCTATGAAAAAAAAGCGGTCTATAAAGCGATTGAAGTGAAGCCGACCACCCGGTATGAGACCGGGTTACTCCCCAAGGTGAATAGTGTAAGTTGGCGATCAATAGGTGCAAAATCCATCATCATTTCGGCCACCGGAGAAAATTTCTTCAGCGAAACGAAAGTGGCAATGGGTGACAAAATTTATTCAACTCCGGCCGACGGGTTGATTCTGAAATCCAATCAGGCCTTCGATCTGACTACAACAAGCGATGCCTTGGCCAGTGGCGCTGTAACAATTATTGGACGGTATGGTTCCAGTATTCCTTTGATTGCAAAAGAGACCCGTAATAATCCAGGTAAACCCGAATTGATTGGCGCAGAGATGTCTTTATCCCGTTCAGGATTTTCGCACGTCATCTTTACCTTTTCGGACCAAGAAGATCCGAGTAAACCGAAATTGCTGAGCAAGGAATATTTAATGCGCACTTATAACCTTTCCGAACCACCCTCGCCAATCATCACCGCCAACGGCAAGGTGGTACCTTTTCCATATGAATTTGCTGAAACAATAGACCCGGATTCGCGCAAACATATTTTGGTGATTCAATGCGATGTGCCGGATTCATACCTGAATGCCAATGGCACGATGTTGAAGCTTTTTTACCCGTTTCTTCCTGATACCTTCACCTTCACCTGGCTAGTCACCTATCCGGAGAAGGATTTTGAGGTCTCGCGTTTTAGCAAACAGGGGATTCTCATCTATTCACGGACATTTTATGGATTTAAGGACCCCAGAGGAAAGGCGACAACCTATTGCTGGAAGCTATTTGCGGGAGGAAAACTTTATGAATTAAACAGCGAGCAGTGTGTAGGAGACAAAACGGTATCACAAAAGCTCGCCTTTAATGCCGTATCCGTTGACCTCTCAAATCTGAAACCGCCAGTTGATATCCCCGACAAAATCACCCTCATTGCTCCCAACAACGATGTGCTGAATTTGGACGTGATAAAAAGTGCGCCTAGCGAAACGGCTGCGCCTAAGCCCATCGAAGTCGGCTTGAATGACCGAGTGATTATTGAAATACCGGTTGATAATGCCGCTCTCGTTGACCGGGTTATAGCCGATGGTGAAGGGCTGGATATCATCCCTTTCAAAGCCCCGGACGGTAATGAGCCTCTTAAAAAATTAAAAGTGCGCCTGACCACGAAAATTACCGGAAAGGCCGGAAAAGTTGACCTCAGCGTGTTTACCAAGCAAGACCCCAAACAAGAACCCAAGGACGTTCCCCAAATTCCTAAAATCGTAACGATTGAAGTCGTGTGTAAAACTTGTCGCAACAAAGGAGAAAAATAATGGCAAAAAGAAAAAGGAATACCGATGCATTTGTTAAAGATTTATTAGCGGTTTTTGACAAACATAATTGGTCGGGAGAAGAGATCAGTATTCACCCGGCAGAAACCTTGACGGCTACCGAAGATCATCCTCCGCCGTGTAATCCCGGAGAGGTTCCGGTGGTGATCGTACTTCGGGAAAATGGGTTTAATAAACGAATCGTGGTTTGCCGACGAATTTGACCTCACCAAATTGAAGTAAGGGTGAAGCCTCCGCCAGTAAATGGATTCAAGCGTAAACTGTTTGCTTATTTCAAGCGATTGTCGGTTACTTCAAGAAGTTGCAACAGACGCGACAACGAAAGGCGCGTCTGTTGCAACCAGGTAAACCTGATGAACACGGCTTGCCATGAGATGAGCGATGGTTTCGAGCCAGCGTGCAGGCCAATTCCAAAGCCATTCATCAGGAAATTTGTTTGGCAAACTATTACGCTGTTCAACTGGTGGTTGGCAAACCCGCGCAACTGCTTTCACCACTTTTATTCAACTCGTTTTCAATGTTATGCTAATCGCCGATTGGTCTTATTCAACATCGTTTCATGGTCCGACTCAGCCGAACATTTTCACCAAACCCCGACGAGGTAACTTTTGGAAACCATCTGGCACGACTTACGTTTCGGCATTCGCGCTTTATTGAAAACCCCTTCGTTTACGGCGGTCGCCATTCTTTCTCTTGCCATCGGCATTGGCGCAAACAGCGCCATTTTTAGCGTCATTAATGCGGTGCTGTTGCGCCCGCTGCCTTATAAAGAGGCGGACCAATTGGTCATTTTATGGAATCGCTCGCCCGGACTGAACATCGAGCAAGACTGGTTCTCGCCCGGTCAATACCTTGACATCAAAATCGAAAATCAGGTCTTTACCGAAGTCGCCGCGACCCTAGGCGGCAGCTTCAACTTTACAGGACAAGGCGAACCTGAACACATCGAAGGCGCGCGCGTCTCTTCATCGCTCTTTTCGCTCCTCGACGCAAAGCCCAGGCTTGGCCGAGTTTTTCTACCGGAAGAAGATGAAAAAGGTAAACCGCTGACCGTGATATTAAGTCACGGATTTTGGCAACGCCGCTTCGGTTCTGATGCGGAGGTCATTGGAAAAACCCTGATACTCAATGACAAACCGCTGACTATTGTTGGCGTGATGAGCGAAGAATTTTCTTTGAATAAAGAGGTCATGCCGACGGTTAACGGCATTCAAAAAGCCGATGTGTTGCTGACCATGCCGTTGGCGGAAGCCGACCGCGCCGATCGCGGACACGAAGATTACAACCTCTTTGCCAGGCTCAAACCGGGGGTTTCGATTACTCAGGCGCAGGGGGATATGGACGGGCTGGCCCAAAAGATGAAGCAGCAATATCCAGCCAATTACCCGGCCAATGGCGGACTCACCTTAAGCGTCGTTCCCTTGCTCACCCAGGTGGTTGGCAATATTCGACTGGCGCTCTATGTGCTCTTCGGCGCGGTCGGGTTTGTGCTGCTGATTGCCTGCGCCAATGTCGCCAATCTTTTGCTGTCGCGCGCCACCGTCAGACAAAAGGAGATGGCGATTCGCCTGAGCGTGGGCGCCAGCCGCTGGCGCATCATTCGTCAACTGCTGACGGAAAGCGTGCTGCTTTCACTGCTCGGCGGCGGCTTAGGATTGGTGATTGCCCTTATGGGGGTTCAGGCGCTGCGTATTTTTGGAACCGCCAACCTGCCGCGCCTCGCTGAAATCGGCATAGAGGGTCGGGCCCTGGCCTTCACGTTTTTGATTTCGCTGGTGACCGGCATCCTCTTCGGCCTGGCTCCGGCGCTGCGCAGTTCAAAGGTGGATTTAAATGAAGCGCTCAAAGAAGGCGGGCGCAGTCCTTCGGGAAGCGGGCATCATCGGCTGCGCAATCTCCTGGTGGTCGCTGAAGTCGCTTTGTCGCTGATGCTGCTTATTGGCGCCGGTCTGTTAATTCGCAGCTATCAACGGATCGCCAGCGCCAGCCCCGGATTCAACACTCGCAATGTATTGTCGCTGCGCCTGTCGCTTCCGGCGACGCGCTATGCAACGCCCGAAGCCGTTACGGCTTTTTATCAACAGCTTCAGGACCGCGTAAAAGCCTTGCCCGGGATTGAAGCCGCCGGCACTTCTTACCTTTTGCCGCTCAGCAATAATGCGGTCGGTTGGGAACCGACGACGATTGAAGGGTTTGTGCCCAGGCCGGGCGAAGATTTAATCATCTCGAATTCCAGTTTCGTCGGTCACGATTACTTCAGCGTGATGGGGATTGAACTGGTAGAAGGGCGATTTTTTGATGAGCGCGATCAAAAAGGCGCCGCCGAAGTCGCTCTGGTTGATGATCAATTTGTTGAGCGTTTCTGGCCCGGTGAAAATCCGCTTGGCAAACGTTTGCAACGCGGCGGGCGGCCCCCTTGGCGAACCGTCGTCGGCGTTATCCGAAATAAAAAAGAGTATAAGCCGGAGAGCGAACCGCCATTTGGCGTCTATTATCCGCTGGGGCAAATCCCCGTGGGCAGCCGCTATTTAATTGCCCGCACAACGGCTGACCCGCTTCCCTTGACGGCCGCCGTTATTAAAGAGATTCGCGAGCTGGATGCGGAATTGCCGGTTTACGATGTCAACACCATGGAACAGCGCTTATATGATTCGCTGGCGCGCCGCCGGTTTTCCATGCTGGCGCTTGGCGTCTTTGCGGCTTGCGCCTTGATTTTGGCCGGCCTCGGTATTTATGGACTGATGACCTATTGGGTCAACCAGCGCGCCCATGAAATCGGCATCCGGATGGCGCTCGGAGCCGCCCGCCATAACATCTTACAACTGGTCATCCGCCAGTCGTTGCTCTTGGTTTCAATCGGTATTGTCATCGGGCTTGGCGGCGCTTTCGCCTTAACACGGGTGATGGAAAGTTTGCTCTTTGGCATCAGCGCGACGGATCGTTTGACCTTTGTTTTGATCTCCTTGTTGCTGGCCGGCATTGCTTTGTTAGCCAGTTATCTGCCGGCTCGACGCGCGACAAAAGTAGACCCCATGATTGCCTTGCGATATGAATGAAATCTGCTTCTTTCTGATAGCGCAATTGATGGCTTTGGCCAGCCGTGTAAAAGTTGGTTGAATAAAAAGATTAGCTTTAGTTTAAATAGAAATTTAAATCTACTAAGAGCGCTTGATGATTAAAAAAAGAAGAGTCTGCCGGGTTTTTCAACCCGGCAGACTCTTTCTGTGAACCTCACCTTTGAGGTTCAGTCAGCGCTTCTATCGCATAAGTTAGAAATTTACCGTCTCCACCATAATCTCTACATTTCTTGGCTTACGATTGACCGAGGCAATCGAATATTTTTCTATACGATTGCGGTCCGGCACCGTCGCGATGATTTCCCAGCCGTCCATACCAGGAATGGTCCAACCGTTGATGACCGGCACATTTTCATTTGCCATTTCATCGGTTCTTAAAAGCATCTGAGTTTCATCCGGGTAATCGTTCGCTTGATATTCAATACGGGCTGTGCGAACCATTGCCAGCGGTGAATGGGACAAATTCTCTTTATACAAGGCAAACAAATTTAAATCATTTTGTGATACCTGATACAAAACATATTTGCCGGCCGGTAAAATGGCGCCGCTCTTATGGAGTTCAAATGGCGCATTAATTGTGAAAATTACCTGTTTATGAAGGGGCCCTTGAGCAGAAACGCTGATTACGGTTGCGGCAACCATGATGAACATTGCCGCCATTGCTGCACTTTTCAATGTCTTCATGATAATAACCTCCTTAGTTAAATCTCTACGCCGAGAGGGCATTTATGTTATCGAACCTCATTTGCTTCGGCGGCAACTTTGTTAAATACCGCTTCTGGTTCTGTGCACCTTCCCGGACACACCTTTAATATAGGCAACCGCTGTGCCTTTAATGCAGGTTTGAGCTATTACCCTGGGTAAATCAGTGTATTCGCAAGGCAAATATTTTTGTCTGGATGAAAAGGGGTTTAACCGGGTGTCTCAAGTTATTACTGCAAACTGTACGCCAACTCAACTATAAGCTGAAATCCGCCAGCCTGATTGGTTGAAATCCCGACAATGCTTCAAGGTGGCAGCGCTTAAGCGCTACCAACCAGAGTTGCGTGGCGCATTTAGATTAAGGGAAAAACGCCGTTTAATTTTTAAGCTTCAAGCGGGGGAGCAGCTAGGTCAACTTGCGTACTGCTCTTCGACGGTTGCCGCAAACACCAGAACGCCAAGCAGGCCAATCGCGCCAGCCAAGAGAAACGGCGTTTGCGGCGTCACCTTCCACAGCAAACCGCCGATGGCCGCCGCCGGCGTGATGGTTAAACCGCGCACCAGGTAATATAACCCGACGCTGCGGGCGCGCAGATGGGGCGCGGCAAAATCAACGATCAGGGCTTTGCGTGACGGCTCGCCAATTTCCCGGAGTCCGCCGATGATAAAGGCGATGACCAAAAAGGCATAATTTTTCGCCAGGATGATGCTCAGGGGAAAGAGCGCAAAACACAGAAAGGTTACAATGACAAACGGCTTGCGCCCGGTGCGGTCGGCAATCTTCCCCGCCGGAATATAAACCAGCATGGAGGTGAGCATCTGCACAAACACCAGTACACCATATTCGGCAAGACTGATACCGGAAATATTCGTCACATAGAGAACAATCAAGACATCGGCGAGCCCCTCGCAGGTGCGAATGATGATGTCGGAAATCAGCAATCGTTTGAGGGCAAAGTGAAAAGAGCGCCACACGCCTTTGATATTTGTCGCTTCGCCTGCCAGCACAGGAATATTGATACGCAGCGTAAAGAGTACGGTGATGAGCGCCAGTCCAAGCGTTAGCACAAGCCCGATTCGCACGCCCGCGAGAACCCCGGCTCTGGCAATCAACAGGCCGCCGATTAAGGGGGCGATGGCCATCGGCACACGTTTTAAAAACGATTGTAAGGTAAAGCCCATGGCGCGGCGGTTTTTGGGTAACGCATCCCCGATGACGGCAAAGACCGCCGGGCTTGCCATGCTGCTCCAGGCCATCGCAAAAGCCAATCCGAGAAAGACCAAGGGCCAGCTGGGGCTCAGTAGATAAATGATGTAGCCCACGCAGGCCAGGGCAATGAAGATAAGGAAGGCCTTGCGGCGCCCCAAATGGTCGGCAAGCCAACCGCCCGGATATTGATAGACGGCATCGAAAAAATCTTTCGCGGTGCCGAACATCCCAATGGTGAAAGGGTTTGCGCCAAGCGTTTCAAGATACTTGGGCAGATATTTCTTCCATAACTCTTCGCCCAATCCAAGCAGCAAGACCGCCGCCGAAGCGGCGCCAACATTGCGCTCCAACCCGAGATACTCGGCCAGTCGTTGGCGTCGCGTAAGCAAGGGGGCGGTCTTTTGGGTCATTCAGTTGTCCTAACTAAGCCAGATTGATTTTCATTGCGGCTTCGGCGCGACGATTGACCTCTTCCCAATTCACGTTGAGCATAAACGCATCCACATATTTAGCGGCGGCGGCGCCATAATCCATCTGATAGGCGTGCTCGTACATATCCAGCACCAGCAAGGGTCGGCCCATTGGCGCGTTATGCATATGATCCCAGGCCCAATAATTATGGAGTTCGCCGGTGTAGAGATTGTAAGAGAGCATTGCCCAACCGGAACCGCCGGCTAACGCATTGGCGGTTTTTCTAAATTCACCTTCCCAGGTTTCGAAACTGCCGAAGTGCTTTTTGATGAGCTCCAGGATTTGGTCTCCGGTTTTGCCATCGCCGCCGAGGTTACCAAAATACTGCTCGTGCAAAACCACCGAACCTGTGCGAATCAACTCTTCGCGTTTGACATCACCGTAGAGATAAGGCGGCAGGTCTTTGTCCTTGAGCATGGCGTCCAACCGCTGTTCAACGGCATTCAGAGCTTTGACCGCGCCGCTGTAATTATTTTCCCAATGCGAGCGTATGAGTTTTTCCGATATACCTTTGAGCTTTGCCGGGTCAAAGGGCAAAGCTTTCGGTTGATGAGCGCCGCGAAAGGCCTTGGCCGGTGGCGCCGCCGATTGTTGTTCAACCGGGTTGATTGAATCGCCATGGGTGTCACCTGATAGCGTCAAGGCGGCACTGCCGGCTAAGATGGTTTTCATTGCTGTGCGTCGTGAAAAATTCTTCATGGGTTGCCTCTGTCTTGTGAAATGGGGGAGCGTAAAATTAGCACTACTTACGATAGGCCAACAACCGAATAGTCTCAAGCCCCGTTAGTGACCTAAAGTAGTGACCTAAAGTAGCGGTGTTCTTATGGAACCCGCGTAGCGGGTGAGAGCCTAAAGCCACGGGTGTTAGCCCGTGGACTATCGCCCCACAGGTGGCCGAGCCCGCGGAGCGGGCGATAGCGCCTAATCTATCGCCCGCTCCGCGGGCTCGCAACTTTGCGCTCTTCACCCCCAGGGTGCAACCCTGGGCTTTAGGCTATCGCCCGCTCCGCGGGCTCGCCTTGCAGCACCTCTACTTTAGTTCATTACTCAAGCCCCGGTCTTCTTCAGGCTTCGCCCAGTTCTGGCGCTGCTTGACGCGCCGAAAGCGGCTCTTGTATAAACGGCGGCGGAGAGGCTATGACAGGCATCACATCTTTTGGCGCATACATTCCTTTTTATCGTTTATCACATCAAACCATCGCTGCGGCCTGGGGAGGGCGCGCTGGCGACGCCGAACGCGCCGTTGCCAATGTGGATGAAGATTCCATTACTTTAGCGGTCGAAGCGGCGCGTGATTGTCTTACGGCGCGTGACGGGCGCGATCTGGACGGGCTGCTTTTCGCTTCGACAACTGCGCCTTACAGCGAAAAGCAGATTTCGGCGATGATTGCCACCGTCACCGATTTGCGTCACGATGTTCGCACCGCCGATTGCGCCAATTCCTTAAGAGCCGGCACCTCGGCAATCCTTGCGGCAATAGATTCCGTTAAAGCAGAGTCGGCGGCGCGCGTCCTGGTCACCGCCGCTGACACCCGGCTAGCGGCACCGAAATCGGCAAACGAAAGACTCTTCGGCGATGCGGCGGCGGCCATTGAAGTCGGCAATGATAAGGTCATTGCCGAACTGATCGCCGCACATTCAACCGTTGATGAAATCACCGACACCTGGCGCCGACCACAAGCCGATTTTGTTTCCGGTTGGGAAGAACGCTTCGCGATTACTCAGGGCTATCAGCGCATTGTGACAAGCGCCGTCAAAGAGTTATTCGAGCGCCAGGCGATACCGCCATCCGAAATCTCAAAAGCCATATTCTACGCGCCGGATGGCGGCGCGCTTGCCGGAGTCGCCAAAGCCCTGGGACTTACCGCCGAGCAGATTCCCGACCATCTCTTTTCATCGGTCGGCAACAGCGGCACGGCGATGCCGTTGCTGGTTTTGGCTTCGGTTTTGGAATCGGCCAAACCCGGAGAAAAACTCCTGGTCGTCGGTTACGGTTCGGGTTGCGACGCCTTGATCTTTACCGTGACCGATGAAATTAAAAACGCCCAAGCGGTGCGCCGGCGCGGCGTCAAAGGGCATCTGGCAGCGAAAGGGCATTTGGATTCTTATGAACGCTATGCCAAATTCCGCGAGTTGATTGATACGGAGGCGGCGCGGCGGCAGGCGCCCTCGGCTTCAGCCACGCAAGTGTGGCGCGACCGGGATGACATTTATCGGTTTTACGGGTATCGCTGTCTGCATTGCGCCAAGGTGCAATACCCGCGTCAACGGCTGTGCATTGCCTGTCAGACGAAAGATAATTTCGAGAGCCTGCGGCTTGCCGACAAGCGCGCCCGAGTGTTTACTTACACGATTGATTTTTTGAATGCCGATGCCGACCCGCCCTCGGTGATGACGGTGGTGGATTTCGAAGGCGGCGGTCGCGCCTTTTTGATGATGACCGACCGTAATCCTGCCGACGTAAAAATTGAGCAGGACGTTGAAATGACCTTCCGCAAGCTATATGATGCCGAAGGTTTTTCGCAGTATTACTGGAAGTGCCGCCCGCTTCGTTAAATCGGCACAAGCAAAGCCTCACACAGTTCAATATATCTTTTTCAGGAAACTGACCCGGTTCCTGTTTTCCAGTAGCATTTCGCCATTTTTCTATGGCTTTTAGCGAAAGCACTGGCTACGACCTAATCTAAAAAACCGCGCTAAGGAGGATTTTCATCAATGAAATTATCAAAGCTTAATTTCTGGCGAGGCTGTGCCATTCTGATGGTTTTATGTATGGCGCTGCTTCTAACTATTGGGACGACCGCTGCGCCTCAGGCCGAGCGTTTTCGTAAAGTAGATGCAGATAACTTCAACCCCGTCGAACAACGCATCGAAGCGGCAAAACGTGCCGGAAAAACCTTTCGCGAAGTTGAGTTGTTCCAAAGAGAAGGGACATCAATTTTCGCTGACCACGGGCTGGCTCGTGAACTCAGAAACGGTACCATTCTCGATTTCAATTTTGGCGCGGCCCAGGAATTTGCCCGCACCGAAGAGGACACCTTGACGCTTTCCTTGCCGGATATGCAAAGAGGCCGGATTGACCTTGAACTTCAAAAGGTTAATCTGTTCACTCCCGATTTTGCAGTCATCAACAGTCGCACAGGCAAGCCGATGGCCGTCGAACTCGGGGCGCATTTTCGCGGCGTCGTTAAAGGGCAGAAAAATTCCCTTGCCGCCATCAGCATCATCGGCGACGAAATCTCCGGGGTCATCGCCACCGACGAGGGCAATCTCGTTCTTGGCAAACTCAAGAACTCAACCAAACACGTGTTGTATAACGACAAAGATTTGCTGGTTGAAAACAAACCGACCTGCGAAACCAAAGATGACGGCCAAGGGTATTCCGATGCCGAACTCTCGGCCTTGAGAAGCACGACCGCAGCCGCGGCCGCCACTTGCGTCCGCATCTATATTGAAGCCGATTTTGATGTCTTTCAGAGCAAGGGAGCCAACACGGCCAGCTACCTCACTTCCCTGTTCAATCAATCGGCAACGCTTTATGCAAACGAAAGCATCCCGGTATCGATTTCGCAAATTTTAGTCTGGACGCAGAGAAGCCCTTACAAAAATGCGCGAAATTCCAGTCAATTGCTATCCAAATTCCAAGCCACGCGAACGACCTTCAATGGCGACCTCGGACATCTGGTGGCGCTCAGAGGCGGGGGCGGCATCGCCGCCGGTTTCAGCGGTTTCTGCAACGCCGACAAGCGACAAAGCGAATGCTTCAGCATGATTGAAAATTCCTTCAGCAATGTGCCGACCTACTCCTGGTCCGTCGAAGTCTTCACCCACGAGATGGGGCATTTGATGGGTTCGCGGCACACCCACGCCTGCGTGTGGAATGGCAACAACACGGCGATTGACGGATGTAATACCACCGAAGGCGGCTGCCCGCGACCGCCGATTCCGTCAGGCGGCGGAACGATAATGAGCTATTGCCATTTGCAAAGCGTCGGGATTAATTTCAATCTCGGCTTCGGACCGCAGCCCGGCAATGTGATTCGCACGCGTTATGCTGGCGCCGCCTGCTTAACCGCTTGCCAATAATTTTCAATACCGATTGATGAAGGCTACGCTGAGAGATTTTGATTTAGCTCTCAGCGTAGTTTTTTTATTCCCGCAAATTTTCGCCTCGCCGGTAACCAACCTCTGCGATCGTATTCGACTCTAAGCCACTGTTAAAAAACTTCGGATTGGTGGAACTAATTTGCCGGGTTCGAGTTTAAGAGAGCCAGAGCGCCAAGATGAACCTGCAATGAAGACCCTGATGCAGCGTTCAAAACATCATTGCTTCTTCCCGTGCGAATTTAACCCGTAAAGGAGAACCCTATGAAAAATAATTCGCTCCTCTTCCTGGGCGTATTGTTTCTAGCAGTTTTGCTGGTCAGTTTCTCAACGCTACTTGCCAGTCGGACGAAGGTCAAAGCGGCAAGTTGGCCACCTGCGGATGAACCCGCCGCGCAACAATCGCTACACAACGGCTGGCAACTGGGGCAAGCCATTGCTTACGAAAACCTCACCCTCTTTCCGGTCATCTCAAAAGAGGTAACCAGCACGGAAGAGTTCATCACGCTCGACCAAGGTCTCAAATCCGGCAAAGTAAAAGTCAGAGAGATGGGCGGGGGTCGCGCTCCTAATCGCATCAGACCGTCCGCCCAACGTCACCTGGCGGCGCAACAACGCGCCGATGGCGAGGATGGCGACAGCGCCGAAGTCAATCGCGTGTTAGTCACCAATAGTTCCGGCAAAACCCTGGTGCTGATTGCCGGTGAAATTATTCTGGGCGGCAAACAAGACCGCATTGTCGGGCACGATTGCATCGTTTCATCAACCAATACGTCCGTCCCGATTGATGTTTTTTGCGTCGAACATGGCCGCTGGCAAAGCCGCAGAGGCGAATCCAGCGATGGCGCTATGGGCTTTGGAACCGCCAGCGGCTATATGGCTGCGCCCAAAGTTCGTTCGCGCGCCCAAGCCGAAAAGAGTCAAGGCGCGGTCTGGGAAGAGGTCGCCGACAAAGTCTCGCAAAATCGCATTTCAACCTCTACGGGAACGCTCAACAGTGTTTTTTCGGATAAACAAGTGACCGCCAGGCTCGGCGATTATGAACGCGAATTGAAAGCCAAGCTCGGCGCGAAAAACATCGTCGGCGCTGTGGTCGCCGTCAATGGCAAAGTCGTATCGGCGGACGTTTTTGCAAGCCCCATGCTCTTTCAAGCCTATCAAGAAAAGCTCCTGAAATCGTATGCGCTTGAAGCCATCAGCGCCGGTAAATCGGATAAGCGAACGGTCCAGGCTGCGGATGCCGAAGCCTTTCTTTCGCAATCGAGCGGGCAGGCTTCAGCAATTGAGAAAGACGGCGTTTATCGCGTTGCCGAAAGACAGACCAATGAGGACGCCAGCTTTCAGTTAGAACACACGACAAAAGACCGCAAGGTCGTGCATTTCAATAAAGTCCGCAAACAGTAAATCCTCAAACCCCGGATGAAGAGGTGAGCCAAGCCGCTAACTGTCCACCGGCCCCGTGCCGTTACTCGCACAACGGGAAACCACGCGGGACGTCGGCTCACCTCTTCACCTTCGCACTCCGTCATCAAAATTTCGACTTCAAAATTTCTTAGGGCGGGTTTTGCAATGTGACGTTGCCGCGATACCGACGTGCAATGGCAAGTTATAAAACTTGAAGGGTGCAAGGTGTCAGTACCGACAGCATTACTTTCCGTGAAGCCTTTGTTCAAGGTTATAACCAAGGGTATCAAGATAAAATGAATGAATTGATGCACCAGCACGGAGACTAAATTAATAAAATAATTGACCGTAGAGCGGGCAGGAATCTCAAGATTCCTGTTCGCTTTTATATGTTGCCGGGTCTGTCGTTATTTCCTTCTTGAAAAACCTTAGCATCTTGAAGGCGTTGATATTCCCAGACCGAAATTTTTATGCAGCCCGCTCCTTAACCATCTATATCTTTGCGATTCTCACCTCGGCTCTTGATAATCCTGAGAGATAAAGTTAGCTTACACGCTCTTATTTTTTGCAGTAATTGAAAACTTAATATTGAAAGGACTGATTTCATGCAAAGAGTCATTGATAAATGGTACAGCCCGAGTCTCGGCAAAGAGATGGAGGTTGTCACTTATGGTTATTACGGATTTCCGTTGCTCATGTTTCCGACCGCAGCGGCTGATTATCTTGAATACGAACGGTTTTATGTTATTGACGTTATCAAACATCACATTGAATCGGGCAAAGTCAAAGTATTTTCTATTAACAGCATTAATCGGGAGAGCTGGCTCAATCGCCAGTTGTCCACCCGGCAAAAAGCCTTGCGACAGGCGCAGTACAACAATTACCTCACCAATGAAGTGGTGCCCTTCATCTGGAACAGTTGCAATGGTCGTCACGGCATTATCACGACGGGCGCCAGTCTGGGCGCCTATCACGCCGCCAATCAACTCTTTCGTCGCCCGGATTTATTCGCCGGCATGATTGCCATGAGCGGCTCATTCGATATTCGCGGTTATTACGACGGCGATTATCACGACGATAATGTTTATTTCAATAACCCGGTTGAATATGTCGCGAATCTGCCCGAAGGCGGTTATGAATTAACGGCGTTGCGGCATAAGCACAATATTCATATCGTCACCGGTCAAGGCAATTATGAAAACCCGGAGGCCTCGCGCCGGTTTTCCGGTATTCTGCACGCCAAAGGCATTCCCCACGAATTGGATTTATGGGGTTATGATATGCCGCACGATTGGCCCACCTGGCGAAGCATGTTGCCTTATTATCTTGAATCGAGATTTTAATCGGGGGCGGCTCAGTCCGCCCCTTTTTTCATTCGTCCTGGCGGCCCTTCCCCACCCTTGCCGGCCACTTCGGTTGGTGCAGTTTGATCGCCTTTTCAGCGCAGAAAAATTCCATCTTCTGCTTATCGAGATGAAGGCGCGCTAAAATATTTTAAAAAAATGCATTCTTTCCTCTCTATTTTCCGTCTATGAATAGCGGAAGGCGCTCATGCGGATTTCATAAAATTATTGGATTGCCTATGAGAGAAGCCTTTCAAGTATTTGGCTAGATTAATACCACTTTCACTGACCTGAACGATTTGCAGAACCTTCCTCACCGGTTGCATGTTGCCTGAAGTCGGGCGCCCTGTCTTACCTGAATGAGACCGCCTACTCAGGCTCATTGTGGTTCTTAAGGTAATCCATAACCTAACGATAAAACGTGAAAGCAGGGGCGAGAATAAGATGAGGAGTCAGTATGTCTAAAGGCCTAGATAATCTGAAACACATTGTCGTTCTGATGATGGAGAACCGGTCATTTGATCACATGCTGGGAGCCTTGAAAGCCCAGGATTCGCGGATCAATGGATTGACCGGGAATGAAACGAATCCTGATAGCCAGGGGAAAGCGGTCAAGGTTGAGCCGCTTGCCAAGTACCAGAGCCAACTTGACCCCGACCCGGATCACCATTTCCCCGGTGTCAATGTGCAATTGTTTGGCAAGGGCGAACCGGTTGGCGTGCCGACCATGCAGGGTTTCGTGCAGAGCTATTTCCAACAACGCCGCGACGTCGAGCATTCAAAGAAGATCATGTATTACTTCCCGCCTGAGAAGTTGCCGATACTGACGGGGCTGGCGCGCAATTATGCACTCTTCAACGGCTGGTTCTCTTCGATTCCGGGACCGACGCTTTGCAACCGCGCTTTTGCTCACTATGGCACCTCGTTCGGGCAGGTCGGCATGAATCTGTTTTATTTGAATGTGCCTTACCTGAGCATCTACGAGCGCCTGCTGAAGGCCAAGCGCACGGCGAAGCTCTATTATTTTGATCAACAAAGCTCATCGCTTGAGGTGGTCAACCTCTTGAAAAACCAACCGAAATTGTTCGGGCTTTACGAAGACTTTCTTACGGACTGCAAGAAAAACCGTTTGCCGGATTACTGCTTCGTCGAGCCGAATTATACCGATCATGAAGATGAGAGCGGCGGCGTATTACTCGCCTCTGACCAACATCCGGATCATCACGTTCTGGCTGGCGAAGCCTTCATCGCTTCCATCTACAATGCGATTCGTAAAAACCCCAATCTTTGGAAAAGTACGCTGCTGCTCATTACCTACGACGAGCACGGCGGCATTTATGACCATGTGCCGCCGCCCGCTTGCACCCCGGATGGCTTTGTCGCTTCAGCGGAAGCGACTGGAACGGGTGTGCCGTTTGCCTTCGACCGGCTGGGCGTGCGCGTGCCGGCCATCGCCATATCGCCCTGGATTCCGAAAGGCACGGTGGTCGCCGGTCCTGAAGATAAGACCAATGGACGCGTCTTTGAGCACGCCTCCATTCCGGCTACCGTGATGCGGGCCTTTAACCTCAATGACGATAACCGCTCGCCGCGGGAAAAAGCGGCAAGCACGTTTCTCGATCTGCTTTCAGATCAACTGCGACCAGATAACGATTGCCTGGTGTTTAAATAGGAGGCCTACCTGGTATGGCAAAATCAAGCAATGTCATCAAAATTCCGAAACCACCGGCCGATGCCTACAACAAGTACCGACCGGTCTCAGAACTCTTGTGGACTCAAGTGGAGCATGTGGCGGCGGTCGTGAGGCGCGCAATTGATGAGGAACGGCGGGCCATAAGAACAGAAGAGCAGGCCGGTTTCTTCATCAAGAAGTACATCGCCTTTCTGCACCCGCAAGAGGCCCCCGTACAGCCCAAGGCGGCAACCAAACGCGCCGGCAAAAAACCGGCATCTTCATCCAAGCGCGCCAGTAAAAAACCAACGCCTTCGTCTAAGGGATAATCGCAATCCGCTCAGGCAGGCTGAGTCAATCAAAGGAGACACCATGCGACGACAACCGTTTTTATTTCTTGTCTGTCTCATCGTCCTGGCAGGGCCTATTCAGGCTCAAGAGAGTCAACTGCACGCCGAATTTCGGCGCGAAGGCGAATCATTTAAATCGAATTGCGCGAAATTCAATCTCAAATCATTTGTCGGTTGCGGCGAAGTTCTCTTCACCGGACATCCGCTACACATTGCCGTCGGCAGTATCGCGCCGCAAAACGGCTTTGGCCTGGGCCCGGCCTTTGTGACCCACTGGACACCAAACGAAAACTGGCGCTTGAACTTTAATGCCGATGCGGTGGTCTCGAGCAATGGCTCCTGGCGCGCCGGGGTTTACGGCAAAGCAGTGCTTACCAAGATAGCCCCCGGTACGACCACGGTTCGCCCACAGCCGGTCTTTCACGTCTATGCACAGGCAACTTCGCTGAAGAAGATTTCCTATTTTGGACTGGGGCCGGATACGGCGCGCGCCGACCAGACCTTCTTTGGCATGCGCGAGACTGTGGTGGGAGGAAATGTCATCTATCCGGTATTCAAGCCGCTGAACCTGGCGCTCCAAGCCGAAGCCAACGGGCGATTCGTTGATATACGTGGCAACCATAAAAGCTCAAGCCCGTCTATTGAGCAGGTTCATACGGAAGCAACCGCGCCCGGCCTAAGTCATCAACCGGCGTTCGCCCAATTCGGCGAAGGGGTGCGGCTACGACCCGCGCTCTTTTCTGACTTTCTTAAACTCAATTACTCGCTGACCTACCAGCAATTTGTTGCCGTCGGTGATTCGCGGTTTTCGTTCCAGCGACTGACTATTGATTTGGCGCATCAAATCCCGCTTTATAAAAAGACCCGGACCTATTTGCCGCGTGACCACAATGGGCCGGACGACTGTTCGACCAGTGCAACCTCTACAGACCACGATTGCCCGTCAATTACGCGGGATCGCGAAGGCAGCATCGGGCTCCGACTGCTGCTCTCGGAATCCTTTACCTCTGGGGGGAACGTCGTGCCCTTCTATTTTCAACCGACCTTGGGCGGTTCAGACATCAATGGCAAATCGTCGCTTGCCAGTTATCAGGACTATCGCTTTCGCGCCCCCAACCTGCTGCTGTTGCAAGGCCATATTGAGCACTCGCTTTATGGTCCGCTTGGCATCACCTTCCGGGCGGAAACCGGAAGGGTTGCGCTCAGGCGCAGCGATCTGGAATTCAAGCACCTGGTTCACAGTTATGGGGCGGGGCTGACTTTGCGAGCCGGAGGATTCCCGATGATCTATTTCATGTTCGCCTGGGGAGGGCGCGAAGGCACACATACCATCACCACAATGGACACTTCACTGCTCGGGGGATCTTCCCGTCCATCTTTGTATTAAGTTATCGAAGGGTATTAAGTTATCGAGGGCATCTTCAAGCCGGTGTCGCAGCCTGGAAATAGTCTTTCGTTCTCACCGCTTGGCGGTTAATCTGAGGTTGTTTTTTCAACCAGCATGGAGGACGAAAGCGGATGCCAAAGAATCCCTTCAAATTAATAATCGCGGGGCTTGCCAGCCTTTACTTTCTCTGGTGCGCCTGGTCGCTCGAGTGGCATTTCATTGACGGCGTAAACCTGCTCATACACGAAGCCGGACATGTGGTTTTTCGGCCCTTCGGCGAATGGCTGATGATCGCCGGCGGCTCACTCTTTCAAATCATCCTGCCGGCCCTATTCGTCGGCTATTTTGTCTGGAACAAAAAATATTTCTCGGCCGCGCTGGTCTTATTCTGGGTCGGCGAGAGCATTTTATATGTCGCCATCTACGCCGGCGATTCGCTTGCTTTGCAACTGCCGCTCGTGGGCGGCGAAGACGCCATTCACGATTGGAACTATCTGCTCGGACAACTCGGCATGCTCAAACAGACCGCGAAAATCGCCGGCGCCATTCGCCTGGTCGGCACCCTGGTGATCCTTGCGGCCGTCGTCTGGTCAATCAAAGCTTCCCGCATAGAAGATACGGAAGCGTCGTTGCCCTATCCCCAACCCGATAACCGATGAAGGGGAGAAGGGGAGAAAGGCTGAACGATGAACAGATAGACTTTTACCATTGTTCATCTTTCATTCTTATTCTTACCCCTTCACCCATTCTCCCTTTCTAAATTGCCACCAACGCGCTTTCACTCGCGCGCGGACTTTGTGCATAATGCAAGGCACAGAAGAGATCCCCGGAAGAAGACGAGGTCGCGTCGATGCGCAGCAACAAAGCAAAAGTTATCGTTGGTCTCCTGTTTTGGGCGGTTGTTCTGCTCATTGCCCTGTCGCAGGCCGTCACCGCCGAACGCCTGCCGGTGAAATCCTACACGACGGTTGATGGCTTGCCAGTAGATTTTGTCAATTGCGTCAGGCGCGACTCGCATGGTTTTTTGTGGTTCGGCACGCACGATGGCCTCAGCAAATTCGATGGCTATCAGTTCACCACCTACGGCAAAGAGCACGGGCTGCCTCACCCCTTTGTCAATGACCTGGTTGAAGCCCGCGACGGGACCTTTTGGGTGGCGACCAACGGCGGCGGGGTTTGCCGTTTCAACCCGCAAGAGCGCCCGGCCAATCCTGCTGCGTCGCGCTTCAAAGTCTATACGCTCGGATACAATTCGGCATCAAACCTGGCCAACCGTTTGTGCGAAGACCGTGAGGGTCGCATCTGGGTCGGCACCGATCTGGGATTATTCTATTTTGATCAAACTCAGGACCGCTTTATCGCCGCCCTGCCAGAGGCCAAGGAAATCTATGCGCTCGTCGCCGACCGCCAAGGCGCGTTGTGGGTAGACGTAGAAAATCAGCTCTGGCGACGCGACCCCGACGGACAGTTGGTGCGCTACTCGTTTGCCGGCGGCGGCGATCCGGGTCGAATTATTTCGCTCCTCGAAGACACCAATGGGAAGCTCTGGGTTGGTAGTATGTATGCCGGGCTGTTTGAACTCGACCCGAAACGGTTGCCGCTTGAAGACGCGGTGTTGCAGGTTGGCAAGAGCAAAGGCCTGCTCAATCAATACAAAACCGCCGCTGGAGCAGTCATCGGCACGGTTGCAGACTTACATCAATCCTCCGATGGGCATCTGTGGATCGTCACCATGCCGGATCACACGACATCGCTCGGCGGCGGGCTGTTTGAATACGACGGCCAAACGTTTCGGCGCTATGGAAAAGCCCAGGGGTTAACCAGCGAGTCTCTCGCCCACCTGGCGGAAGACAGCGAAGGCAACTTCTGGTTGGCGAGCGTGGACGGCGCTCTGAAGATCGTCCGCAATGGCTTTACCGCATTTGGCGAAGCGACTGGCTCGCAGTCGATATTCGAGAATCAGGCCGGTGAGCTATGTACGATTGCGCAAAAAGGCATGGTCGTCAATTGCTTCCGAGACGGCCGACTGATTTCAACCCGCTTCAACGTCCCCAAGGCTCTCGAATACAGTCGGTTTTGGGGAACCCATCAGGTCACCTTTCAAGATCGCGCCGGCGAGTGGTGGGTTCCCACCGCTAAAGGCCTGATGCGCTTTGCCAAGGTCGCGCGGATCGAGCAACTGGCGCAGGCGCGCCCGAAAGCCCACTATCGGCTCGCCGGCGACCGTGACGAGTTCGACATCTTTCGCCTATTCGAGGACTCGCACGGTGACATCTGGGTCTCGCTGGCCTCAAAGGCGAAAAACGCCCTGGTGAAATGGGAGCGCGCCACCGAGACGTTTCATTACTACACCGAAGAAGACGGCGTACCGCCTCTCGACCCGCCGACCGCATTTTGCGAAGACGCTCACGGCAACCTCTGGATCGGCTTTTACGGCGGTGGGCTGCTGCGCTACCGGGGCGGACAATTCACGCGCTTTAGCGACAAAGACGGTTTGCCTTCAGGCTCCATCACGCATCTCTATTTGGATCGCAACCAGCGCCTGTGGATCGCTACCATCTCGGATGGCGCGGCGCGGATTGACGACACCAGTCAAACGCGTCCCGAGTTCGTCAAATATACGATTGCCGATGGCTTGTCGAGCAATGTCGTTGCCTCAATAACGGAAGACAACTGGGGACGATTTTATTTCACAACCTCGCGGGGCGTTGATCGGCTCAATCCGGTTACCGGAAACCTGAAGCGCTATACGGTGGCCGACGGAATGCCCAAGGGAGGGGGTATCAGTTTTCGTGATCGCCACGGTGCGTTATGGTTCACCGGGTTTAACGAAATCGCCCGCCTGGTGCCTGAGCCGGATGAGCAACACGTCGCGCCGCCGGTGCTCATCACCGGGTTGCGCGTCACCGGCATCGCGCAACCGATCGCCGATTTGGGCGAGACCGAAATTCGCGGGCTCGAGTTGGAGCCGAGCCAGAACCATATTCAGATCGAGTTCACCGGGCTGGCGTTCGGCGCCGGCGAGACGCTGCAATATCAATACAGGTTGGAAGGCGCGGACGGGAATTGGCAGCCGCTCACCACCCAACGCTCGATCAATTACGCCAACCTCGCGCCCGGCGCTTATCGCTTCTTTGTGCGCGCCAGAAACGCCGAAGGCATCTTCAGCTCGACAACCGCATCGGTCGCCTTCACGGTCCTGGCGCCCGTCTGGCGGCGCGGCTGGTTTATGGCGCTGGTTGCGGCGCTCATCGCACTGGTAGCTTATACGCTTTATGGTTATCGCGTCGCACGCTTCCTGGAGATCGAGCGGGTGCGTACCCGCATCGCCTCAGACCTGCATGATGACATCGGCTCGAACCTCACTAAAATTGCGATCCTCAGCGAAGTGGCGCAGCAACAACTCAGTCGCGAAGTGAGCGACGGCGGGCCGCTTTCATCGGTGGCGCGCATCTCGCGCGAATCGCTCGACTCGATGGGCGACATCGTCTGGGCGATCAACCCGAAGCGCGACACGCTGCGCGAACTGTTGCGGCGCATGCGGGGGTTTGCGACCGACATCTTCACCAGCCGCAATATCGAATTCAGCTTTCACCCGCCCGCACATGACCTCGACTTGAAGCTCGGTCCGGATGTGCGGCGCGACGTCTTTCTAATCTTCAAAGAGACCGTTAACAACGCCGTCCGTCATTCGGGGTGCTCGAAAGTAGAGATCGAATTGAAGGTCGTCGGGGCGGCGCTGGTGTTGCGCGTGAGCGACGACGGGAAGGGCTTTGACGCCGCGCAGACCGGCGAGGGGAACGGGCTCGTGAGTATGCGGCGACGTGCCGAAAGCCTGCACGGGAAACTGGACATCGGTTCAAGCGCAGAGCTTGGCACAACTATCATTTTAAGGGCGCCGATCAACCAACGCCCCGCGGCCTTCGCCAAGACCAACTGACCCCCGATTCGCGCCCCCCAAATCGTGCAGATCAATCCTATGGATGCGCGTGTAATCAGAAACGCGACGCCGTCAAAATGCCGCCGAGACCGCTAAAGGGTTGGCCGCCCGCAGGGGTCTCCAGGCTGCTCATCAATTCAAACTATTAACCGCCCCCCAAAGTGCACCTACCCGTTTGTGTAGGTGACACGCCGGGGGTTCTGTTATAAACTCCGCCTCGACTAAAGAATCATAAGAGGTCGAGTGCAGAACGAATTCCAAAGTTCAAATCCGGCGCGGCGGCCAGAGGCGCCCATTAAAGTGGCGATCATCGAAGACCAGCGCGAGGTGCGCGAAGGGCTCGCCATGCTCATCAACGGTACGGCGGGCTTCCGCTGCACGGGCAACTTTCGCACCATGGAAGACGCGCTCCGCACCTTAAGCGGAGGGCTCCCGGACGTCATTCTTACAGACATCGGACTGCCGGGAATGAGCGGCACAGAAGGCATCCGCATACTCAAAAAGCGATTCCCTGACCTCCCCATCGTCGCGCTCACGGTTTATGATCACGAAGGCGAGATCTTTAACGCGCTCTGCGCCGGCGCCAACGGCTACTTGCTGAAGAACACGCCGCCAGCGCGCCTGCTCGACTGTTTGAAAGAAGTGTTGCAGGGCGGCGCGCCGATGTCACCGGAAGTGGCGCGCCGCGTCGTCACCCTGTTTCGCGAGTTCCGCCCGCCCGAAAGGGCGAGCCATAACCTCACGCAGCAAGAGACCGAGTTGCTGAAATTGCTCATCGAAGGGCACAACTATAAGACAGCCGCCGCCGAGCTTTCGATCAGCATCAACACGGTCAAATTTCACCTCAAGAACGTCTACGAAAAGCTGCAAGTCCACTCCAAATCCGAAGCCGTGGCGAAAGCCCTCCGCGACCGGCTGGTCTAATGAAAGGGAGATCCTTTCTCCTCTTTACCTCTTCTCCCCCTACCCACCTGGGCAGTTACACGACAGCGGCGAAAAAAGTAAGATGTCGTCGCAATTCATCAGTGTGTTTGGAAAGGAGAATGATTTATGAAGGCGGGTTTCTTGAAAACCATCGCGCTAGTTTTACAGATTAACCTTGGGATTATTCTCCTCGTCACCATCTCCCCTTCTATCCAGGCACAAGCCAAGCGCCGCATTCGGATTGCGGAAACTTCTAAAATTGAATCCCGCCCCGGGCGCTACTTTGCCCTACTCATTGCCGTTAGCAATTTTGCCGACAATTCCGGCATCAAAAATTTAGACTATCCCCTGCAAGACGCCGAGCGGGTTCTGCAACTCATCACTTCGTCCTACACCTTCGAACCAGCCAACGTAAACTTCTTACGCAATCCTGACCGCGCCACCATCATTCGCGCCCTGGACGAGTTGAGTCAGAAGCTGACCGAGCAGGATAATTTACTGATCTTTTATGCCGGCCATGGCTTCTGGGATACTCGCATCAATCAAGGCTTCTGGTTTCCAAGCGATGCTCGACGAGACGACCGCGCCGAGTGGCTCTCCAACAGCACCTTGCGTGATTACATCAGCGGTATTCGTACCAAACACACCTTACTGGTGGCCGATGCCTGTTTCAGTGGCGGCATCTTCAAAACCCGCGCCGCTTTTGAACAGAGCCCCCGTACCATCCAAGAGCTTTACAAATTGCCGAGCCGGAATGCCATGACCAGCGGCGCGATGGCCGAGGTGCCGGATAAGAGTGTCTTCGTCGCTTACTTCATAAAACGTCTGAAAGAGAACCGCGAGGTCTACCTGTCGGCCGAGAGCCTGTTCAGCAGTATGCGCAAAGCGGTAATCAATAATAGCCCGAACGCCCAGGTGCCGCAGTACGGCGAAATCCGCGAGGTCGGCGATGAAGGCGGCGATTTCATCTTCGTCCGTCGCAGCGAGACCGCTCGTAGCGAACCCGCTCATAGCGAATCCACTCGTAGCGAACCCACGCGAAGCGAGATCGCGCGAAGCGCGACCGCTGGCGTCACCAAAGCAGCACCCTATCGCTCAGGCGCGAGTTTATATCTCGAAGATAAATTCGCCGAGTCCGAGGGCGAGTATCGCAAAGCCATAAAGACGGAGCCGAATAATCCGAAATTGCACAATATGCTGGGCGCGATCTTGAAGGAGCAAAAAAAATATAAAGAGGCTGAAAAAGCCTTTTATAAGGCCGTAAAATTAGAGCCCGCGAAAGCGGAATGGCGCACCGACCTGGGAGAGGTATTGGTACTGCAAAATAAGCTTGTGAAAGCCGAAGAGCAATATCGACAAGCCGTGCAGCTCGAGCCCGCCAACCCGTTAAGCTATGAAAATCTCGGCCGCATACTCTATCTATCATCTAAATACGCGGAAGCTGCCAGCGCCTTGAAGGCGGCCATCAGCAAGGCACCCAATGTCGCAGGCTCGCACTATTACCTGGGTTTAACCTATGTCAGTCAAAAGCGCTACCGAGAAGCTGAGGCCGAGTTCAAGGAAGTCTTACGAATCAACCCGAATGATACACCGGCAAAGAAAGCCTTAGATTCACTACGGCAGATGAAATGAGCCGAATCAACCCCCGACGGGGTTGGCCCGAACCACAACCTTCTTCTACAAACCTTCAACCCCGTCAGGGGTTGGCCCGAACGACGCATCTTTTCTACAAACCTTCCACCTCTACGAAGGGTTACTAAAACCGACCCACGATATGAATTTTCAAGGCGTTGATAGGCGCGGGACTAACTCAAGCCCCCGTCACCCTTTCACCTCTTCTCCCCCTCTGAATTGCCACCACCGTGCTTTCGCGCGCGCGCGGACTTTGTGCATAATGCAAGGCGCAGAAAGTACCCCGCATGAAAGGAGGTCACGCGGATGTCTAGCAACAAGTCAAAAGCGGTCGTCGGTCTGGCTCTTTGGGCGCTTGGAGCACCTGGCCGGTGCCCGTCCGAAAGCGCACTACTTGATGGGAAACGAGGCTGACCGGTTTGATATCTTTCGCATCTATGAGGACGCGCGCGGCGATCTCTGGGTCTCTTTAGCATCGCAAGCCAAAAACGCCCTGGTGAAATGGGAGCGCGCCACCGAAAAGTTTCGTTACTACACCGAAGAAGACGGCGTGCCATCTTTCAATCCCCCAACCGTATTTTGCGAAGACGCTCACGGCAACCTCTGGATCGGACTTTATGGCGGGGGGCTGTTACGCTACCGAGCGGGGCGCTTCACGCTCTTTGGTAGCGCAGAGGGGTTGCCCTCAGGACTCATAACCAATTTGCACATAGACCAGAGCGATCACTTATGGATTGCTTCAAGTTCGGATGGCGTAGGGCGAATTGATGAGACCGGCGCAGAGCAACCGACGTTCATCAGATATACGAATGCCGAGGGTTTATCGAGCAATGTCGTTTTCTCGATAACGGAAGACAACTGGGGACGAATCTATTTCACAACGGTTCGCAGTGTTGACCGTCTGAATCCGGGTACAGGGAACATCAGACGTTACACGGCAGCCGACGGTTTGCCTCGGGGTAGTGGACTTAGTTTTCGTGATCGCCACGGCGCGCTGTGGGTCACGGGGTATTATGAGGTTGCGCGTCTGGTGCCTGAACCGGGTGAGCAACAGACGCCTTCGCCGGTGCTCATCACCGGCATGCTGGTCAACGGGGAGGTTCAACCGAGCGCCGGCACGCAGGTGAAGTTGCAAGTTCCGCTCAAAAGCCGATGCCGCAACCGGATTTGAACCTTACTACCTGTACATGCGGGTGAAATGTCCGCAAACTTTCTATTTCACCCCCCGTGACCCTCAAACCCACTTGTACAGGTGAAGACTTTGCCATTCACAAACCCTAGACTGACATTCGGATTACAACAGAGCAGATTCTGTGGGCCTGGGATGATACCTCCTCAGCCGACATTCTAAACGCGCCAGCAAACAGAAGATGACTTCTCTTGTCACGACTCTACCGAAGGCATCAGAAGGTTAAGCGATGCGGAGTCAAAAAAATTATTCGTTTCCCATATCTTTGAAGAAGCCGTTGGGCGACTGATGCCGCCTTGCTTGCGGTGCGAGGGGTAATCAGAGACGCCGCCTAGCGGCGTCGCTGCCGTTCCCGGCCCGCTCCCGCGTTGAAAGGTCGCGTGATGCTTATGAGCGCACTATCTAGACATTATTATCAATTTGGCCAATTCACGCTGGACCCGGCGCAGCGCCTGTTGTTGCGCGCCGGCAAAATCGTCACCCTCACCCCGAAGGTCTTTGAGACCCTCCGCGTCCTGGTCGAGCATACCGGCAGGGTCGTCACCAAAGACGACCTGATGAATAAGATCTGGCCCGACACCATTGTCGAGGAACGCTGCCTCTCGCAGAACATTTTCCTGTTGCGAAAGGCGCTGGGTGAGGACGCCGACGGCCACCCTTACATCGAGACCATTCCGAAGGTCGGTTACCGGTTCTTGCCAAACGTTTCCGAAGGTCATGACCTGAGCGGCACGCTGGTGGTGCAAAAGCGCGATCGCTTGCGAATTGTATCCACCGAAGAAGAGATCACCGGCGACGAGGAAGCGCGGGCCTTGGAAGTCCGGGCTCCGCGAGCGCTCGTGAAGAACATTCGGGATAACGCGCCGATCCTCTTGCCGAGTCGCGTCCTATTACTCCTGCTGGGCTTGTTGGTCGCCTCGAGCGTGGCGGCTTATCTGGGGTTTTCGAGCACGGCGGCTTCGTCCATCCCGGCTGCGGCGAAATCGATCGCCGTGCTGCCTTTCCAGCCGCTCGGCCCTGATGCCAACGACGAATACCTGGGATTGGGAATGGCTGACACCTTAATCGGGCGGCTCAGCCACCTCAGCCAGGTCACGGTCCGACCAACCAGCGCGATACGCAGGTACGCGGGCCGAGACCTGGATGTGATAGCCGCCGGTCGCGAACAACGGGTCGATGCGGTGCTCGAGGGCAGCATCTATCGGGCCGGCGAGAGGATCAGGCTGAGCGTACAACTGGTGAGCGTGCGAGACGGCGCCTCGCTGTGGTCATATCAGTGCGACGAACTGTGCAGCGATATCTTCGCGGTGCAGGACTCGATATCGGAAAGGGTGGCGGAAGCCTTGGCGCCCAAGCTGACCGGCGAAGAGCGACGGCGGCTGACCAAACATGACACCGAGAATACCGTGGCCTATCAGCTCTATCTTGAGGGCCGTTACTTCTGGAACAAGAGATCCGAGGAGGGCTTCAAGAAAGCCCTACACCACTTCGATCAGGCCATCGAAGCCGATCCGAACTACGCGCTGGCCTACATTGGCTTGGCCGACGCTTACACCATGCTTGCCGATTACGATTGGCTCACCCCAACCGACGCCTGTGCGAAAGCCAAGGCGGCGGCGACCAAGGCGCTCGAGATCGATGATACGTTGGCCGAGGGCCACGCCTCGCTTGCCGACATCCGGAGGTTCTATGATTGGGATTGGGCGGGGGCGGAGCGCGAATACAAACGCGCCATCGAGCTCAACCCGAATTACGCGACGGCACATCAGTGGTATGGGGAATTCCTGTCGGCGATGGGTCGTCACGATGAGGCGATTCGCGAGATGAAGCGCGCCGAAGAGCTCGACCCGGTTTCGGTCGTGGTCAAGAACGCCTCGGGCTGGATCCTGCTTTTCGCGCGCCGCTATGACGAGGCCATCGCCGCCTGCCAGAAGGTTATCGAGCTCGACCCGGGTTACGGCGAGGTCTATTCACAGCTCCGGCGCGCTTACGAGCAGAAAGGCCTATACGCAGAGGCGCTCGCCGCCGATGAAAAGTTCAGGATGTTCAAGACCAAGACCGCCCGGCCGGCGGGCGAGCTTTCTCGCCCGGCCAGGGTTTCAGGCGCGAAATCATACTGGCAAACCATGTTGGCACTCACCAAGCAAGACGTGAAGAACAACGTCGAGGCGGCGCAATTCCGGATGGTGGAAATCTACGCACAACTTGGAGAGCAGGATCGGGCGTTCGAATGGTTGGCAAAACTCTATGAAGACCACCAGTTCTGGATGCCGTTTCTGAAAGTCCATGCCCATCTCGACCCCCTGCGCTCGGACCCACGATTTAACGAGTTGCTCGGACGCATTGGTCTATAGAGAGGATGAAGGGGTGAAGAGGTTACAGACGACAGGTTGTTTCACCTCTTCACCTCCTCACCTCTTCTCCCCTTTATTTTCCGCCTTTGCGTGAACCCCAATCTCACTATCACACCACTTGTGTTTCCCGCCCTACACCCGCGACGCACCTCTACACTTAACTTTTCGCCACTTTGAAGCCCTGTGAAAGAAAAATGGAAGAAATGTGAGAACTCTATGAGGACTTTTGAACCGGCTACCGGCTAAGGTCTCTGACGTTGTCAACGATGGGTAGTTGAGCTGAATAGAGAGGGCGAATGAAGAGAAGGAAGACAACCGAGATTGTGGTTGAGAGAGAGCAGATCCTGGTGATCAGGAAACTCGACAACGCCGAGCCGCAATGCTGTCCGCAGTGCGGCGACCGCGCGACGATGGTGAGCGTGGACGAAGCAACGCCCGTCGTTCACCTGAGCGCGAGAGTTATTTTTCAGCGGGTGGAAGCCCAGCAGGCCCACTTCACAGAAACGCCGGACGGCAAGCTGCTCGTCTGCTTGAACTCATTATTGCGACACATCCAGGAGTAAATGAAGGGAGTGATTATAACTTATGCAAGCCAAAAGATATTTCACCGTCGCTTTAGTCATCGCGCTTTGCCTGAGCCCATTGACTTATCGAGCGCAAGCGCAAGAACCGACCAAGAAGAACCCGAAGCAAA
>JBIOWC010000879.1:0-8090 GCA_044868105.1 Blastocatellia bacterium
CCTCTCGCTCAGCGTCCACACGGTCTCTTTTCACATGCGCAATATCTACCGCAAGCTGCAAGTGCACTCCAAATCCGAAGCCGTCGCCAAAGCCTTGCGCGACCGCCTGGTCTGAAATTCCACCCCGCTTATATAGGCAGTTACACTGAAGCTCGAATTGGTAATGCTGAAGCGCGCGGACCTGGAAGGTCTTCCCTGCTTTCTTGAAACGGTTGAATCAAAGAATGTGCCCTTCTATGAGAGACAAGGTTTGTCATCCAAACCGAAGAGGTTGAGCCACACAGCGGGATTCGATTCTGGACATTTCGACGCGACCCGCAATGACACCCGGTAATGCACCCTGAATATAATAGCAAAACGTTGCTCACCCTCCTCAAAGATTCCTGAAGCTTTCCTTGAGTCGCACTAATTCCCCGGATGATATACCCGCTCAGTGTGAGCCTTGAGCTGTGACCGGTAGAAATAGACATCCCTCAGATCGCCCGTGCTGTAGCGTTTCGCCTGATCATTGAAGTGGGGCGATGACGGGTCGCCGCTCTCTCCGCCGGCGGTCACGGCTTTAGCGCGCACCGTCTTGCCGAACTCGACAACTGCCACAAAGCTGTTGCCACTGGTTCCGTAAAGTTTCTTTGACCCCTTGTACGGGCGCGCCCCGAACGAGGCCAACGAGCCCCACGTCGCCGAAGTAAAGCCCACCGGAATGCTGGGTCCAGCGTCGGTGAAGGGATGAACGATATCGTCAGTAAGACGCTGAAAGCGATTGATGTCGCCCCAGGGCGTCTTCCAAGTTCCAAAGTCGGCTGTGAGTTTGTCGGATGCTGCTGATAACGACTGTAGCAATTGTTCTGCTGTGGCTTCGCTGGCGATGTAGTCCGCGGCCGGCAGGCCCGCTTGTCGCACTCTTCGCTGAATATCATCGCCCCAGAAGACGGCGAGCGAGGTCGGAATAGAAGTCGCTGACCACCGCAGATCCCAGGCGCGCAGTAAGGCGATTTGTTCGGACGTTTTCGCTTTCAGAGGATCGGACGCAGGCCGCTGGTCCCACGCTTTGATCAGGGCGGGAATCGGCTTCTCGAACCAGGTCAGATAGCTGTCATAGGCTGCTGCGATCAGCGAGTCGAGGGTGAAATCTTTTTTGCCTTGCAGGACTCTGACGGCGTGCCGTCCTCGCGCCGACTCGACGCCCGAATCGACATAAGCCGGATAGTCAGCTTTCTTCGGGCTGCTCGGGCCCGCCGCCGACCAAGGTGAGTCGTTGCTGTTATAGAGCCAGCCGCTTGCCGGATTCAGCAATTTCGGCGACTCGTTAATCGAGAGCAGGCCGTGCCAGTCGGTTGCCGGATTGCTGCCATCAACCGGCCTGGTCCAGTCGAATTTGGGATCGCGCCTCGGAATAAAGTTCCCGTGAAAATAGGCGATGGTGCCGTCAGCATCCGCGTAGATTGTGTTGTTTGACGAGTTGGTGTGCAGTTCCATGGTCTGCCTGAATTCCTTGTAATGCTTCGCCTTCGTGCGTAGATAGGATTGCGTCAGGGCTTTCACAGGCTCCTGCATCAGACGGATGCTGACCCATTTGCCATCCGCCGAGGCGATGACTGGACCGTGATGGGTGCGGTAAACGGTGAAGGTTTTTTCTGCCATTCCTTTGTCGGTCTTGTATGGCACCCTGATCATGGATGTGGTGACCGGCCTCTCTTCATTGCCATACTTGTAAGAGAAGTGGTCGCCCTTCTTGACGACTGTTTCGAGATACCTATCTATAGAATCAACGGCACTGGAAGTGTGCATCCAACCGCAGCGCTCGTTGAAGCCTTGATAGATGAAGAACTGTCCCCAGGTTGCCGCGCCGTAAGCGTTCAACCCTTCGCCGCTCGTCATCTGCAACTCAGATCTGAAGAAGAAAGAGGTGTGCGGATTGATCAGCAGCAAGGCGCGATGGGCGACCGTGTTTGACGGAGAGATAGCAATGCCGTTTGAGCCGCCCGGTTCCGGCTCAGTGAAGTACCCAGGCTCATCCTTCGACCTGATGGCGACCTGTTTGTTTCCATAGAAAGCCTCCAGCTGCTCGAGGCTAATCGTCTCGATGTCGCCGCCGATACTGCCTTCAGTGAAAGAGAGCGCCATCCAGGGCTCAAAGCGCTTAATCACCCTCGGATGCACCTGGGGATGCCTGGTGAGATAGAAATTCAGGCCATCGGCCCAGGCATTCATGAGCGCCTTTAACCAAGGCGGGCTCGCCTCGTACTGAGTCTTCAATGCCTCTGGGTCAATGAAAAGCTTCATGCGCAGATCCCGCCACAGGGCGGATTCGCCTTCGGCCTCCGCAAGCCGCCCCAGTGAGTTGAGGTAATTCGTCTCGACCCGGTTGAAATCGTCCTCGGCCTGGGCATAGATGGCGCCGAAGACCGCGTCGGCGTCAGTCTGGCCGTAAACATGCGCGATCCCCCAGTCATCGCGAATGATCGTGACGCGACGGGCCCGCTGCGCCCAGCGCTGAAGGTCAGAGTTTTGCACGCCCGTTGCTGCACGAGAACTGCTTGAGAGTGCTACAGCAAAAACCAAAAAGAGTATCAACTTTTTCATTGAGACATGCTCCTGCAAAAAATTAGCTCCACCCAAAACCTGCACCTGGACTTGTTTCATAAATGGAAAATTGTTAACGCTTCACATCACCTGGCATGCCCCGAATCAGCGGGCATAGGCCAGGCTAACTTGCGCGCTCCGCTGTCTACATTTGTTTTATGCGCCCGTGCGCATCATACCGGATTTTCGACTCAGTACGAACCTCGGCAACCACATCTATGCAGCAGCAGCAATTAGCCGCCCAAAAATTACAGTCCGGGCGCCTCCTCTCCTTCAATGCAGATCCTCTCTACAAATCGGACATAAGCGAGGCGGGCATTATTGCTGGTCAATTCTTGTGCCTTGATTCACTCACTTACCCTCGATGATGCACAATTTCTTAGCCTTTGCCGCAGCCGTAACCTTGAATAAACCCGCTTGTCATTCGATAAGTGAGGGCGTTTTATTTGTTGTTTGTGAGCGGAAGCCGAACGACAATCTCCCGCATCTTTTGACCCGGCGCGAGGTCGATTGGGTAGGACAAGTATTCGCGAACAGTACCTAGATCTCCGCCGACGAATTCAAGCTGGTAATGGCCGGGCGACAGATTGATAAAGGCGAACTCTTCCTGCTTGAGGTTCCAGACCTGGACGGCGGGGGAAGAGATTGACGGCCCTCCATCCTTATTGGTACGCCACAGCAGTCTGGCCTGGAGCCATTTCACCAGCTTTCCATCGGTGTCCTCACCTTGCCCTTGACGACGAAGTGATGCAACTTGCTCCTGAGTTAGAAATTTAACCGGCCTACCGTCTGCGTCCTCAGCCCGCCCAGCGATGACGCCGTTATCCCACGCTACGAAATCTCTGCGCGTACCGCACGGACTTTGGTTATTAACCGACAGCTTTTCGTTGGGCCGTTCGCGCCGAATATTGTAGTAGTCGTCATCGGCTGGCCGTAATGATTCGGGCCATAGCGGGTAGACTTGATACTCGCCACTGGGCAGGTCTCTGAATTCGTATCTCCCATCTGCATTGGTACGAGTCTCAAATTTCACTTCGTCTTTCTCGGCTATCACCGTGATGTCAGAAATGGGTTGTCCGGTGATGGGAACAAATCCTTCAGCATAATGTAAGAGTCTTCCAAACAGACGCGGCTGTGGCGCGCCTTTGATAACGGCGCGCAGCATCTCTGTAAAATACTGACGGTCATCCTGTCGAAGAGTGTCCGAGTCTAACGCAACGCTCAAACGATCAAGCTGAAGTCCTTCGGCGGTCTGCTTGACATTGAAGATGTACTGCCGGTCTCTCGATATGTCACCCCAACATTCGCTACGGAATGTAAGTTCCACCTTTCCGGTAACCTTCCCCTTAAAGAGGGTCTCAACGTGGACGACGGCTTTGCCCCAGAGGTGCTCACGCAAGGAACCGACCTCAGTCTGGCTGATATTTCCCTGCGCATCCTGACTGATAGCCGTCAAGGAGATGACGCGGCCTACAAAGATGATATCCGCATAAAGGGCGATGCAGGGATAGGAGAGATCGTAGTTAATGAAGCAGGTCGGCTGCGGCGCGGGAGACGGCGGCGCAAGCAGCAACAAGACGTACAGCAGTGCAAAAGGTTTTGAAATCATCTTTGACTATCCAATCGCGCAGAATATGTTATACATCAAGAAGCCTTCGACCACGCTCCGACTCAACTCACGGGTGCTTGAATTCGGTTTAGCTGTAGATGTAAATAACACGGCCTTTCTCCTCTAGTAAAGCTTTGGATGAACCGTGAGAAAAAGCGATGCAATAAGGTTAAATTGGCTTATTAGTAATTCGGGGTACCACCCTACTGAACGCTTGAAACTGGCGGCAAAGCGCGCGACGCCGGGCCGAAACAATCGGTGGATTGATGGGGTTATGAAATCTGCTTCGGAGGCGCTGGTCGAGCTCCTTGTTAGGCGGCATTAAGTTACAACCAGGGTTCAACGCGGTGCCCAAGTATCCTGGTCGAAGCCGAGCGCATAGAACTCAAAGTGCCAGAACAGACCGATGAGGCAGGCGCTCGTCACCACCCCAAGCAACGACAGCGAACGAGGGCGTTCGTGCTTGAGCAGGGCTAGGACGCCCAAAATCAGGCTGGCCATAATCCATGCCAGCATGACCAGTACGCCACTGCGCGAAATGAAAGACAAGTACCTCACGGACGCTTCATCCGACTTGTCCAAGAGCGCTTGGGCAATCAGCGCGGCGAGCGCGCCGATGAGCGGTGCCAACGGGGGCAGAGCCACTGAGAGGATGCCCCAGATCGGTATGGCCATTGCCGAGCGGTTCGATGGGTTCGTCGTGCGCTCCTGCCGATCATCGGACGCCGCCATTGTGGCCGGCTCGGGAACCGGAAACCAGCGACGGCGCGCGAGATTCACCAAGGTAATGACCGCCGCAACTACTCCAGCAACGAGGCAGATCTTCATGACCGTCGCGGAGGCATACGTCCACCCCGGAAGTCTGGTGTTAATGGAGGCCGGTTCGTACCCGACCCGCAGCGCCTCTAGCATGATCGTGGCAAGTGCCGCGCAAAGGATGGGCACGGTGATCAAAGCCACCGACGAGATGCCCCAGATGGGAAGGCTATGTCTGGATGTGTTTATCATATGCTCGTGTGTGGTCTTTGAATTATACCCACCCTCATATAACACGGCTTTTCCGTATGCTGCGCACTTGCCTAACATACCGGATTTTCGACTCAGTACGAACCTCGGCAACTATATCTATGCAGCGGCAATTGGTCGCCCAAGATGTGCAGTCCGGGCGCATCCCTAATCTCATCCAAGATTATTCCAACTGGAACGATAACCACACTTTTCAAAAGCCGTTGAGCAAGCTCGTCGAGGGGTTGAATCTGTTTGATAAGTGAGCAAGCATAACCAATCTATCGTTCAACCACGTTTTGCAGAATACGCTGTGAGAAATCCGCCGGGTAAATCTATTCGGACCGCAGCGCCGCCAGCGGGTCAACTTTCGCCGCCCGCCGCGCCGGCAGGTAGCACGCGATCAATGCTACGACTATCAAAAGTAGCGCGATGGCCGCAAATATCGCGGGATCGGTCACGCTCACATCGTAGAGCAGGCCTGCCATCAAACGGGTCAAGGCGAACGAAACCGCCACCCCAATTATCACCCCGATCAGGACGAACCCCATTCCCTGCCGGACGACCAATTTCATTACCTCACCTGGTCCGGCTCCTAGCGCCATACGGATGCCGATTTCGTGCGTGCGCCGGGTGACCGAGTATGACAACACGCCGTAGATTCCCACGGACGCCATCACAAGAGCTACGGAGGCAAAGATACCGAGAAGGATCATGTTGAAGCGCGGCTTTACCGTGACGGTCGCCAGAATCTGGTCCATCGTCCGCACGCTCGCGATGGGGATGTTGGGGTCAAGCGCCCCGACCTCCTGCCGTATCGCATTGACCAGGGCCAGGGGTTCGACCGTGGTGCGAACCGCCAGAGACATCTGCCGCTCAAGCCCCATCCCATCAATTGCCGCTTCGCGCTGGCGAAGCGGTACATATACCTCCTGCCGCACATCATCAGTCAGACCGTTATTTTTCACGTCAGCCACCACACCAACGACTGTCAAAAACGCCGTTGTTGCCTCCCTCGGCGGCCGGTTGAGTAACCGTATACGCCGCCCCAGCGGGTTTTCATTAGGCCAGTGTAGCCGTGCGAGGCTTTCGTTCACCACAGCAACCCCGGTCGCCCGCTCGTGATCTGTGTTCTCCAGAAGGCGGCCACGCAGTAGCCGGATATCCATCGTGCGAAAATAGTCTGGGGAGACGACGCGCCACCCCGCTGAATATTGTGAAGTCATCTCGGCCGCCCGCCCCTCGACCTCCATAACCGTGCCGCCGGATCGGTCACCGAGAGGAACTCCGTCGGCAACCGCCGCATCCTTAACCCCAGGCAGTGACCGCACTCGTTGCAGCAGATTTTCGTAAAAAGCCGCTACGTTCCGGTCATCGGGGTAGGCTGATGCCGGAGGAAAGAGCCGCATGGTCAGCAGTCGCTCCGCACTCAACCCGGCGTCAACCTGTTGTAACCGCCAGAAACTTTTGATGAGTAGCCCCGCGCCGACGAGCAAGACGAGCGAAAGCGCCAGTTCAGTCACGACCAGCACGGCGCGCAGATGGCTGCGGCTGGTTGGCGACGCCGACGTGCGCCCACCCTCTTTGAGCGCCGTTTGCAGGTCGAACTTGACTGCCTGATAAGCGGGAATCAGCCCGAAGATCAAACTGGTTAGTAACGACAGCAGGAGCGTAAAACCGAGTACCGGAAGATCGAGCGTGATCTCCTGCAGGCGGGGAATTTTTTCGGACCCGAGCGCAGGGAGAAGCCTTAACCCCCACGCCGCGAGCATCAGCCCAACTCCGCCCCCGATGACGGCCAGTAAAAGACTTTCGGCTAACAGTTGACGGATGATGCGGGCTCGTCCGGCCCCTAAAGCCGCACGGGTGGCAATCTCCTTCTGGCGCGCCTCACTGCGCGCGAGCAGCAGATTCGCGACGTTGGCACAGGCAATCAGAAGGACAAAGAAAACGGCGGCGAGTAGCACCCATAGTGCCCGACCCAAATCACCAACCAACTCCTGTTGGAGGGGTTTGACGAGCGTCTGATCAGACCCGTCCTTGGTGTACCCTTGCGGATAATCTACTTTTACACCGGAGATCAGCGCATTGATTTCAGACTGGGCTTGTTCCAGCGTCCACCCCTCACGCAATCGGGCAACGACGTTCAGTCCATGGCTGCAACAGGGACCGGCCGGGTTATAGCCGGCCGGCACCCACAACTCGACGGCCTGATCCGCCCGCAACTCCGGCGGGGACTTGAAGTCCGCCGCCAGGATGCCAATGATTGTATAACTGCTCCCATCAAGGGTAAGGGCTTGACCGATGACGGCAGGATCGGCGGCAAATTTCCGCTGCCAAAAACCAGGGCTTAAAATTACCACGTTGCTCCGACCCTGGGGCTCCTCTTCAACCTTAAAGGTGCGGCCGAGTTCGACCGGCACGCCGAGCGTCTCAAAGAGGTTTCCCGATGCCCTTCCCGACGTGATGCGTTCGGGCTCGCCCGCGCCCGTTAGGGTAAATGTCACCGGGGCGTATAGTGACACTTGTTCGAGGGCGCGCGCCTGATCCCTCAGGCGCAAGAATTCCGCCTCCATCAGCTCAAACTTCGGGATGTTAAATCCCGGCGCCGAGTCATAGATGAAGACTAACCGTTCGGGCCTGGCGTAAGGTAACGGGCGAAGCAACACGACATTGATAACCGAGAAGATAGCCGTGTTGGCGCCGATGCCGAGCGCCAGCGTCAGCAGAGCGGCTAGCGTAAAGCCAGGTTGCTTCCGAAGCATGCGCGCGCCGTAGAGCAGGTCCTGCCCCAACTCTTCTACGAACCGTACGCCGCGCACATCGCGGCTCTCTTCCTTCACCCGCTCAACCCCACCGAAATTGCGCAGCGCCGCCCGTCGCGCCTCTTCCG
>JBIOWC010000880.1:0-12647 GCA_044868105.1 Blastocatellia bacterium
GTAGAGGGAAAAGGTTCCATGCGTAAATGGCGCAATCTATTTATACTGTTCGCGGCCAGCGGCCTGATCATGCTACCGGTCATTATCAAAGGCGTGCCCAGAGGGAATGACTTTGAGCATCATTATCGAACCAGCATCGGGCTTTATCAGTCTATTGATAGCAAGCAATTTCATCCGGGATGGAACAGCCTGCCAACAGAAGGATACGGGGATGTGAGTTTTCGCTTTTATCCGCCGGCCTTCTATTACGTCATGTGTTTGACCAGAGCCTTGACCGGCGATTGGTACACCGGAAGTTTTTTAGCTTTCATGGTGGTGATGTTTGTCGGCGGTTTAGGGATCTATTTTTGGGTAAGCGGGTTTCTTTCAGAGAAGCTGGCCTTTTGCGCTGCCCTGCTATTTTTGATTACGCCCTATCACGTTAATGAACTTTACCAGGCCTCTATGTTAGCCGAGTATGCCGGTTGTGCGGTCTTGCCTTTTTCATTTGCCTTTATCGAGCGCCTCTGCCAGCGCGGCAAAAGGCGAGATGTCATCGGGCTTGCCGCCTCTTATGCGATTTTGATTCTGACGCACCTTCCGTTAACGGTTATCGGTTCTGTCGCGCTCGCCATCTATGCGTTGTTGCGCATCCCGAGAGGGAATTATTTGAAGAGCCTGGCCCGCCTTGCACTGGCTGTTTTGCTCGGACTGGCCGCCAGTTCGTTTTATTGGGTAACCATGTTCACAGAGCTTGCCTGGATGCGGGGCAACAAAATCAATCCGCAACCGTGGTACGACTATCGCTACAATTTTCTTTTGGGCAAAGCGGTTGACGGTTCGACGAGTTGGTGGGCCACCATTCTGGCAGGCATAACCTTGCTCACCCTATTACCGGCTTTCGCGTTGCTGAGCAACAAGCAAAGACGCAACCGCTCTTCGGCCATAACCGCCGTTTTTGGGCTCACCGGTTTTTCATTTTTTATGATGGTTCCGCTCAGTCGTCCGGTTTGGGATGGGTTGTCATTTCTTCAACAGGTTGAATTTCCCTGGCGCTGGCTGGCCATTACCGCTATCCTCTGTCCGGTCCTGGCAGCCGCAAGCCTGCCGACCTGGATGGAAGTAGCCAGAAGCCGGTTTCGACCGCTGGCTTTGCTGGCCGTTGGCAGTCTGATCATTGCCGGCTCGTTTACGGTTTCTCAGGTCATCAGAAACGCATCCTATATTCAACATTCCGTTTTTGATGCGAAAATAGAATCTATTGCTTCTACGCCGAGTTCAAGCGATTTGCTGCCAATCTGGGCGAGCACCCGTCCGCAAAAAATGTCCAACGAAATCGAAGCCCAGGGCCGAGAAGTGACGATTACTTCCTGGCAAGCCCAGCACCGAAGTTTTCAAATCGGCGAAGGGCCGGAAACCGAAGTTCGCACCAAAACCTTTTATTACCCCCATTGGATTGCGACGGCCAACGGCAAGCCGTTGAAAACCCGCCCGGCCGATGACGGCGCGTTGCTGATCGCTTTACCCGACGAAGCGGCAACCGTGGAATTGAATTTTTGCGAACCGCCGCGCGTCGCCTGGGCCAATGGGGTGAGCCTGGTGACCTGGCTGGCCTTTACGGTTTGTGGATTACTCTTATTATTTAAGAGAATTCCCCAACCCGTCAGCGCAGACATCAACGAAGCCGAGTTGCTCGTTAGCCGCGCTTCGTAAGCGCAACCGTGGTTTAGGAAAACTCTTCCCCCGTTGTGTTTCTTGGCGTACATTACCGGTGAATCCATCCCTCACAGGATTTGCCCTCCGCGTACTCGATATACTTAAAGAAATCTTCATGCGCAAAACCTTTATGCATAGATGGCGCAATATGCTTTTGCTCGTGGCGGCAGGTTGTTTACTGATTTTGCCAGCCCTATGCAAAGGCATACCGAAAGGCGGCGACCTCAATCATCACTATCGTCTTGCCGTTTCGCTCTACGAATCTTTGCAAAACGGCGAATTGCATCCGGGTTGGAATAGTCTGTCCACCAACGGATATGGCGACGTGAGCTTTCGCTTTTATCCGCCAGCTTTTTATTACTTGCTGAGTTTTGCCAGACTCATCACCGGCGATTGGTACACCGCCAGTCTACTGGTTTTTGTGCTGCTTTCTATTTTGGGTGGCTTGGGGGTTTATTATTGGGCGCAAATTTTTCTCAAACCGTTACTAGCGCTCTGCGCCGGGCTGCTCTTCATCATCAATCCCTATCACGTCAACGAACTCTATCAATCATCCATGCTGCCTGAATACGCAGGCTGCGCCATATTGCCCTTTGCCTTCGCCTTTATCGAGTTGCTGTGTCAAACCGGCAAAGCGCGCTTTGTGATGTTGCTCGCCTTGGCCTATGCGATGCTGCTGCTTACCCACTTGCCGCTCACGGTGATCGGCTCACTCGCTTTAGTCGCTTATGCGCTGTGCCGAATCAACAGAACCAGCCGCGTAAAAAGCTTCGCTCAGTTAACCCTGGCCGTTGCCTTGGGGCTGGCGGCAAGCGCCTTTTATTGGGTGACGATGATTGCGGAGCTGGCCTGGATGCGCGGCAATAAAGTCAATCCCGATTTGTGGTACGACTATCGGTATAATTTTCTTTTCGGCAAAGAGGTCGAAGGCTCGACCACCTGGTGGGCAACCGCGCTCGCCTTGGCCACGTTGTTGACGGTTTTGCCCGCTATTTTGTTGTTGAAACGATCTCTCATCTCACGAAAAGAAAATTCGGCCTTGCCGCTAAATGAAAAGCTCGAACCTGAAAAGCCTTCTGCGCACCTGGTTGCCAACGAAAAATTGGCTCTGCCGGTCAAACCCTTGGCCTTCATCACCCTGCTTTCGTTCCTCATGATGATACCCGTCAGTCGTCCGGTCTGGGAGGTGGTGCCATTTCTCAAAGAAGTGCAATTTCCCTGGCGCTGGCTTACGGTTGCCTCTGTGGTTTGTTCTCTACTGTGCGCGGCCAGTCTTCCGAACCTTTACGATTTGGCAAAAAGTAAAGGGCGACCGCTGGTTCTTCTGGCTGCCGGTTGCCTCGTCATTGCTCTCTCCCTGACCTTCTTTCAAGTCATCAGAGGCGCCACCTTCTTGCCCCGCGCCAGCTTTGATTCGTTTACGCAAACCATCGCGGCTTCCCCCAGTCTTCCTGACTGGTTACCGATTTGGGCAAGCTCGCACCCGCAAGCAATGCAGAGTGAACTCGACATACGCGACCGGGAATTTACCATCAGAACGTGGCAGCCCCTGCATCGCACATTTCAAGTTGGCGCGGGCAATGCAAAAGAAGCGCGGGCGCACACCTATTACTACCCGTACTGGGAGGCCACAAGCGAGGGCAAGCCGCTCGAAGTGCGCCCCGCCGATGACGGCAGTTTGTTAATCGCCTTGCCGGCCGAAGCCGTCACCGTTGAATTGACTTTCCGCGAACCGCCGCGCACCGCCGTCGCCGCTCTGATTAGCCTGTTGACCTGGTCGGCCTTCGCCGCTTGCGGCATCGCACTTTTCTTCAGAAGAAGGTTGCGAACCCTGAGCGTAGAAATCAGCGAACCGGAGTTGGTGTCGTAAGCGGACTTCTCACGGATACTGAAATCCAAGGACGCAACTTCGTTTGGCTAATGTAAAGGTCAGCTAAACGTACCGCCATTCTGCCGAGAGAAATTTCCTCACGGATCTTCCCAGGCGAACCGTCTAACGGTTTTTGCTTTGCCAATTCCTTACTTGCTACAATCCTTAATCAACTATGCCCAACAATGCCGCCCACGAAAATTATTATCCGGAAATTTTTGCTTCATTGCTCGCCAGCGATGCGCTCAAGGAACTCGCTGCAGCACTCGGTAACGGGCAGCGCGTCCTGGTGCTTTCGGGGCTGACGGGCAGCGCAAAAGCTTTGGTGATTGCGGCAATCGAAAAGCGGCTCAACCGGCGCATTGTCTTAATCACCCGTTCGAATCGGGAAATCGAAGAGGCGCTCTCGGACGTCGAATTTTTCTACTGCGGGTTAAACGGATTCGAGGCCAGTGAAGGCCGCGTGTTAACCATTCCCGCATTAGAAAATGACCCCTATGACGGCACTTCGCCACACGCCGAAGTCTTAGAGCAACGCTCGCTCGCTTTGCATCGCGCTTATGAAGGGGCGGCGCGAATCTTACTCACTTCAATTGATGCGGTTGCCGAACGCACGATTTCGCCAATCCTGTTAAAAGCCTCGAGCATCACCCTGCGCGTTGGTGAAGATATGCCGCCGGAACTCATTGTTGATTTGCTGATTTCAAGCGGTTATGTGCGCCAGGAACCGGTCGGCGCCGTCGGCGAATTCAGTTTACGCGGCGGCATCCTCGATATTTTTTCTCCGGCGCATGACGCGCCGCACCGCATCGAATTTTTCGGCGACACGGTTGACTCGATACGCGAATTCGACCCCGACAGCCAGCGCTCAACGGCGCGGCGCAATGAAACCAATATTGTCCCGATGCGCGAACTCACGGTGCGCCGCCAGGAGTTTATCGAGTGGGCTGAAGCGGCGCGCAAGGTCTGGAGCGATGAACGCTATCGTCGGGATTTGCGCCTCAGGCTGGCGCACGCCGAACGCGGCGAAGCCTTTGAAGGGTGGGAATACTTGTTGCCCCTGACGCGCCCGCTCGCGGCTTCGGCATTCGATTATTTCACAGATGCGCTCCTGGTAATTGACGAACCGACGGATGTCGAAAGACGCGCCACCGAACTTTACAAAAATCTGCGCGAGCGTTTCGCCCAAGCCGATGAAGTCGGCGAAATCGCCCTGGCGCCCGACAAACTGTTTTTAACCGTTGAAGAGCTGCGCGAAAAATTCGCGGCGCAACCACGCCTTGAACTCCGTTTGCTGGGTCGCGACGCCGCTACCACAGATGAACGATTTCGCATTGATGGCATCGGTCTGGAGTCTGGGGTTCGCAGTCTGGTGTCTGAAATAAGAAGTCAGGAGTCAGAAGCCGGAAGTCAAAATACCATAGGCGACGCAACCGAGAACGATGAAATAACCAATCAAGCCGCAGAGGCCCGGTCTGCGGCCTCAGGGCCGAGCCCGCAACTCCCAGACTCCGCCCGCAGTCCGCAGTCCGCAATTCTGCAAACAGAGTCCCGACCGTTATTCCTGTTTACGCTTACCGACGAAACACCGGACATTGCGATTATGGCGCGGTCGCCGCGTCGTTATTACGGCCGAGTCGTTGAACTCGCGCGCGATTTGCAGGAAGAGTTGCCGGCTCGGTTGACGCTCTTTGTTATGCCCAGCCTCGGTCTTGCGGAACGCACTGTTGAAATGCTTGGCGAATATGGCATCACCGCCCAACTGTTGCCTTCGCTGAACGCCTCTGATAAAGGGAATCAAATCGTCACCAGCCGTCTGGCGACGGTTGGCAAAATCAACAACGGTTTTTCGTTGCCGCTTGCCGGTCTTAGACTGTTTACGGAAAGCGATATTTTCGGCGAAGTCGAGCGCGCCGCAGGGCAACGCCCGCCGCCGCGTCGCGCCCGCAAACAACGTCAGGCGGCGGCCTTTCTATCCGACCTCGGCGATTTGAAAGTTGGCGATTATGTCGTTCACGTTGACCACGGCATCGGACAATTTCAAGGCTTATTACAAATCGCCACGGCCGGAACGCCGACCGGTAATGTGGCCGCAGGCCTTCAACGCACTGCCAATGCGATGCGCGAATTTATGCTGCTGACGTTTGCCGAAGGGGCGAAACTTTATGTGCCGGTCGAACGCCTCGACCTCGTGCAACGCTATTCGGCAGGCGATGGCATCAAACCCCAACTCGATAAACTCGGCGGCATTGGCTGGCAAAAAGCCAAAGCCAAAGTCAAACGCGCCATGCAGGATATGGCCGAAGAGTTGTTGAAACTGTACGCCGAACGCAAACTGGTCAAAGGTCACACCTATGGCGCAGACACGCCCTGGCAAAAAGAGTTTGAAGAGGCCTTCGAATATCAACTCACGCCCGATCAGGAAACCGCCATCGAAGATGTCAAAAACGACATGGAACGCGCCGAACCGTCCGACCGTTTGATTGTCGGGGATGTCGGTTATGGCAAGACAGAAGTGGCTATGAGAGCCGCTTTCAAGGCGGTGATGGAAAATAAACAGGTCGCCGTTTTGGCCCCGACCACCGTTTTAACCTTTCAACATTTCAAAACTTTTCAACAACGGTTCGCGGCTTTTCCCGTCCGTATTGATATGCTCTCGCGTTTTCGTACGACCAAGGAACAGAAGGAGAGCATTAAAGCCATCGAAGAAGGTCGCGTTGATATTATCATCGGCACGCACCGGCTCTTGTCAAAAGATGTGAAGTTCAAAGATTTAGGCCTGTTGATTGTTGATGAAGAACAGCGCTTCGGGGTGGCGCACAAAGAACGCATCAAGCAGATGCGCAAAAAAGTTGATGTGATTGCCATGTCGGCAACGCCGATTCCGCGCACCTTGAATATGTCGCTCGCGGGGCTGCGGGATATGTCAATTATTGAAACCCCGCCGCGCGACCGCCTGGCGATTCAAACACACGTGGTGCCGTTTTCCGACACCGTGGTGCGCAGCGCTATCGAACTTGAACTGCAACGCAGCGGACAGGCGTTCTTCGTGCATAATCGCGTCGAAACGATTTATGCAATTGCCGAGTTATTGACCCGTCTGGTCCCGCAGGCGCGCATCGGCGTCGGGCATGGGCAGGTGGGCGAAAAAGAACTCGAAGACGTGATTATGAAATTCGTGCGTCACGAGCTGGATGTGCTCGTGGCCACGACGATTATTGAAAACGGCATTGATATACCGCTCGCCAATACCATCATCATCAACCGCGCAGATAATTACGGGCTCTCGCAACTTTATCAATTGCGCGGGCGCGTCGGGCGTTCGAATCGTCGCGCCTATGCCTATCTGTTAATCCCCGGCGAAGATACGCTCACGGAAATTGCGCGTAAACGGCTGGCGGCTATTCGTGAGTTTTCCGATTTGGGCGCCGGGTTTCGCATTGCGGCATTGGATTTGGAACTGCGCGGCGCCGGCAATCTCTTGGGTGGCGAACAATCGGGTCACATCAATGCCATTGGATTTGATTTATATACCCAGATGCTCGAACGCACGGTGCGCGAACTGAAAGGACAACCGATTGAAGACGAAACCTCGGCGACCCTCAATCTGGGTGTAGACATTCGCATACCGGAAGATTTTATTTACGACATGAGCCAGAGGCTGCGCACGTATAAACGTATTTCGTCTTCAGAGAGCGACGAAGAGTTGGCCGACATTCACGCAGAGATTCAAGACCGTTACGGGCCTATCCCGGAATCGGTGGAAAATTTATTTGCGTATGCCAAACTGCGGCGAGAAGCCTCGCGGCTCGCGGTGATTGCGATTGATCGCGAAGGCGAACGCCTGGCCGTGAAATTCAACGAGAAGGCCAAGATTGACCCGGAAAAATTGATTGCCATGGTTTCCGAAGGGCGCGCCGTGTTTACCCCTTCCGGAGTATTAAAGGTCAATTTGCGAGCTGAAAATGAGGCGCAAATATTCGCCGAAGTGCGCGAATTGCTTAATGCCTTGCGATAGCCGGGCTTGCCAAGCTCTGGCGCCAGGCTTGCCAGTGAAACCCCTATGCCGTTCTCACCTGGGCCAAACAGCGGCTTTTTGTTTATCAAAAATTGCCTGAGCTTGATTTGCGGGGTGATGTTTGTGCCAAGAGTCGCGGCTTTACCTCGCGGGGGTTCGCGAGTTCGATATATAATCCGAGTGGACTTTAATAAGCAATAAAACTGAAAGAAGCGAGCATTGCATACCGATCAATCTTCACAATGCTCGTATAGGAGATACGATAAAGAGATGAATTCAGAAACTGACTCCGGCGCGACGCCAGTTGAATCGTCGGGTCCCTCTAATTTTGTTCGCGACATCATCATCAAAGACCTCCAGACAAACACCGATAATGGACGCCTGCAGACGCGTTTTCCTCCTGAACCAAACGGCTATCTGCACATTGGACACGCCAAGGCGATTTATCTTGATTTCGGACTGGCGGCAGAGTTTGGCGGCAAATGCAATCTGCGTTTTGATGACACCAACCCTTCCAAAGAAGAGACGGAATATGTTGATTCGATTATGGGCGATGTCCAGTGGCTCGGCTACCGTTGGGATGGGTTGTATTACGCTTCGGATTATTTCGGGCAGCTTTATGAATGGGCAATACAGTTAATCAAAGCGGGCAAGGCCTACGTTTGTGATTTGAACGCCGATGAGGTGCGCGAGTATCGCGGCACTTTGACCGAGCCGGGCAAAAACAGCCCTTACCGAGACCGCGCGGTCGAAGAGAATCTCGATTTGTTTGAACGGATGAAGCAAGGCGAATTTCCCGATGGGTCGCGAACCTTACGCGCCAAGATTGATATGGCCTCGCCGAACCTGAATATGCGCGACCCGGTGATGTACCGAATTCTTCATATGGAACATCATCGCACGGGTAACGCGTGGTGCATCTATCCGATGTACGATTACGCGCATGGACAATCGGACTCCATCGAGAAGGTGACCCATTCCATCTGCACACTCGAATTTGAAGACCATCGCCCGCTGTATAACTGGTATATCGAACAACTCGGCATCTTTCCCTCGCGACAGTTTGAGTTTGACCGTTTGAATATCACCTATACGCTGCTCAGCAAACGCAAACTGCTGGCTCTCGTACAGAACGGTTACGTCAGCGGCTGGGATGACCCGCGTATGCCAACCCTTTCAGGGCTTCGGCGACGGGGTTACACGCCGGAAGCGATTCGCAAATTTTGCGCCAACCTCAGCGTCACGAAGACCAATAATACGGTCCAGCTCTCGCTGCTTGAGTATTTCGTTCGCGAAGACCTGAACAAGCATGCCGCACGCGTGATGACCGTGTTAAGACCTTTGCGGGTTGTCATTGATAACTACCCGGACGATTTAATCGAAGAGCTGGACGCGGTCAATAACCCGGAAGATGAGCGCATGGGAACTCGCAAGGTCCCCTTCTCGAAGGTGCTTTACATCGAACAGGACGATTTTCGCGAAGACCCCCCCAAGCAATACTTTCGGCTGGCGCCGGGCCGCGAAGTGCGCCTGCGTTATGGGTACTTCATCACCTGCCAGGAAGTGGTCAAAGATGCGGAAGGCAACATCGTCGAACTGCGTTGCACCTATGACCCGGCAACGCGCGGCGGCAACGCACCCGACGGGCGCAAGGTCAAGTCAACCATTCACTGGGTCTCGGCGGCGCGCGCCGTGGACGCCGAGGCGCGCCTTTACGATAACCTGTTTACGAAAGAGAACCCCAATGAGGTTGAAGAAGGGCAAGATTTTACCGCCAATCTAAACCCTAGCTCTTTAGATGTGCTCGCGGGTTGTAAAGCCGAGCCGAGTTTGCTGGATGCGGCGGCTGGAGCGCGCTATCAGTTCGAGCGCCTGGGTTACTTCGCGGTTGACCCGGATTCGTCACCTGAGCGGTTGGTGTTCAATCGGACAATCGGGTTGCGCGACAGCTGGTCAAAGATTGAGCAACGCGGAAAAAAATAATCGGCTGTAAACCCCCGGCTGACCGCGGCAAACCCAAACGACAAGAGGCAATCCAATGGATTGCCTCTTGTCGTTTTCCAGCTGGGCGGATGGACCTTAGTACATCTTCAACGTGGGGTCGCCAAACAAATTCCAGGTCTTGCGCACATCGGCATCGGTGGTGACGGTTTTAGCCTTAAGCGTCGCTTCACCGATGGTCAGAGAACTTTTTTGACGGAACATCTGTTTGTAAAACTCCTGCGCCATTTGGGTCTGTCCGGTTGGAATCGTCATTCCCGATGAGGCCCATACCGCAATGGCGCCTCGATTGACCTTTAACCAACTTTCGGCAATCGAATCCAGCGCGGCATCCTGAAAGTAACCGGTCAAACAGGTCATCATCACCATCACCGGTAAACTTTCATTGGTCATCTCTGCAGCTTCTTCGGAAGTGAGTAAATTGTCTTGCACCAGGTTGATGGACCCGTGTCCGTAATAGTTCAGGACTTTCACGCCTTTGGAAAGCGCATCCCGGGTCTGCGCTCTGGCGGTTTCCGTATCGCTTTCGGTGCGGTTGATCTCCTGAATCTTGAGGTCTGACGGTAGCACACCCTTCAAAGAAGCGCTGGCTTGTTCAAAATTATAGCCTTCGTTCTTGCCGCTGATTAAGACCGCCGCATCAGCCGTCTTGCTGGGTTTGAATCTGATGATTTTGTCTACCACAACGGTCAACTCTTCTGCGGTGCGCACCGGCAAACGACCGATCGCCATTTCCGGCACCCCATCATTGTTGAAATCGGCGAACCAGCCATCCGAGACCGCTTCGATATAAGTTGCATCAATGTTTTTGCTGGGCACGCGGTCATTGTCGCCAAAGCCGAGATAGTTTTTGCGGTCATAGGAAGCATCGCCAGCCAGCAACACGAAACGCGGCGCCACGCGCCAATTGGTCTTGGCATAGGAGAGGAAATCTTTGATGGCCGAAACCGACTTGTTGCCGGCGCTGAACTCATCGTAAATATCTTCAATATTCACGAGCGCCACTTTATAGCCTTCCGTCTGGCGCGCCTGCTTCAAGGGTTTCAAAGCGTCCATCAATTCCTGGGTCGTAATCATCACCAGGTCTGCTGCATTGTTTGAATCCTTCCAGTTCGATGCTTGATTGGCAACAATTTTCGCCGGGCTTAAGGCTTTGTCATCGGTGATTACCAACAATCGCCGTTGTCCGCTGCCTTGAGCGGTAAAGCTCACAGCGCCCTCGTTTATCTTGCCCATCAACTCTTGTGCATTTGTGGGACTCGTGACATCAAACACCCGGATGGCTTTTGAAGTAAATCCGCTGATGCTCACCTGCTCGCCGCCGTTTGCTGTGAGCCGCAAAATGTTATCGTCGGCGGTGAAGGTATGTTGATAGCTTAAGCGCAGGTAGTCAACCAGGCTCAAATCGCCCTGTCCGTTTTGCGATGCAAGGCGGACAGTATTGATTCCTTCACGAAGTAAGCCATGAGGAATACGCATTTTTGTTGTGCCTTGGAGCTGAGCAGTGAAGGTGAAATTACCTAAGTTATTGCCGTTGAGTTGTACTTGTACGGTATGAGCCGTTTGCGTCACACCCTGGAGATTAATTTCCAGAACCGCGTCACCACTCGCCGCCGGATCCACATGCGGAAGATTGAGGGTTTGATTCACGCCGGATGGCGAAACGACAGCTCCGAAGAAATTCTCGGCATCGCCATTGAGCAGCGCCGAATAATAAATTGAACGATCGCGCCGTTCGATGGTCTGGGTGAAATTACGGTTCGTCGAACCTAACCCCGGCGCGTTGATTTGTTGAACTCGCAGTCCGGCTTTTTTACCCGAAACCAGCCAGTAAGTGCGCGTGTCGGTCGCCTCTGTGGCTAAAGCTTCTCCGTAAAATTCGATTGCCGATGAGCTATCAATATTGCCGTTTTTATTGACATTTAGCAGCAAAGGTTGTTCTTGCCCGTCGGTGAAGAGTTGCAGTTTCTTGAAATTGACCTCGGCGCCGAGACCCGCGAGCATCAAATCATTTATCGGGATGCGATACCAGCCGGTTTTACGAACCGAAATTTTCAGCGCCTCGGTTGAAGCCAGTTGACCTTGAATCTTGGCAAATTCAACCTGCTCCAGGCGCGAAGCCGAGAGCGCCAAATTGCCCGAAGCTATTTCAACCGTTCTTGAAGAATCGACCACCGATTGCGCCTGTCCCAGTTGTGACAACATCGTCGCTTGAATACGCATCGGCGCGGACTCTCTGGACTGGGTTAAGTAAAACGGACCGCGCCACGATGACCCGTTGTCGAGGTCAATATCTTCAATCCAGTATTTGGCATCGCTCGTTGCGCCCTTGTCCCAGAAGCTATATTTGCTGCCCGCCGCCAGGCTCGCATTACCGGCCAGCAGCGCCGAACCGGCAATCAGTTCCGGGTTGAGTTTGACCATTTGTCCGTTTTCATCGCGATAGACATTGAAGCCAAGATTACGCGCTTCGTGGCTGGTGCTCCATTCAATGCCGATGGTGCCATCGTTGTACTGAGTTGCCGAACCTTTCTTGACGCGGGCAGCCGATGGAATGGTGCTGCAATCGGGTCCACAAATGCTCGCTGTAAGATTGCTACCGCCGGCTTTCAGTCCCCAGGTTTGTTCGCTCAAAGTGAAGCCCACAACAGTTGGCGTCGGTTTCAAGGTAAAACAGATAAAGATGTCGGTATTAGGCGGCACGGTCGAAGCGCCGGGCGCCAATGGAGAAAATTTGAGTCCAAACACCCCCGTTTGATTATCGTTTACGATGCAAGGGGGTCCCTGAGGCGCATCACCGGCACAGCCCCAAGGGCCTGAAGCCGGGGTGCTCGTGACGCTGAAGGAGTCTACATTGGCTTGGGTGATGTCGTTACACATCCCAATGACAATATGGCTCAATCCGGGAGCCGTACCATCCCAGCGAAACTTGTAGCAGTAGGTTACTTTTCCGCCGCCGGCTGATGAAATACTCAAAAAGGTCAGCGTGTAATGTCCATTGGTACTTGAAGAGGTACAGCTTTGGGCTGACACCGGGGCTGCGAACATGAACGATGTACAAAA
>JBIOWC010000881.1:0-3863 GCA_044868105.1 Blastocatellia bacterium
AACCCCAACCTCGCCCATGGCGGATTAGTAACTGTCACCAACAACAGCCCGGTCACGTAGACTCTTTGATTCACCGCTTGTGTAGAACTCTTGAGGGTTTTGCTTGAATTCGCTAGATGGAAGCGGCGGTTGCGCTCTTCGAAGGTGAGGTTCTTGGCCGGGGCATCCTGGTCAGGCTCTCAGACCTTATTGGTTCCGCCCAGATGCGCAACCAGCCATTTGGGAAGGGTGGGGTAGCCGTCGGCAAATTCCATCAACACTTCTGATGATTCAGGTAAATTGGAGCTAATAACAAAATGTAAATCAGCATCTTTTTCAACCATTAAAGCACCTGATCAATCACATCCGATGTGGATTGTTGCGAGTTGCCGAAAGAATATACAGCGCCGGCCTTCTTTTTATCCTTCTCCATTACGCCATAGCGAAGCATGTCGTACGGGTTATCACCACCCTGGCCGTTAATATCGGCGTCAACCTTTTTGACATCCTCAGCGTTGCGCAGGTCAAAAAATTAGCGGCGAGTTAATACGCCTGCCGCAATTGTAAAGGAGAAACACACAACGAATTTAAGCGGTTGCTTTCGGTAAGAATCGGGTGGATGAATAACCCTGTATTGATGCCTTCATTCTCAGCACACCAGTACTACTTGACGGTGCTCCTTATTGAGCATAGGGTTGGTATGAACTGAGCATAGCTCACTCTCTTCTTCAGCATCGCTGGTATTATCCAGTCCTTCTGAATCACACAGCTCGATTATCCAGATTAGTGAGACCATGAAACATAAAAGTGAACTTCGACAAATTGCAGACAAGCCCTCCTTGCCAACCCTAACTCTTGAATCATTAGTCCCCCCAAGTGAAATTTCTCGCTGGCGACGTCTGGTCACAAGATTTAGGAAGCGTCGGAACTTTATCCTTGATCCAGATATCGAAGTGCAGGAAATAGCGGTAACCGAAATCGCCAGGATAGAAGCAAGGGTAAGAAAAGAACTTTATCCATCAAAATCGAGATTTTATATTCTGCCGGCGTCGAAAAATACCAACTAATTTAAGCGCTGGGAGTAGAGCCTGTTGACCTTAATCGTTGATTAATTACAGCATACCCTGTTCAACAAACAGAATCTTCTGCTCCAACGCTTCGATACAATGCGTATGACCGATGAATTAATAGTTCAGAAGGTGACAAACCACAATATTACCTTCACCTATGAAGCTGACCGGCGTTGCATCCTCAGTTTGATTACGGAGAGCGCCGCCTTCCCTGCGTTACTTTTCCGAATTGAATTATCGCGTGTATAGTTCTGCCACCTTTCGCAGAATACTTTGTGCTGATGAATTATTCGGACCGTAGCGCCACCAGCGGGTCAACCTTCGTCGCCCGACGGGCCGGCAAGTAACAAGCGAACAAGGCAACCATCAGGAGAAGCAGCGAGACGCCGGTAAAGGTCAACGGGTCGGTCGCGGTCACCCCGTAGAGCAAGCTTGTCATGAGGCGGGTTAGACCGAATGCTCCCGCCGCACCAATGACAACGCCAAACATTGTGAGAATCAGTCCTTGCCGCAGAACCAGCTTGAGCACGTCACGTGACTGCGCGCCCAAGGCTAGGCGAATGCCGATATCACGGGTGTTTTGCGCGACACTGTATGACACCACGCCGTAGATGCCGACGGCGGCAAGCAATATGGCCAGGACGCCAAAGAGGGCGAGCAAGATGGTCATAAAGCGCGGGCGAGCCATCGCTTTGTCGAGCACCTGATTCATGGTCTTCACGTCGTAGACCGGCAACTGCGCGTCAAGCTCTCGCACCTGTTGGCGCACGGCCGAGGCTATCATTGCTGCCTCGCCCCCGCTGCGCACGAGGAGGATCAGCGGCAACCCGGTGGGTGATTGTGCATAGGGCAGGTACATCTCCGGGTGAAGCTCGCCTTGTAGGGTGTCCGGCCGCTCGTCCGCCGCAACTCCGACGATCTCAAGCAGCGTGCCGGTGCGGAACCCCATGTCCACGCGTTTCCCGATCGGGTTCTCACCCGGGAAATATTGTTGCGCGAGGTGGCTATTGATGACCACGACTCCGGGTGCCTCACCAGTGTCGGCGGCGGTGAAATCACGGCCCTGCAATATGGGTGTGCCCATCGTCTGGAAATAGCCGGGGCTGACGATGCTCACGTAGGTGTGGGTGGCTTGGACCGGCAGCACTTGTCGGCCTTCAACTCTGAAGTCTGTGCCTTGCAGCCCGGTGTCGAGCGGCAGGCTACTGCTGAAAGCTGCGCATTGTAGTACCGGCAAGGCCGCCAGCCTCGGCATCAGCCGCTCGGTGAAGGCCAGGCGCTGCTGGTGGTTCGGATAGGTACTGCGCGGCAGGTTGATGGTCATCGCCGTCAACTGCTCAGGCTGAAAGCCCGTCGGCACCGCCTGCAGGCGGATAAGACTTCTGAGGAGTAACCCGGCTCCCGTCAGCAGCAACATGGCTAACACCACTTCGGCGACGACCAGCAGGTTGCGTACAACCTGTCGCCTGGCACCGTCGGATGCGCCCGTACTGCCGTCTTTGAGCGCCGTCACTAAGTTGAGTCGCGAGGTCTGCCACGCCGGAATCAGGCCGAAGATTACAGCGGTCACCAGCGAAACGAGTAGCGTGACCCCGGCAACACGGCCATTCAAGCTCACGCTATCCAGACGATAAATATTCTGGGGCGCGAGCGCCGTTACCAGTTTGAGAGCCCAGTAGGCAAATAGCAGCCCGATGACCCCACCCATCAAAGAAAGCATGAAGCTTTCCATTAGCAACTGGCAGATGAGCCTCGGGCGGCTGGCGCCGAGGGCCGCCCGAATCGCCAACTCGCGCTGACGCCCGGTTGCTCTGACCAGTAGCAGATTGGCGACGTTGGCGCAGGCGATGAGAAGAACGAAGCTGACGGCGGCCGGTAAGATCAGCAGCGCCGTCTTCACATCGCCGACGACTTGCTCATGCAGCGGCACAAGAAAAACATCCCACCCCTTATTCGTATCGGGGAAGTCTGTGGCCAGGCGCCGGGTAATGTCTCCCAAGTCAGCGGCGGCGCTTTCGAGCGGCAGGCCAGGTTTGAGCCGCCCCAGCACGGACAAGTTATGCGCGCCACGCTGATCCTCTTGTGCATAACGCAACTGGGTCCACAAATCCACCTGCACCGGGCGCGCCTCTCCGCGAAAGGTGATCGGCGGTGGAAAATCGAAGCCCGGCGGCATCACCCCGATCACGGTAGCGCTCTCGCTGCCCAGTGTGAGGCTCTGCCCGATCGCCTTAGGATCAGCGTCGAAATGGTGTTGCCAGAATCGGTGGCTGATGATCACCGTGGGGGGCGCGCCTGGTTGGTCCTCGTCTGCCCGAAAGTCGCGCCCGATCAAGGGCTGAACGCCGAGCATCGAAAACATCGTGGCTGACATGCGCAGCCCGCGCACCAGCTCCGCCTCACCATCGCCGGTCAGGTTGAAGTCTTGCTGCCGATAAGCTGCCAGATCTTGAAAGGCATGATTCTGGGCGCGCCAATCAGCGAAGTTTGGCGGCGAAACCACCATCCGCGGTATACCTTGATCCAGGCACCGTTCCCAGGCCACGACCAGTCGCTCCGGTTCGGCGAAGGAGAACGGCTTGAGCAACACGCTGTGGACGACGCTAAAAATCGTGCTGTTGGCGCCGATGCCGAGCGCCAAAGTGAAGACCGCCACGGCTGTGAAGCGGCGATTCTTCGTCAATACTCGCGCGCCGTAGAGCAGGTCCTGCCCCAACTCTTCTACGAACCGTACGCCGCGCACATCGCGGCTCTCTTCCTTCACCCGCTCAACCCCACCGAAATTGCGCAGCGCCGCCCGTCGCGCCTCTTCCG
>JBIOWC010000882.1:0-2630 GCA_044868105.1 Blastocatellia bacterium
TATCTACATCGCGCTCGCAACAGAGAATCAGCAGATTGCCTTCGTCGGTAAAGTTATCGTCCCATTCGATGACCTGTTCATCACTCCAAGCGCGCGAATATTGTTGCATCTTTTCATCAGGCATCCGGTCAAAATAGGCGCGTAAATTGACGCCGGTTTCATCAAGTGGTTCACGAGTCGGCTGCTGTTCAAAATTCCAAATCGGTTGTTCCATGAGCTTTCAATCCTCTTTTGTTATTGTCATCAAACTACTACTAAATGCTTTATCAGTGACTGTCCCGCAGAGATGAAATTTAAGCTATTTTTATTTCATCGGGCAAATCGAATCGTGTACAATCAGCCAACTTCAAAAAATTTCGCAATCGCCAAAGGAGAAGACATGCCAAGCCGGGAGATACAAGCTGTCAGAGATTTAATTGCTTCATTTCCGGATACCGAATCCTTATCGGTTCAGGAATTGCGCGCCGTTTATGAGGGAATGGGACAATCCTTTCCCCTTCCGGCTGACCTGATTGTCGAGCCAATTGTGGTAAACGGCATCAATGCTGAATGGGTGCGCGCCGCTGACGCCAGTCATGAAACGGTGGTTTTATATCTGCACGGCGGCGGCTATATCATCGGTTCACCAACCTCGCATCGTCATCTAATCGCCGCCATCAGTCAGGCGGCTGGCGCTTCGGTTCTGGCTTTGGATTATCGCCTTGCGCCGGAACATGCTTTTCCGGTGGCCGTAGAGGACGCCACAGCGGCTTATCGCTGGCTTCTCGAGCAGGGAATCGCCGCCCGTCAGATGGTCATCGCCGGTGATTCGGCCGGCGGCGGATTGACCGTGGCAACTCTTACGGCTTTGCGTGATGAGGGCGTTCAGCTTCCGGCCGGCGGCGTGTGCATTTCGCCCTGGGTGGATTTATCAAACTCGGCTGAATCTTTTATCACCAAAGCCGAAACTGACCCCATATGCACGGCGGATATGTTGAATGGAATGGCGCAAGGTTATTTACAAGGACAAGACGCCAAGACCCCGCTGGCTTCACCTCTGTACGCCGAATTGCAAGGCTTGCCGCCGGTGCTCATCCAAGTGGGAACCGAAGAGGTTTTGCTGGATGATTCAATTCATCTCGAACGTCGCTTAAAAGAAGCAGGCGTAAAAGTTACCTTGGAGGTTTGCGATGAGATGATTCACGTTTGGCAGTTCTTCCATCCGATGTTGAAAGAAGGGCGCGAGGCAATTAATCGCATCGGCGAGTTTTTCAAAACTCAAACCGCAAGTTAATTCGGAGGTGCGTTATGCTGGGGGGAAGAAGTTGGAACGACTGGATTGCCGAATATGCCGAGAGCCACCAACATCCGGTGAATCGTTTATGTCACACGATTGGCATTCCGCTGATTGCCGCGTCAATTCCCGTGGCTCTGCTGTCTCCTTTCATTAAAGGTTTATGGGTCTTGCCTGTTGCGATGTTCGTCATCGGTTGGCTGTTTCAATTCATCGGACATTGGATTGAAGGCAAACCGCCGGAGTTTTTCAAAGATTGGCGCTTTCTGTTTGTCGGTCTGCGCTGGTGGATTGCGAAGCTGCGCGGACTTGCGTAATAGATCTGGAGCTTAAACGATCCTTTAAATCGTGATATTGAAATTCCGGATAAGTATCGGAGGGTGACATGAAACCGCGAATCCTATTCTGTATCGTTTGCGCGATGCTATTGATTCCTACGAGCGTGACCCCCAAGCCCAATGTAAGGTGTTTCATTCCGATCGTAGATTTTAAAGAACGTCTAGCCTACGAATTAAAGAGCGCCACCGCTGTGTTCTCCGGCAAAGTTATTTCAGAAGAATATAGACCACTGAAAAATTCCACTGAACATCCGAATGGCAGTGAAGAACTGGTTGTTAAAATTTTGGTCGCTCGTTGGTGGAAAGGCGATAGTAGAGAAGAGATGGAAATGTATACTGGCATGATTAAAAACCCGAATGGAATGATTTGGTCTTATGCCGAAGATTTTCACTTCGAAATGGGCAAGCATTATCTGGTTTTCGCCTTCGGACAACCTGAGCGGCTAACCACGGATGCCTGCAAATTGACGCAAGAATTTGAACAAGCAACCGAACAATTACGCCTGCTTGGCGAAGGGGACCCGCCTAAAAAGCAAAGTTAATCAGGCTTTGGATAACTGATGGCGAACTGCACCTCTGCCTTTATGACTTTTTGTTTTCAACACACGGTTGAAAAAATGGCATCGCCACATCTTCATTGATACGCTCGAAAATAACTTCAACCGGCATATCGAGTTCGATTGACTCAACCGAACCGTTTCTAAACCCGCTAATCATACGCACGCCTTCTTCGAGTTCGACTAACAAAACCGCATAAGGCACATCCGCCGCAAACGCCGGATGCAAGGGGGCGCGCGTCACTGTCCACGAAAAAACTTTGCCGCGACCCGTAGACGCTTTCCACTCCCAATCAAGCGAACCGCATGCCGCGCACATTGGTCTGGGAATGTGTCGCCACTTGCCGCAGACCACGCATCGCTGAAAACATAAGCGTTCGGCGTTGCAATGCGCCCAATATTGTTTGTTCAACTCTTCGACAGGTTCAGGTATCGGTCTCATATATTCTCAGAGAAGGGGGG
>JBIOWC010000883.1:0-23870 GCA_044868105.1 Blastocatellia bacterium
TCAATCAGCAAACAAGGATGCTGGTTGAGGTTAAGCGCTAAGGAACGCAGGGGAGCATGGAGCCCGGTTTATCACCGGGCTTTTTCAGGTTTCTTGAAGGATTTTGGATGGCCGTACTGCCAGCTCAATATAAGGCTTTGCTCAGTCGGGGATCGCGATGCGCTGGAGGTTGGTGGTCTGACCTTGCATCCTCTGTTTGATTACCGAGAGCGCCTGCCTGACGCCTTCCCGGACGTGACTGTCTGTGTCATTGCGTCTTGCGATCAGCAACTGTACCTCACGATCGCCCGCCCGGTTGCCGAGGGTCTGGGCGGCGTTCGACCGCACCTTCCCGTCCTCGTCTTTCAAGGCTGCCAGGAGTGGCTCAAAAGCCCGACTGTCAGCGCAATGCCATAACGCCTGCGCCGCGCCTCGTCGTACGCGCGCATCTGCGTGATTTAACGCTCTCAATAACGGTTCGACCACATCAGCCTCACTGCTGCTCTTGTGCCCAAGGGCGAAGACCGCCTGTTCGCGCACCTGCCAGGCCTCGTCATTGAGAGCTTCGGCAAGCGCAGTGACTACTGCACGACTGTCGCCGCCGCGCTGAAACAGGGCGTAGGCCGCCTGCGCCCGGACTTGCCAAGCTTGGTCTTTTAACGCCGCAACCAACTGCTCAATGGCGTCGCCCCGGTGGGCGAGAGCCCAGGCCGCATTCTTGCGCATCCGCCAGTGACCCCCCTGCGAGAGGGCCTGCTTCAGGGGTTCGAGCGCCGCCTCGCCAATCGCCATCAGCGCGTGTGTCGCCGCCTCGCCGGGCGAGGGCTCGTTCACCTGACTATACTCCGGCGCCCAAGCCTCATCTTCGAAGGGCTCCTGATTACCGCAGCTTTCCTGCGGCAGGATCGGCGTGCCATCACTTAGCAAGCGGAGCAAGTGGGGTATGGCTTCGACCGCGCCTTGCTGCATCCGGCCGAGCGCACAGGCCGCGGCCGCCCGTACGCGCGGGTCTGAAGCGGACAGAGCCGCGATCTCCTTTTTGACTCGCTCGCCAGTTGCAGCTCCAATCCGTGGGTTATGGCGATTATTCTGTGCGCCACTATTGAGATTCGCAGCCAGGAGCGCGAATACACACAATATGATTTGAAATCTCTTGAGCATAGATTTACTTCCCTTTCCATAATCTTTAGGTAGAGGCGTCCGACCTTCGAAGCTTATCCAGGTGCCTGAAAACTTTACTCGTAACGTATGGCGATCATCGGATCAACCTTCGCCGCTCGCCGTGCTGGCAGCAGGCAGGCTAGCAGGGCTACACCGCCTAACAAGAGCGAGATTGCGAGGAAGGTTAAGGGGTCCTTTGCACCCACTCCGAACAGCAAACCTGACATCAGGCGGGTGAGCGCGAATGCGCCGACGACGCCAATGGCCAGCCCCTTGGCGACGGTCGCCATGCCTTGCGAGAGGATGAGGCGAAGGACAGCGCGACGGTCGGCGCCCAAAGCCAGGCGAATGCCGATCTCCTGCTTGCGCTGAGTGACGCCGTAAGCGGTCACCCCGTAGATGCCGATTGCCGCGAGCGCCAGCGCCAAACCCGCAAAGATAAGGAGCAACCATAGGGCAAAGCGGCGCGTGCCGACCGAATCCGATAGCAGCTCCTCCATGGTTTGAACCTGATAAACCGGCTGGTCACTGTCTACTTCGGTGATTTTTTGTTTAATGAGACCCAGCATGGCTTTCGGATCATGCGCCGTCCGCACGATGAGGTTCATGCGCCGGTAACGCGCCGCCATCTGTGGGAGGGAGAAATAAGCTTCCGGCCTGGCCTCCGCATCGACCGCCCCTTGTAAGGAGTCTGCGACCACTCCTTTGACCGCAAACCACGGACTCTGCGAGTCGGACTGGCCGAGCTTGAGACGATGGCCAATCGCTGCTTCGTCCGGCCAGTAGCGTCGGGCGAAAGCCTGATTGATGATAACGACCGGAGTGGCGTCTGACGGGTCGGTAAAAAACTCACCCTCGACGAGCGGAATCCCCATCACCTTGAAGTAATCTGAGCTTACCGTACGTGTGTCGACATTGCGGGTCTGTATCTCTGTAGGGACTGCCTCACTCTCTACTGTGACCGTCCAGTCTTCTGTATAAACCAGGGGCGCGTGAGAGGTGACGGCGACGCCTTCAATGCCGGGAGAAGTTTTCACCTGATCGATCAACCGTTGAAAGAATGGTCCCATCTGTTTACCGCCCTCGGATTTTGCTGGCGAGCGATTGACCCGCATCGTTAAGAGGTTCTCAGCCTTAAAACCCGGGTCGACGTCAATCAACCGGGCGAAGCTGCGGACCATCAAGCCAGCCATTACCAGAAGGATTAATGACAGGCTCACTTCCGCCACCACTAAAATGTTTTGTGCCCGGCGGTTCCCCCGCCCGGCAGAGGTCCTCTGAGCGCCCGATTTCAAGGCCTCCTGGGCTCGCGGTCTTGAGATTCTGAGAGCTGGCCACAGCCCAAACACAAAAGCTGTTGCCAGCGTCGTAACCAACGCGAAGGTCAATACCCTACCATCAATATGAACCTTGATCCCGGAGGGAAATGTTCCGGTTGGCGCCAGCGCTACGAGCGCGCCGGTACCCCAAAGCGCCAGGAGTAACCCGACCGTGCCTCCCATCAGGGCAAGTGTTGCGCTCTCGGTCAGCATCTGGCGGATCAGACGGGCGCGGCTCGCGCCGAGGGCTTGCCGGACGCCAATCTCGTGGGCGCGGGTTGTTGAGCGTGCAAGTAGCAGGTTGGCGATGTTGGCACAGGCGATCAAAAGCACAAGCCCGACGGCTCCAAGGAGGATGAAGAGAGCATTTCGCAGCGGGCCGAAGTAAAACTCACTGAGCGACTGAAGGTAGTAGTTCCGCCCGTCGTATTCCGGGTTCAGGTTGACGAAGTTTTGTTCCTGCTGCCGCGCCAGCGTCCCTAGCGCGGTGTTCGCCTGGTCGAGAGCCCTCCCCGCATGCAGTCGGGCAATCACCAGATAAGCGCGGCCAGATCGGGCCTGCTTATCGAAATTAAAGGGAAAGGGAAACCAGGCTTCCGCGTCATCAAACCGGAAACTCGGCGGCATGACGCCAATGATCGTGTACGGCTCATCGTCAAGGGCTACGCTCCGCCCCAGGACGGCCGGGTCGCCCCCGAATCGTCGCTGCCACAACGCGTGGCTTAGCACGAGGACGCGCTCGCCCCCAGGGCCCTGATCTTCAGGTCGAAGCGTTCTTCCCAAAATAGGCTCCAGGCCGAGTAAGGCAAAGAAGTCAGCCGATGCCTTGGCGGCGGCGACTCTTTCAGGCACTTCGCTCCCGGTGAGATTACGGCTCACCGGTTCGAGGGCCGCGACTTGTTCGAAGACCTGACTCTGAACGAGTTCTTCAAACTCGGGCCCTGAGGCGCGAAGTTGATCCATCACGCCGACTTTGGGCAAGGTCTGGCGCACGAAGTAAATCCTCGACGGATCCCGGTACGGAAAAGGATTGAGGATGACAACGTTAACGACGCTAAAGACTGCGGTGCAGGCGCCGATGGCGAGTGCGAGGGTGATAACCACGGTCAGCGCAAATCCGGGATTCTTCAATAACACTCTCAAACTGTAGCGAGTGTCCTGCCAGATCGCCTCCAGGGTTCCGAAGCCCCACACCGCTCGGCTGTCCTCCTTGGCTATCGCAACGCTACCGAAAACCCGGCGCGCTGCGGCTTGGGCTTCAGCTGGAGATTTCCCGTCTTCAACATTCCGCTCGGTTTCCAACTCCAGATGAAAGCGGATCTCGTCCGCCAAATCCTGTTCCGCTCGGCGTCGGGCCAGGCGTCTGACCATGAATTTCAGTTCTTGCCACCACCTCATTATTTCTCCTCCGTCGGTTGCAGGACACGGGCGATCGCCCCCGCAAGGCGTTCCCATTTTGTGGTCTCAGCCGTCAGTTGCTTTCGCCCGGCCTGCGTGAGTCTGTAATAGCGGGCCCGGCGGTTATTCTCCGAGTTCCCCCAGGAGGCCGTCACCCAACCTCGTCGCTCCAACCGCTGCAAAGCCGGGTAGAGTGAGCCATGGTCTACCTTCAGGACGTCATCTGAGCTTTGCTCAATAGAGTGAGCGATGTTATGCCCGTGCTTCGGGCCGAACAGAAGCGTCTGCAGAATGAGCATGTCGAGCGTGCCTTGAAGAAGGTCGACCGAATCTTTAGTTTTTTTACCTTTCACTATTTCGCCTCCGGTAGAATCTCTACCTAAGTAGACGACAGCTCAGGTAGAATGTCAAGGGGAAACTTCGCGCGGTCGGGGGGAAGCGCCTAAGGAACAGAGAGGAACATTGAGCTTGGTCAGAGATGGTCGGGCTTTTTTTATTCCGTAGGGTTTAATGATAAGGAGTGCTTCAATATTGTCTGTAGCTCTGTTGTGCTCATCATCACAATTTTTCTTTTAATTATTGCGCACGCGCTAATATTTTCACCTGATTATTTATTTAGGCTGAGATAAGGTTGCGCTCGATGAGGGAATTGACAACAAAGCAAATTACCGAAAGGTTCCAGGTCAAACGGTCAACCGTGAGGCTTTGGGGCAGACAAAAGCGGTTTTCAAATCAATACTCCGCGTGGCGTTATTTGGTGGATTCCGGAAAAGGATGTGAAAAATTTTGAGCTGCCAAAGCCAGGCAGACCGCCTAAACCGGATGATGAGTAAAAGAGTCCTCGTCGAAAATTGATTGACTTAGAAAATTCGCTGTCCGCGCGCCGCTATCTGCGCAAGTTATGCCGCCAGGCTAAAGCGCCTGCGTCTGTGAAGTAGCCCTTAGGGCAGTCGTACTGTCCCATTGGGTGCCAGGTCGATGCGTGTCGTTGTCTCGCTGGTCAGATTGGCCATGGGGGTCCGTGAGGGGTGGCTATCTTGGCTCATATCCCCCTTCGACCATGAGATTCTGAACGAATAGACAACTCCGGCGTGAGGGCTCAAGCAAAATCAGCGAGAGTAAGGGTGAGCGGGCTCAGGGAAAAACACGAGTCGGGTGACCATCTTGGGGCTTCCCCGCTGATCGGGCCGATGGAGCCGATCAACGCAGATGCTTGACCCTCACCATCAAGGCGTATGCTAGACCCTCACGATTAACGCTAATGCTTGACCATTAAAAATCTGCGTGGGCCGCCTCCACCCGCTCAGCGGGAAAGCTAAACCGTGAGCGTGAGCCTAATGGTTTTCCACGACGAGCTTTGATCTCTGAGTTCACTTTACTGTAATCCGATAAACTAGGACGTTGGCGCTCCCAGTATGCGCGGGTCTTGTTCGATTGAATGCCGCTTGGGGTTGCTTTACCTCATTAAAGCGTCGGGTTAAGAAAAGAGATGAATTTTACGAAGCAGAGCGCCGCCGCCAGCGCGCCCACAAATTCGTCCATCGGCCGGTTTTAGTTTTCAGGTTAGCCTCCTGATACCGATGCAGAGGCGTGGCGTCGCCGGGCGGCCACATCGTGCTGATTGAACCGGGATGATAAAAGGTGACTGTCATACTGCGCCGCGACCCGTGGCAACCATCGGCCACGCGCGACACCGCATGCCAGGATTTGTCTGAGCGCACCAGCACCGCGGAATTGCCGACGACCGGCGCAATCTCTGCGGCAACATCAGCCAGCTGAGGGGAACGCAAAATGGTCAAACAGCCGCCATCATTCACATTCCACGAACGGTTGAAATAGAGAACATGGGTGACGATTTTGTCCTTTAAGTCAGCGTGCGGCCCCAGTCGTGCGCCGGCGCCGTAATGAAAGACATTCGCCTCCATCGGCACAGCGGTCAGATCAATTCCGGTCAACGCGGACAGGGCGTCACGGTAAGCCGGCGAGAGTAGAGCCTGAGCCAGGCTGAGCCAGTCGCGGCTGAGTTCCTGCGGGTTTGAGATGACCCTGGCCCCCATAGCCACCAGCGCCCGCGCCTCGTATTCATAATCCTTTTCGCCATCGTAGCCGACAATCGTTTTGAAATGATCGCAAGGAAAGGAAGCGGCCAGGGCTTCGGCATCGGTGGGCGAAAACAGGTTGCCGATCTCAGCCCAGTCATAAGGTTGACGCACGAGGGTGTGGTTCGCAATCCGGGTCAGGTCTATCATCTTTTGCGGTTCATTCCAGCTAATCGTTTCAGGTTGCGCATCAGAAATCGCAGCGGAGCGGTGACCTTCATCGAGGGTGAATTATATAGCGTCGCGAGGCGCTCGTCACGCGCCCGGATGTCGGCGCGCGCCTCGGCCAAGAGCTTACTCGCTTCCCCCCCGGCTTCGAGCAGGTTGGGCAAGCGTTGCCAAAAGCGATTGAGCGCCAGTTGGGTGGTTGTTGCTCCTTCGCCAAGGATGGTTGCAATGTGATCCCAGTGATGGGCCAGTTGATTAAGAGCGGCGGCGGCCGGCGCCGCTGGACGATTTTTTCCCAGCCGCGCAGTCAGCCAGTCAGAGTCTATCTCTTTCGGCAGCGGGAAGATGGTCTCGAAGTCTGAAAGGGCGGTGTACTTCCAGAAAGAGAGGTCTGCCGAAGTGAAGACCGGTACGCCGAAAGCGAGCGCTGTGACCGCCAGATGATAACTATGACCGACGACTGCCGCCGCTTGGCTTATCAACTCGGCCAGGAGCAGGGGGTGCGGCCAAAAGGGCAAACGGACAAAGCCGGGCAAATCATCGCCTATGAGCGCTTCGTCGTCGCCGAGCACAGGCCCGATAGGCAGCACCAGGAAGCGAAAGTCGCGAAATCGTTCAGCGTGATTTCTTGCCAGGCGCAAGAACGGCTCAAGGCCGCCGATGGCTTGGACAATGATGTAGGGTTTTGTCAGCCCTGAAACCTCGCGCAGGCGGCCGAGTTCTTCTGCTGGATGGCGCTCATCAATCAATTGGGAAATGCCAAAGCCAGTGTCTGGCAGCACGGCGATGCGGGAGTGCTTGACGAAACGCGCGAGCACCGCCTGTGATGATTTATCGCGCACCGCAATATAGCGACTGTTTGTCAAAGCCAGTTCCATAAGCGGCTCGGCCCAGGCGGGTATGTTGTCGCCGTGCATCCCCGGCGCGTTCCAAACGAGCGGAATGCCGTGCTGCAAAGCTATCAACGCAGGGGTGAGCCAATAGCCTGTGGGGTGATGAATGGCCGGCGTAGACGGGCGATAACCGGGGGCGATTTCCTTATCAAAGCGAATGAGCGAGCCGCCCCCAATGAGAACCCCGTCGAGGCTACTGGCAATCTCCGGCAGTTCGGTTATTGACGTGACCGTGTAGGGCCAATCAGGCGGGGTTTTCGCATTATAGGAGAAGCGGTGAAGGGTCACCGCGCCCAGCCGTTTAGTCAATTCCGCTTCAGCAATCAGCGGGAAAAGCAGGTCGCCATAGTTTTCAACGTCGAAGGTTCCGAATATGGCAATCTGCCAATTGCGATCTCTCATCTGCGCTCCTAACAACGTGAGAACCTAGCAGACCGAAAGAACAAAGAGCAAGCGGCCAGCTACTTGGCGAACGGCGCAGCAAAGCTAGGCAATTGGTTTGTTATGGGTTAGCGAGGGAGGCTCGCCAAAGCCTTAAATTGGTTGGGATGTTTGCCAGGTTTCATTTGTGCATCAGAGATGCAAATCGCTTGGCGAAACGATTGAGCGGCGACCGCAAGACAGACTTCTCATCCTTCCCGAAGTACCGCTTGCGACCGCCGCTATAGCGGCTTGTTAGGAGCAGGTCAACTAAGATAAATGTCTTCTTGCCTCAGTCGAATTAGAGCTGCTTTGCCTTATCTTCCCAGGTTATCGCTGCCTTTTTGTCAGTTCTATGTTTTAAGCCGTTGCCCATCGCTATTTCTTGATAAAAGATAAAATCGGTTCAAGTAGAAATTGTCTCGTAAATGCCTGTAGTCGTTCATGCCTTGAGATTAGTGATGCTAAAGGCGGTGATACCAGATAATACAAGCTAACAAATGCCGTACCTAATCTTGAAGCAAGTAATATCTGGTCTCGAAATTGGCGGAAGGCCATCACCTCTGGGGCAAAGGCCGAGCCATAACTTGCAGTAGCTATAAAACAGCCTCCCTTCTTTGGCTGTTCCGGTTCAATCAACGGGCCACGCCCAGCCATATGGAGAAGCACCTGCATCATCATCCGCGTATTTTCATCATTCATACCAGGAACATTTGGTGACGTATTCTTCAGCACCCATTCGGCATGATCTGCTGCCTCTGTGGGGTGATCCAGATCATTACAAAGGCTGGCTAAACGTGTGCGAATAACCCCTAGGATATCTCGATGATTTGGATCGGACTCATCAAGATTCTTCCAGGCTCTGGTAAGCACTTCATAAGCTTCAGCCTTTTGTCCGTTGTTCGCAAGCGCTAATCCCTGTTCTATCATCTCGCGCATTTGACTCGGTCCTCCTTAATGGTGAAGTGTTTCAGGCCAATGTTCAGCTGCTTGCCCGTTTGCTAACCCACCTATCTGCGTCTAACGCTGAATCATACAGAACTACAGATAACCCGGGGTTTTTCGGTATGAAACACCGGTGCGCATCACACCAGAAGTTCGATGTGATGCGCACCGCTAAATCACTCTGACTGTAAACCGCTAACCATCTAAAAAAGGCTAGCGCGCCTTGCCGACCAGGGGCGCCAATTTCGTCGCCCCGAAGGCGATATTGTGCTCGGCATCCAACAGCAGTTGGTCGCCGTCAAAGCGGAACTTCAGCGTGGAATAATAAGGCGTTTCATACAGTACAAGTTTTGTCGTAAAGGTGTCTCCGGCAGTCCACGCGCCGCTTGCGGCCATCAATGGATTCGTCGGCACGCTGAGGAACCGGTCAAGTCCGTTCGTGAAGCCATCACGGCTTTTCGCCCATGACCCAATGCCGATTGGCGTGCGTTTCTCTCCGGCCGTCGTGCGCACGACAAGCGTAGGAGATGGGCCATTGAAATCGAGCTTAACGGCCTGGATGCCGCGGTCGTTTTCGGGAAACTCGTACCATTTTCCTGATACTTGGGCCGCCGGTGACGCCGTCGCTTGCCCGCCGGGAAGCTTGAGTGTCAGACTGGCGAGCTTCGCTTCCAATTTGCTTCGAGTGGCGCGGTCTTCCGGCAAGGCTTTCGCCTGCATCGCCGGAAGCAGTTTCTCCCAGACGAGATTCATCACCGATTGCATATCACGCACCCCGCTGGTGATGGCGACAACCGCATCACGCTCGGGTATGACGATGCAATACTGCCCGAATGCGCCGTCGCCCCGATAAGCATTGTAACGGCAGCGCCAGAATTGATAACCGTACCCTTGGTCCCACTCGCTCTTCGGAGCTGAGCCGTTCGAAGTTTGCAGCGCTGTTGCTTGCTCAACCCAACCCGCGGGGATAAGTTGTCGCCCCTTCCATAGGCCTTTTTGAAGATACAACTGCCCGAAACGGGCGATCTCTTCCGTGCGCACCCTTAGGCCATAAGCGCCGGCCGATATGCCCTGCGGACTCATGTCCCAGATGGGGTTTTCAAACCCTAAGGGCTCAAACAGCCTTGGACGAAGATAGTCCAGCACAGTCATCCCCGTCACCTTTTGCACAATCGCCGAAAGCATGTAAGTGCCGGGTGAGTTGTAGAGAAAATGGGTGCCGGGCTTAAAGGGAACCGGATGGGCGAGAAATTTCTTCACCCAGGTTTCGCTCGTCGCGCCCGGTCCGTCTCGTAATGAGGGTTCGGTCTGGTGACCGGTTGCCATGCGCAACAGGTCACGCACACGCATCGCCCGCAGGTTGTTTGACGGATCGGCCGGAGCTTCTTCGGGGAAGAATTTCAACACTTCATCATCAAGGCTCAGTTTGCCTTCCGCGATGGCCAGCCCGACGGCGGTTGAAGTGAAGCTTTTGCTCAGCGAGTAGAGAATGTGCGGCGTTTGAGCATCGTAAGGCCCCCACCACCCTTCGGCGACGACCTGCCCATGGCGCACCAACATGAAACTGTTCATCGCATCAATCTGCCGGTCTGCCGCCTCGACGAAATCAAGGATGGCCGATGACGAGATTCCCTGTTGCTCAGGCGTGCTACGCGACAGAGCCTGGTGATTGTTCTTTGAGCCGGTAGCCGCCACTGCGTGAGATGGCTGTAGAGCAAGAACCGGTGAAAAAGTCAGTACAAAAAGAAGACTGAAGAGTAGGTATCGCATCGTGGTCCTTTCGTGTTGTGTGAAACTGCGGGATTGAAAAATCCGATGAAACTAAATATGAAGTGGAGAAAAAAAGCAATGGGTAATTAGAACCCTCGGTTCGTTCTTCTTGAAATCGGACCTGATAACTTTGTTGAGAAGCCAACGGCTCACAACTTTTGTAAAAGGATGGTGCCTGATGGTGCGCCGCTGATTTTGCAACGCAGTTGAATTCGATGCTGCATTTCGGAAACCGTTAAAATCAAGGCATCGGCGCGCTGTTTTTCAGGGCGCAATAGACTGGCTTGCCTCACCTCATCAATAAACACTTCAGCGGTTTCAATTTTGAATTCGGCGCCTGAATCGGCAACAAATCTCAAACGATATGGCGAAACGCTGGTGATTTTCTTCGATAAATCTAGGGCAACTGTTTCCCCTTTCCAGCGTCCGACCTCGTCATCAGCCCACACCTGCGCCGGCGCGTCCCAGGTTGCCGGCGGCGCGACGTTGGTTGCAAAGAGCGCGAAGCTGCGAATCCGAGGCGCGCCTGATGATTTGGTGATAACCAATCGCACGGCTTCAAGCTCTTGCGGCGCCAACGGGTGAATGCGTTTGTGCCCAATGGCTGTGCCGGCGCCCAATAAAACCCATCGGCCATTTGATAACCCTTCAAGTTTATATTCACGCACGCGCTCGCCCTCGGCGATCTCTTCCATCAAAATCGCATGGTCAAGCCGGGTCGCGCCTTTCAGCTTGATGCTGATGGTCTGATTTGACGCCCGGGTTTCAGGCAAGTTCGCGGAGAACGGGCGCTGCTTCGATGGATATTCGGCAAGACTTTTACCAAAACGTCGGCGCATCTCTCGGCCAAACTCTGCCAGTCGTTTGGCGTCCTCAGCAGGAATCAAGCCGTCGCGATTCGGCGTGACGTTTAACAGCAGTTGCGCGCCGCGCCCGACCGAGCGGTAATAAATTTCCAGCAGTTGGTCGAGCGACAGAATATTCCGGTCATTGGTCGTACTCCAAAACCAGTTCGGGCGACGCAGCGAAACATCTACTTCATTGGGCAGCCACACCGCGCCTTGCGCGTCGCCGTGTACGGCTGTGGCAATGCCGCTTTGGGCATCGCTTACGGAAACCGCGTTCCAGGCCGGATAAGGCGCAAAGCCATCTTCATTGCCAACCCAACGAATGGTCGCATTCGGTCCTTGAAAGACCATGGCGCGAGGCGCCTGTCGCTTGATGAGGTCGCCGACCGAAAAGACTAAACTGCCATCGCACCAGAGCTCAGTCATGTCGCCATACCTGGTCAGGAGTTCCGTGAGTTGCCGGCGATACAGCGCCTCATACTTTTTCTGCGCCTCAGCGGTTTTACATCTCCCCCCAAGCCCTGCGCCGAATTTATCGTCGCGCGGCGAAAGGTAGATACCCAGTTTAAGGCCGCGTTTTCGACAAGAGCGGGCGAGCGCCGCGACCACATCGCCTTTGCCGTTTTGATAAGCGGTGTTCTTGATACTGTAAGCGGTCGTCGCGGTCTGCCACATACAAAAACCGCCGACGTGTTTGGCGACAAAGACTATATATTTCGCCCCCATCTTCACAGCCGTATCAACCCATTGGTCGGTGTCGAGTTTGGCCGGATTGATGGCTGATAGCGGTGTAGATAAATCGTCATACTCTTTGTCTTGCCAGGTGTTTGGCGCGAAGTGAATGAACATGCCAAGTTCGAGGTCTTGCCAGGCGGCCTGTTGCGAGGTCGGACGAGCAAGCGGTTCGCTAACTTGACTGCCGTGCGCCAAACCCAGCGCATTCGCCAGCAATATCCCGGTAAGCGTCCAGCAAATGGCTTTGAAAATTTGAACCGCCAGATTCATCATCAGTCCCCCTGTGGTCATCATTTCATCGGTGATGTGGTCAAAGAGATTAGCAGATTATCGGTTAATCGTCCGTTAATTTGGGATTGCTATAATCCGATGTCCAATGACAGACTTTATTCGCAGGGATGTTGAAAATGGAGAAAAATATTGAGCAGAACAATGCGGTTGGTAGGTCTTCTATTTTTATTCATGGTTGTTTCAACTGCCGTATTCGGACAACAGCCGGCGCCTGCTAATGTCAAAGTGCTTAGTCGTGAAGAATCGGCATCTTTGGCGCTCGCGCAAGCGTCCAGCTACCAACAGGCGCGCATCAATGAATTAATCGCTGCCGAAGATGTGCGGCAGGCGAAGGCCGCTTTCTTGCCGCAACTCAATGCCGCTTCCTCTTTCATCTATACCTCGCCTTCGTCGGCTCGGCCTTTGCCGGGCGAACCGCGTGTCCAGAGTTTGATTGCCAATAATGCCATCAGAGAATATTTAAGCGGCGTCACGGCGGCGGGCGAAATTGACCTGTCGGGACGCTTGCGGGCGACCTTGAAACGCAACGCGGCGCTGCTGGAAGCGGCACACGCGGGAACCGAAATTGCGCGCCGCACTTTGTTGCAAGCCGTTGACGAAGCTTACTACGGGCTGAGCCTGGCGAATGCGCGCCGCACCACGGCCGAACTCAACCTGGTGGCCGCCGAAGCCTTCGAGAATAACGCTTCATTGTTATTGCAGGCCGGCGAAGTCGCAGAGGTGGATTTCACCCGCGCCCGCTTGCAAACCCTTGTGCGACGCGACGAGCTGGAACAAGCGCAGGTGGCGCAAGCCATCGCCGCCGACAGCCTGCGCGTGTTTATCGGTTATGATTTCAGCGCCCCCCTGGCGGTCACCGAATTATCGGCCTTGCTGCCGGTTGCCGGAGAACTTGACCGATTTACGGAAAGCCAACTGGCTTCAAGACCGGAATTCGCTCAACTGGCAGCCGAAAAGAGCGCCGCTGAGGCAGAGAAGAAAGCGGCGCGCGCCGCCCGTCATCCACAAATCAACTATTCGATTTTCGGAGGCTGGGATACGGATTCGCTCAAGCCTGCACCGCTGCGCGCCCATTCAGGGGCTTCGGCCACGGTCGGCATTACTATTCCTTTATTCGATGGCGGCGCGAGCCGCAGCCGCGAACAGCAAGCCGACCTGCGCGCTCAATCTATTGAGTCGCAACGCGCCCTGGCGGTTCGCGAGTTCGCGCAACAATTTCAAGCAGCGCGCGCCCAAGCCCAATCGGCAGCGAGCCGCATTCAACTCTTGCAGGCGGGACTGGTTGATGCGCAGAAAAACGTCGCCGCCTCGGTGGCTCGTTATCGCGGCGGCGAAGCGCAAATTATTGAAGTTACCGACGCCCAGAATTCGCTGTTTGCCGAGCGCGCCGCCTTAAATCAAGCGATCTTTGATTATCAAATTGCCAAAGCCCGACTCGCGCAACTAACCGGACAATGAAAGAAGCCATGGAGAATCACCTGACAAAAAATCTGACCTTAAAACCCCAGGTATGGAAAAAGCGGGTTTTGTGTGCCAAGGTTTTGTTTCTGATTTTCATCCTCAACAGTTGTTCCCCGAAAAAAACTGCCGAAGAAGAGAAAGCCGATGTGGTGGTTAGCGTTCGCGTCGCCAAAGCCGAACGCGAAGACATCGCCGCAGAGGTTAGCGCCATCGGCACCGTCGTTCCCAAAGAGATGGCCACGGTCAGCGCCAATATCAACGCGCCAATCAAGCGCATGGCGTTGCTCAAAAATAAAGCGGTGCGCGCCGGCGAGGCGCTCGCCATTTTGGAATCGCGTGACCTGCAGGCGCAACTCAGAGAGGCGACGGCGGCCGCAGCCGAAGCGCGCCTCAACGCCAAACAGGTGATCGCCGGCGCGATTCCTGAAACCCAAGCCCAGGATGAAAAAGCCTTGCGCGATGCCCGCGCCAATTTGGCCAATGCCCGCGCCACTTACGAACGCCGGCAAGCGCTTTTCAAACAAGGCGGTATTTCGCAAAAAGAACTCGACGCTTCGCAACTGGCCCTGACGACTGCTGAAAACGAGTTGCGTTTGGCCGAAAGCCGCGCCCGCTTGCACGACACCACCACAGGCACGGAACGCGCCCTTGCGGAAACCCGCGTCAGTCAAGCCGAACAGCGGGTTGCCGCGCTCAGAACCCAACTCAGTTACACCACCGTTCGCGCGCCGTTTTCGGGCGTCGTCACAGAGCAATTTCAATACGAAGGCGAATATGCATCGGCCGGCGGCAAACTTTTTACGATTGCCGATATGAACAACGTGATTATTAAAGCGCCCATTCCCGATAGCGTAGCCGCGCAGATGAAGGTCGGTGACCCGGTAAAAATTTTGCCTGAAGAGAGTGCGAACAACGAATTGAGCGGTGCGGTGTCCCTCATTAGTCGCGCCACTGACCAACAAAATCGCGCCGTTGAAATCTGGGTCAACCTGAAAAACCCCGGCAATCGTTTGCGCGCCGGCGGCGCCGTCAAAGTCATTGTCGCGCCGGTGTCTGCAAGCGAGGCGATTGTGGTGCCAGCTTCTGCCGTCACGCTTGATGCGGCCAACGCCAACGACGGCACCGTGATGGTGGTTGATAACCAGTCTATTGCCCAGGAAACCAAAGTAACGGTAGGCATTCGTACGCCTGACAAAATCGAAATTACTTCGGGACTCAAAGGCGGCGAAACCGTCATCATCGAAGGCAACTATGCGTTGCCGGATAAGACCAAAGTGCAAATCAACGAAGATAAGGAAGAGGATGAGAAGGGGGAAAAAGCCGATGCGGAAGAGGGAGGCAAGTCGTGACTTTTGCCCGATTGGTGTCGAACCAATCCCGAACCATCCTGGTGCTGGTCGCCTTGTTATCTCTGGGCGGCGTCTATGCCGCTTTCAATCTGCCGAGCGCCATCTTTCCGCAAACTGATTTTCCGCGGGTCATCATTCTGGTGGATAACGAAGTTGTCCCGGCGCCGCAAACCCTGGTCTCGGTGACGCGACCGATTGAAGAGGCCATGAACGGGATTCCGGGCATTGCTCGCATTCGCTCGAATACCCAGCGCGGGGCGGCGGAAATCAATCTCTTTTTCGATTGGAAAGTTGACATCATTCAATCGCTGCAACTGGTGCAGGCGCGGCTTTCGCAGATTGCTTCGGAACTGCCGCCGACGGCAAAAATCCGCCGCATTGACCGGCTGACGTTCGCGGTCTTTCCGGTCACCGGTTACAGTCTCACCTCAGATAAAACCGATGAGGTAACCCTGCGCGACCTTGCCACCTATACCATCAAACCGCGTCTTGCCAGATTGCCGGGGGTCGCTGAAGTCGCAGTCGCCGGCGGCGAAGTGCGCGAATATCACATCACGGTTGACCCCGAACATTTAGCTTCCCATGGCGTATCGCTTGAACAAGTCGTTGAGGCGGTAAATAAAGCGAATATCCTGGTGTCGCCGGGGTTGATTGAAGAGAATCATCAACTCGAACTGGCGCTCGTGAGCGGACAGGCGCAACGGCCTGAAGAGCTGAATGCCATTGTGGTTGCCCAGGTAAACAACGCGCCGGTTTCGCTGGCTGAAGTGGCAACCGTCGGCGAAGGCGTGGCGCCGAATTACACGATTGTTACCGCCGACGGGCATCGCGCTGTGTTGTTAAATGTCTTGCGTCAACCCGATGCCAACACGGTGACGGTTGATGATGAAGTAGAGAGCGAGATTGCCGCCCTGCGCGCGCAGATTCCGCGCGATGTAAAGATTGCGCCGTTTTATGACCAGTCGCTTTTTGTGCGCGAGGGCATTAAATCGGTGCGCGATGCAATTTTAATTGGCTTGCTGTTGTCGGTGGCGATTCTCTACAGCTTCCTGCGCAATTGGGGAACGACGTTGGTGGCGATTCTGGTCATTCCGGTTACCGTGCTCGCGACTTTTTTAGCCATGCGAATTGCCGGGCTCGGGTTCGATTTAATGACCCTTGGCGGAGTGGCCGCGGCCATCGGACTGGTGATTGATGATGCGATTGTCGTCGTTGAAAATGTTTACACACATCTGGCCGGCGGCCAGTCGCGTCGCGAAGCGGTGCAAAGCGCGGTTTCGGAAATCACCGCGCCGATCATTGGCTCAACCATCACGCCGGTTGTCGTTTTTCTGCCGCTCGCCTTATTGACCGGGGTAACCGGCGTCTTCTTTCGTTCGCTGGCCTTGACGATGGCCGTGGCGCTACTGACTTCGCTGGCGCTGGCGCTGACCTTTACCCCGGTGCTTGCAGAACGCTTCGTCAAAGCCAAACGAAAAACCGAAGGTGAAAAATCAGAGGCTAATAATACCGATGAAAACCGAGCGGAACATGCTTCAACCGCCGGGCAGAATCTTTTCCTTGAAGAGCAGCCCGGGCGATTTTTCGGCCGCGTGGTTTCAAAGTATGAATGGTTGTTGGAAAAATCGTTGAATCAAAAAATCATTGTCGGGGTAATTGGCCTGCTGGTGGTTATCGCTTCCTACCTGGTTTATCGCAGTCTCGGTTCGGAGTTTTTACCGAGTTTTGATGAAGGCGCTTTCGTGCTCGATTATATTGCGCCACCCGGCACTTCGCTTGAAGAGACCGACCGCGTATTGCGCCACGTTGAAGCGCTGTTAAAGGAAACCCCTGAGGTTGAGAGTTATTCGCGGCGCACGGGATTACAATTGGGGCTTGCGGTGACTGAACCGAATACCGGCGATTTTCTGGTGAAATTGAAACCCCGTCGTCAACACACCACCGAAGAGGTCAAAGATGAGTTGCGCGAACAGATCGAATCGTCAGAGCCCTCATTGGAAGTGGAATTCGTCGGCATTCTCACCGATTTAATTGGCGATTTGACGAGTTCGCCCGAACCGATTGAGATAAAACTTTACAGTGAAGATGCGCGGGCGCTGCACCGGGAAGCCGAAATCATTGCCGCCACCATCGAAAAAATTCCCGGCGTGGTGGATGTCAAAAGCGGCGTGATTATCAGCGGGTCGGCAATTACCTTCAGGATTGACCCGCAACGCGCCGCTCAGTTGGGCGTAACCGCCAACGATATTGCAACGACGGTAGAAACCGCCATGACCGGCGATGCGACAACCGCCATTTTGCAACAGGAACGACTCATCCGTGTGCGCGTCACCTTGCCGAAAGGCGCGCGGACGTCGCTCGATACCTTGAAACAATTGCAGGTTCGTTCGCCGGCCAAGAATTCGCTCTTTCGCTTAGAACAGGTGGCCGACATCGAGTATGACAAAGGGCAGACGGAGATTGCCCGCGAAGGGCTGCGGCAAATGGTTGCCGTTACCGCGCAACTTTCAGGAAGCGATTTGGGTTCGGCCATCAGCGCCATTAAAACCAAACTGGCCGCGGATGTAAAATTGCCTCCCGGAATGACGGTTGAATATGGCGGACTTTACGGGGAACAACAGGCCAGCTTTCGCGAGTTGCTGATAGCGCTCGGACTGGCGGTGGCGCTCGTCTTCATCACTTTGTTAATCGAATTTCGCTCGTTTGTGCATCCGACCGCGATTGTGATGGGCGCGACGCTGGCGCTCAGCGGTTCGCTTCTGGCGCTTCTCCTGACCGGCTCAACCCTGAACGTTGTATCGTTGATGGGAATGATTATGGTGATAGGCATTGTTGCCAAAAACGGTATTCTCATGCTCGATTCGGTTGAAGAACACCTGGCGGCGGGCGACACCTTGAAAGAGGCTTTGTTGCGGTCGGGGCGGCGACGGTTTCGACCGGTGCTGATGACTTCGCTTGCCGCCATGCTCGGCATGTTGCCGCTCGCCCTGGCGCTCGGTTCCGGCGCCGAGATGTTGCAACCGCTGGCGATTGCCGTCATCGGCGGATTGATTTTTGCGCTACTTTTATCGTTGATTGTCACGCCGACGATTTACGCGACGCTGCACCGCGATAACAGGCTACGGCCGTAAGCGGCATAGACCGTTGATGCGGAAGGAACGGAATTCAAATTTACTCATCCTTATTTTTGCATCACCAAGCGAAGTTGTAATTTTACTCGCTTGTCAGTTAACCGGCTGTCAAGCAAACTGCTCTATTCAAATTCAAACTTCATTAAACAATTTTCAAGAGGTCATATGAGAACAAAAATGTTCTTGCTTATCATCCTGGCAACAGGGGCTTCGTTTCAGGGATATTCACAGCAAAAAATCAACCGCTACCCGCATCACCTGATGCCTGTGCCGGCGAGCCTTGAGTTTCAAAGCGGGAAACTGGCGCTCGATGCCACCTTCGCTTACGCCATCAAAGGCTATTCGGACGAACGATTGCAAAAAGGCCTTGAACGGATGATGCGGCGATTGGAAGGACGAACCGGTTTTACATTCAAACGCGGCGCCGTGAGTGAGGCGTCGATGGCCAGGTTCACTGTTGAATGCGAAACCGCCGGCGACGCGGTGCAATCCATCAACGAAGATGAATCCTATCAGCTTACGGTTGATGACCAACGGGCGGGGCTTAAAGCGAAAACCGTTGTCGGCATTTTGCGCGGACTGGAAACCCTCTTGCAACTCCTTGAAGCCGACCGCCAGGGGTATTATTTCGTTGCCGCAAAGATTCAAGATCAGCCGCGCTTTTTGTGGCGCGGCCTGCTGATTGATGTTTGTCGCCACTTTGAACCGATTGAGGTGATCAAACGCAATCTGGATGGCATGGCGGCAATGAAACTCAATGTCTTTCACTGGCACCTCAGCGAAGACCAGGGCTTTCGCGTCGAAGTCAAAAAATATCCGAAATTGCAGGAGCTGGGTTCCGACGGGTTGTACTATACCCAGGAGCAGATTCGCGAAGTGGTCGCTTATGCGCGCGAGCGCGGCATTCGCGTCGTCCCGGAATTTGATATGCCCGGTCATGTGAGCAGTTGGTTGGTTGGTTACCCTGAGCTTGCCGCGATTGATGACCGCTACGAAATCGAACGCCACTTCGGGGTATTTGATGCCGTGTTCGACCCGACGCGCGATAAGCTTTATAAATTCCTTGATAATTTCTTTAAAGAGATGACAAAACTTTTTCCCGACGCCTATATGCACATCGGCGGCGATGAAAATAACGGTGTGGATTGGACAAAAAACGAAAAGATTGTCGCTTTCAGAAAATCGAAAAACCTGCTTGATAATCACGCGCTGCAAGCCTATTTCAACGGGCGGCTCTTGAAAATTTTAACGAAATATAAAAAGAAGATGGTCGGTTGGGATGAAATCCTGCATGCGGATTTGCCGAAAGACATTGTCGTGCAATCGTGGCGCGGTAAAAAATCTTTAGCCGAAGGCGCGCGCCAGGGATTTATGGGCATCCTCTCAAACGGTTATTACCTCGACCACATCCGCACCGCGGAGTTTCATTATTTGAATGATCCGGTTGATGAGCAGAGCGGCATGAGCGAAGCGGAAGCCCGGCGGGTGTTGGGCGGCGAAGCCTGTATGTGGGGCGAGCACGTCAGTCCTGAAACCATTGATTCGCGCATCTGGACAAGGATGCCGGCGATTGCCGAGAGACTCTGGTCGCCGCGTGAAATCAAAGATGTCGGCGATATGTATCGTCGCCTTGAGATGGCGAGCCATCAACTTGAAGAACTCGGCTTGCTGCACGAAAAAAATGCCCTGATGTTGATGCGGCGACTGGCGAATGGTGGTGACACCGCCGCTTTGCAAACGCTGGTTGAAGTGATCGAGCCGGTTGATTTCGGCACGCGGGCCAGAACCCCGCCACGCACGACGCAGGAAACGCCGCTGACGCGTCTGGTTGACGCGGCGCGCCCCGACCCCGCGAGCCGCAGACAATTTGCCGCGATGGTGGATGAACTCCTCGCCGATAAACCGCAACTGGCTCGCAACCGCGAATCCGTCATGCAAACCTTGATGCGTTGGCGCGATAATCAGGCGGGGTTTGTTAAATTGGTAGACGCTTCGCCGATTTTGCAGGAAGCCGAGCCGCTTGCAAAAGATTTATCCGATGCGGGCGCCGCCGGTATGGAGGCGATGATTTATTTATTATCGGGAACCGCGCCGCCGATGGATTGGAAAGCCGCCAAACTTGCGATGTTAGACGAAGCCGCCAAACCGAAAGCCAAAGTGAAGTTAGTGATTATTCCGGCGATAAAGCGACTGATTACGGCTGCAGCCGAGGGGAGAAAGTGAACTAGAGTGAAGGCATATTAAGAAGCCTTAAGCGGGCAACCTTCAATGCCTGAGTGCAAAATAAGAAAGCGCCAAAGGGACAAAATTCAATGTAGTGATAAGCCCAGCCCCGCAGGGGCGCAATCACCTGTGCGGGTCGCAGTTTGCCACTGGGCGAGATAAGCCAAGCCCCGCAGGGGCGCAATGCAATAGCCCAGCCCGCCGGGCTGGGGAACCGATGGCGTAAATAACAACAAGCCCTGAAGGGGCGAGATAATTCATCGCACGATTATCCCGCCCCTTCAGGGCTTAAATTAGATGGCGCAATTTTTCACAGGGCGTTGCCCTGGGCTATTGCATTGCGCCCCTGCGGGGCTGAGATTGAAACCTCTATCGAACTTAGTGCGGTGGAAAGATGAAAATGAATGATCAATTTTCTTTAACATTCAAATGCTACTTTCAGTTGCTCTTTTATTGAAAGGGTCATTAAAAATCTTTTTCCCAATCGCCAATGTCCAAAAGACGATGACGGCCGCCAGTCAGATACAGGGATTAGAAAACATTTTTCTGAGACATAAAGAAAAGGGAAACTAAATAAAGCTTCCTGTCGGAGAAGATCCAAATAGTGCGCATATAACCTGTAGGCAATATACAAAGGCACAAGCCAGCCGCAGGAAAATAGCGCAAGTAAAGTTAATTTTGTTTTGGTCATTCAAGCGTTCAACAAAAAATCAAATATCGGGGATTTGCCAGTCGATTTCAGGGTGCCCATGTTTACGCAGTTTGGCATTGATTTCTGAAAAGGGTTTGGTGCCAAAAAAATCTTTATGGAAACTCATGGTGGTCGGGTGTGAGCGTTCAACGACTTCATGGGCATGAAGGTCTGTCAGGTCAATCAATTTTTTCTTGGCTTTTGCCGGATTTCCCCACAAGACAAAGACCACGGATTTTTTCTTCTCGCTGATTCTGCGGATGACTTCATCGGTAAAAATTTCCCAGCCTTTTTTTTGATGCGCAAAGGGGCGCGGGTTGCCGCCCGCTTCTTTTGGTCCAACCGTGAGCACCGTATTCAGCATCAGGATGCCTTGCTTGGCCCACGGCGCTAAAAAACCGTTATTGGGAATCGTACAACCGATGTCGCTTTGCAGTTCTTTGAAAATATTGCGCAGCGAATCGGGAGGCTTCAGACCGGGCTTTACCGAAAAACATAACCCGTGGGCTTCGCCTACGAGTTTGCCGTCAATTTTTTGCATCCCCGGATAAGGGTCTTGCCCGATTAATAAGACGTTGACTTTGTCAAACGGCGTGAGTTTGAAAGCGGTGAAGACTTCCGTATCGAGAGGAAAAACTTTGCCGGGATGGTTTTTCCTCTCGCTGTCTACAAATTTGGCGAGCCCTTTGAAATAGTCCTTTTCAAATTGGTCGCCGATAATCTTCATCCAGGACGAAGGCAAATCTATATTCATTTGAGCCTCCCAAAGTCCGCGCCACCCAATGACGGCTATTTCTTTTTCTTATTCAACTGTGAAGTGACCGTTACACGGGTATCATTGTCTTGTTCCGTCGCGCTGACCACAACAAACCGACTGTAGTTTCCATCATTGGCTGATAGCGAAACCGAAGTATTGCCATTGGTCTCGGTCGTCGTCTTGCTGGTTTTAAAGCCTTGCGCTTTCATTTTGTCTTCAAAAAAGCTGATGACCTCTTGCGGTGAATCTTTTGTCGTAAAGCTGTAGCCTTTGCCTTCGCTGGCTTCATTTTCGGTTGAATAGGTGCCTTCCATCTTGACGCCGGGATATTGCGGCACCCAATCGGGAAGCGTGGCATTTGCGTTACTGCCGATTTTTACATTGCTATCCGGCGTTTTGACTTCGATGCCGCCACTGCTGCCCACATCTACCGAGGTTTCTTTGCCGGTTTCGTCCTTGCCCTTGAACGTCACATGACCGTTTTTATCCTGTTCGACCGTTAAGGTGACGACTTTGCCCGACTTCTTGTCTTTTACGGTGATGGTGTTGTTGTTTTCGTCAACCGAGATGAGTTCTTTCTCAGGGTCTAAATTGATAGCGATTTTGGCGGCGGCTAAGGCCGGATTTTTTCTTGCCAGTTCAGGGTCAAAGCCCGCTTGTTTGGCTTTGTTGTAGCCATACCAGGCAACTCCGCCGACGACTGCGCCGCCGATAAGCATGAGTCCGATGCAACCGATGAGAATCCATTTTCCCGCGCCGCCTTTTTTCGGTTGCCCGGGCGGCGGATAGGGTGGTGGTTGCCCGTAGGGATTTTGTTGATAGCCTTGCGGGTGTTGCGGATTCATCGGACTAGTCGGCTGTCCCTGTGGCGGATAGGGCGGTTGTCCCGGCGGCTGCGGTGGATAATTCGACATAATTTTTATTCTCCTTTTATAGCAAATACTTTGGCGGTTTGATTATGACACAAACCCAACTAGGCCCGAAAAACTTATTCGCGTTTGAGCGGCCGCCCCATCAGTTCGTTGGCCGCTTCAATCGCCGTTTTATCTTCGTAAAGCAAGGCGTAGATGCTTGCGGTGATTGGCATATCCACACCCAGTCTGCGACTCAATTCGTAAATCGCCCGCGTCGTCTTTACGCCTTCGGCAACTTCACGCATCTCAGCGAGAATGTCCGCGAGCCTTCGACCTTTGCCGAGTTCAACGCCGACAAAACGGTTGCGCGAAAGTTCTCCTGTGCAGGTCAAAACCAAATCGCCAAGTCCGGCAAGCCCGGCCATGGTTTCAGGTTTGGCGCCCAGCCGAAGCGCCAGTCGCGTAACTTCGGCCAGCCCTCGCGTAATAATGGCGGCAACCGAATTGTGCCCCAGCCCTAACCCGCGCACCACGCCCGCGCCGATGGCGACCACATTTTTAACCGCGCCGCCAATCTCTACGCCGACCACATCATCATTGGTGTAGATGCGAAATGAATTGCAACTGAGATCAACTTGCGTCGCTTCGCGACAAGCCGAGTCGTGAGAGGCGACAACAATGGCTGTGGGTTCGCCGCGCGCCACCTCTTTGGCAAAACTGGGCCCCGAAAGCACGGCAATGCGCGGCGCGAATTTTTCTTTCACGACATCGTTGATGACCTCAGACATTCGCATCAATGTCTGGTTTTCAACCCCTTTTGTAGCGCTAACCAAAATCGTCTCGGGGCTTAAAAATTCGCGCATACCGGAAACGACTTCGCGCATGGCATGCGAAGGCACGACGATGAGCACGAAGCGCGCGTCCTGCAAGGCTTCGGCAATGGAGGTTGTCGCGCTGATGTTTGCGGGGAGCGCGAGATCTGAAAGATAGAAGGGATTCCGGTGGTGGATTTGAATCGAATCGGCCACTTCGGGTTCACGCGCCCACAACCGCACGTCGTGGTGATTGCGAGCCGCCGCCAGGGCGAGCGCCGTTCCCCAACTGCCCGCGCCAATTACCGCTATGCGTTTTTTCTCCGCTTCGCTCATGACTTAATTAAACGATGAAGGATGAACGATGAACTTTCAGGAATCATTGTGATTTTTTAACCTTTTTGACTGAGGCAACAAAAATGGAAGTTAATTCTTCAGCCTCGACTAACATATCTGTCAGTCTCGCTTCTTTGATTATCCCTGCTTCAATTAAAAGTTCCAGCCAATATACGGTTTCCTCTAATTCTTGAAGCCCGCCTTCAAGCTTGCTGATGAACTCTGCTGAT
>JBIOWC010000884.1:0-2789 GCA_044868105.1 Blastocatellia bacterium
GTAAAGATCGAACCCTCTGCTTTTATTAGTTGTTCGTTTATTAATGACATAAAATCACCTCCCCAAAATAGCGCCTGGTTAGCAATTCGCAGTGGCGAAGAATAGATTTTTTTTTGAATTTATCGAATAAAGCCTTCTTGCACTGCTCATCACAAACGCTCCGTTTTATACTCAGTTTGCTTAATCATCCTGCACACCGACCAGGTATTTGTGATATTCGCAAAACGGGGGGAAGATTATTACTTTCAGTTCAAAATGGGGGGGTAATATTTCAACTCGCGGAAAATTTGGCGTGCCTGTGGCAACAATGAATAGCGGACGAGTGAGAGTTGCCAGATTTACCATTCTAAGATGGCAGCAACGCGCCATAAGTATTTTTGCCGTTAATTAAATGGTCTTCGCGTTAAGCGGAGCGAGAACTGAGCCACAAAAACTGCTCATCGGCTTCCCCACTTTGGACAAAGAAAATCTCAACGGCCACGAAATTAATTTTGGAAAGCTCGAACCGCTTCTTCTTTTGAATTGTAGATGTCGAAAATGCGATGCATACGCACCAACTCAAACAGCGTGCGAACCGGCTTTGACATGGAGCAAAGTTTCAAATCGCCTCCTTGAGCATTTAGCAACCTCAAAAACGAAAGTATCGCGCCTAATCCTGAGCTATCCACAAAATTCAATCGCTCTAAATCAAATACCACTCGCTTGCGCTCTTCTATCGCGGTGGCGACATCACGCTTGAATTCCTTAACATTGCTGGCATCCAATGCCTCTACGGGCAAGGAGACCACCGTTACCGATCCTAATTTTTCTAATATTGGTTCCATATGATTACCCCCTAAAAATTTTCTTTGTCATGGTTATAAAATTGGTTTCGTGCTCATCGCAGAAATACTGCACATCGTCCATTATCGAAGAGATAATGAAAACCCCAAATCCGCCATCGCGTGAGCCATCAAATGACGGTGGGCAAACCTTGCTCGGTTCAAACTGTTTCCCTTGATGACTAAGCTTTATCTGCAAAAGGTCATTAAAGCGACTGACCTGGATTTCGATTTTTTTCTCACTGTCGCCCTTATAGGCATGCAAAATCACATTGGTTACCGCTTCATTTATGGCGAGCTTCAACTGGTCAACGATTTCTGCATCAACTGGTAAATCGAAAAACCTCTTGCCGGTTTGTTCCACAAATTCGCGAATCTTGATTAATTCAGTTAGATTGCTGGCGATTTCTAATTTCATTGACGCGTCCATATCGCAGTTAGGCTTTGCCTTGGTTGTTTGCACATTATTTGATTTGTCATTGATTTCATTAATTTTAATAGCGACACAGGTAAAATCATCGGCGAGCTTTTCAGAATTAGTAAATTCCGAAACTACCCCCCGAATCTTTTGCAATAATTCATCAGGCTCCAAATCCCGAAATTCTTGTACACAATGAGCCAGGCGTTTTTCACCGAACATCTCCCCGTGTAGATTTTTAGCTTCGGTTACCCCATCCGAATAGAAGAGGAAGATGTCTCCTTCGGAAAATTCAGTTATTACCTGTTGATAGACCTCTTCAACTAAAAAACCGAGAGGCATATTATCCCCTTCGAGAAACAGGCAGGCATTGGTCGCGCGTTGATAGTGAACCGTTTTGGTATGCCCGCAATCAACAAAGGTCAATTGATGATTTTTGGTATCGAACCGCGCAAAACAGATGGTGACAAAGCTCTCAAATTCCATGTACTGCTTGGTTAATTTGGAATGAACCTGAAAAACGATTTCCTGAGGCGCAGGCAATCTCAGGGATTCCGATGAATAGAGTAGTTGTCCGGCGGCGCGCAGGAATTGACTCTTGGTGCCCGCACCTAACAAAGCAGCCGGAATACCTTTGCCCATCACATCGCCAACGATAACATCCAGGCAATGTTCGTCGTGTTTAATAAAGTCATAGAAATCACCATCAATCTGTTGCGATGGAATACTCATTGCGCCGATTTTCAGGCCAGTAAAATTTGTCGGGGTTTGACCAAGCAACAGGGTCTGCTGAATCTTTGAGCCGATTTCAATCTCTTGTAGCAGTTTGGCATTGGCAATTGATTCCCGCATCAAGCGGTCATTCTCGACAACAATTGCTCCTTGATAGGTTAAAGCTTCGACTAGGCGTTTGGTGCGCGAATCGAGTTCCTTACCCGAATCTTGTTCACTCCATATCTCAATTGCTCCCAAAATTGCGTGACGCGTGGCAATCGGCACGACGATTACACTGGTCGCCTCGCTCAGTTCGGAATCGGAGTGAAGAAATTCGGCAATGTGAGAACGGGAATTAATCAGATGGGTTTTTCCGTCGGCAACAGCTCGGTGCACCAAGCTATTCACATCAGTTTTCTTCGGAATTTGCGTGGTATTTTTTCGGGCAATGGGTTCAAGGGTTTCGCCATTCCTAATCCAAAAGATGGCTTTCAATCCTTCTTGAATCGAAACCGCTTTATTCATAATCCGCCGCAATACTTTTCTTGGGCTTTGAAGAACCTTTAAATCAGTGCTTATCTCGTAAAGCGTATCCAGGCTTTCCCAACAAACGCTGAGTTCTTCAAGCCAGGCCTCTTCCTGAGTTTCAAAGATGACTTTATTGGTCGCCGCTTCCACTAACCGTTCAACCGTGAGTTTTACATATGGGGTATCTTCTCGATAACAGACGCGGATTTGACCTAAGGCGTTTCCTTCATAATTTACGGCAATAAAATCGCTCGCCCTTCCGTACTCACACTTTACCTGTCCGCCCAATAGGTGACAATTGACCAAAC
>JBIOWC010000885.1:0-9281 GCA_044868105.1 Blastocatellia bacterium
GTGCGCTTTTCTTGCCGGCATCATTCGCGGACCGAGTCTTTATTCGCCTTACAGTAATCCCGAAAGAGCCAAAGCGCGTCGCAATCAGGTTTTGGATTCGATGGTTGAAGCGAATTTCCTCACCCGTGAACAGGCCGACAAAGCCAAAGCCACGGAACTTAAGATTGAACCCAAGCGCAAAGTGTTGAATTCCGATGCGCCGTACTTTGTGGATTATTTGCAGCGGCAATTGAACGAAGAGGTTGCCAGCCGCGATTTCAATCACGATTCCTATCGCGTCTATACGACGATCGACATGGACTTGCAACGCGCCGCCGATAAAGCCGTCAGCGATGGGCTTGCGGCGCTCGACCCGATTTTCTCGAAGCGCAAAAAGAATCCGGTTACTCCAGGCACCTTGCAAGCGGCGTTGGTTGCCCTCAATGCCAAGACCGGCGAAATTCTGGCAATGAGCGGCGGACGCGATTACAGCGCCTCGCAACTCAATCGCGCCGTTGAAGCCAATCGTCAACCGGGTTCGGTCTTCAAACCCATCGTCTATGCGACGGCGCTCAATACCGCTTTTGAAAACGGCGGGGAAGATGTCATCACGCCTGCGTCCGTCTTTTTGGACGCCCCGGAAACTTTTTTATATGGCAGCGGCAAAACTTATGAACCCGGAAATTTTGGCGATGTCTATTCCAACAAAGATGTGACGGTGCGCGACGCGCTGGTGCATTCGCTCAATGTGGTGACGGTGCGCATTGCCGAACGTGTCGGCTACAGCAAGGTTTCGCGTATGGCCGAAAAGTTAGGTTTGCCGCGCCCGCAGAATTTGCCATCAACGGCGCTTGGCGCCGCAGAAGCGACGCCGCTGCAAGTCGCTTCGGCTTACACGGCTTTTGCCAACGGCGGCAAATTGTCGGAATCGGCAGCCATCAAACAGATTACCAACTCCGACGGCGGCACGATTACCGAGGCCAAGAATCAAAAACAACAGGTGCTCAGACCGGAAATCGCCTGGCTGATGACCAGCATTATGCAGGACGTATTGAACCGGGGCACGGCTTCTCGCGCCCGACAGATGGGCTTTACGGCAACCGCAGCAGGGAAGACTGGCACCTCGCGAGATGGTTGGTTTGCAGGTTATACGCCGAATTTGGTCTGTGTCGTCTGGGTTGGCTTTGATGACAATTCCGAACTCGGTCTTGAAGGGGCAAAATCGGCGCTGCCCATCTGGGCTTCATTTATGAAACAGGCGCTACAGTTCAGACCCGACCTGGGCGGCAGCGAGTTTACCAAACCCGACACCATCAACAGCGCCGAGATTGATCCGGCAACCGGACTTTTAGCCGACGAAACCTGTCCGAATCATCGCACAGAATATTTCGTCAATGGCAGCGAACCGCAAGTAACTTGCAGCTCAAAAACTCAACCGGCGGGCGATGTGCCGCTCAAACCCGAAACCGAACCCGCAGAAGAACCGGCTGACCCTTTAGATAAAATGAAAAAGATTATGAAGGATGCGGTGCAGGACCGCCGCGAAGAGCGCAAACCGCCGCCCAAACCCGAAGAGAATAAACCGCAACCCAAACCGGAAAACCACTAGCCTTCTTCAGGTCAACCTTGCTTTTCCTTAACCTGGGGGTTCGCTGACCACACCATCGGCCAGGGTCCATTGGTGGCCGTGATTTTCTGGCAACGTCACCTATTTAAATTTTTTTCAGACCAGGTATTTTTTTGATGGTTCGCCTGTCTTTTAAAACAGGGTAAACATCTCGGGTTCTCCTTTGGGGTGCGAGTGGTTTGCGCACCCCCATTTTTCCTCTCCTACAATTACCGCTAAAGAGCTTGTAAAATCCTAAGTGATAAGGTGATTAAAAATTTGCAATTTTCAATTCAGCCGTTAAAATCTTCGTGCATTTGTATGAGTACAGAAAGTGAAAATCTAAGGAACCCTTCTGATGCGAGACGACCGCCTCAAACTGATGCTCGATTCAATCATCCGACTTGTGCGGCGCGGCGCGATGTCGAATGCCGTAAACCTGTTAACTAAACTACGCCCCGTTGATATTGCGCAGATACTCGGTCAACTGCAAACCCACGACCGCGAATCCCTCTTCAAAAGTTTTCTCGATAGTGACTTAACCAAAGCTGCCGAAGCGTTATCGGAAATGGAAACCGAAGACGCTGTGGCATTGCTGTCGGAAATGAATCGTGAAGACGCGACCAGGCTTTTGCAAGAACTGCCATCGGACGATGCCGCGGTATTGGTCGCCGAGATGCCCGAAGAATCGCGCGAAGAGTTGCTGGAAGCCATGAAGCTTGAACTTTCGACCGATGTTCAAGAACTTCTCGGTTTTGCCGATGAAACGGCCGGGCGCATTATGACACCCGATTTCTTCGCCCTCGATGAAGAGGTCACGGTGTCTGAAGCCATCACCGCTTTGCAACGGCGTTCGGAAGAGTTTGAGATGGCCTTTTATCTTTATGTGATCGATTCGCGCAATCACCTGCTGGGCGTGGTCAGTTTGCGGCAATTGCTGCTTAATCCGCCGTCAACGCCGCTTAAAAAAATCATGATGGGCGATGTCATCAAAGTGACGACGGACACCGACCAGGAAGAGGTCGCGCGCATTGTGGCGACTTACAACCTGCTCGCCGTTCCGGTGATTGACGAAGAGAACAAACTTGCAGGCATTATCACGGTTGACGACATCATTGACGTTATTCGCGAAGAAGCAACCGAAGACATTTACGCGCTGGCCGGGGTTGACGCGGACGACCGCGCCCTCGGCGATGCGCTGACCTCTGTGAAATTGCGCCTGCCGTGGCTGGCGATGACGCTCGGAACGGCACTCCTGGGCGTCGCGGTTGTGCAGTTATTTATCCGCACGATTCAAGATTTCACCTGGCTTGCCGCGCTCATTCCCGTCGTGGTTACCATGGGAAGTTACGCCGCGACTCAAACCATGACCGTGGTGGTGCGCGGCCTGGGGCTGGGTGAAATCGGTTGGGGAAACAGTTGGCGCGTGATTGTCAAAGAACTGCGTGTCGGCTTAATCACCGGCGTTGCGATTGCGCTCCTGGTCTTCGCCGTGATCTGGGTCTGGTTTGATTGGCGGCTCGGGACGGTCATTGGCATTACCATGATTTTGAGCATTTTGCTTGCCGGACTCATTGGCACCTTCATTCCGGTTTTGCTCAAACGCCTGCGCTTTGACCCGGCGCTCGCCTCGTCAGTCTTTGTCGTAACCTTAACGGACGTGTTGGCGCTCTTTGGTTATTTAGGCATCGCAACCTTATCGGTTAAATACTTGGGAAAATAGTAATGTTCAACTCTACCGAAAGTGACGAGCAGGTTGAAAAGGCCTTACTTAAACAGCGCATCAAGACCATCATTCTGGGCTCGATAATCGCCCTGGTGTTGGGACTGGTTGTGGTCAATACCTACACCTATTTTCAATACGGCGGCACGATGTTTGACCGTTTTACCGGAAGCCAGGAACAGGATACAAAAAGCCCGGATGCCGGCAAATTCGCTTACGGAAAAAATACCGGCGATTATATGGGCATCATCAGAGGCGAAAGAAAATCAGCCGGACGAGCGGTCTATCTCATCGAACAACCCGGCGGACAATTGATGGAAGTATCTAAAGAACGTATTGAGCCGCGTGATAAGTGAGGTGAGTTGCCGTCAATCACCCTGCCTGAAAGACCGGGCCCTATCTGCAAGCGCCAAGCGCTATCAGCGATGAGAATCTAATGAGCCGGAGTTGACGGCGATGCGGAAATTCAAGTTCAGGTAAGCGGTTTGCTGATGGCGCAAGCTTGAACTATGATTGCGGCATGGAAAACGGATCTTTCTTTGAAGATGATGTCGTAGACATCACGCCCCGCAAACGACGAAGTTGGTGGAAGTGGATGATTGCTCTTGCCGTTGTCGTCTTTCTTTTCGGCTCTACCCTGCTTTCGATTTACATTGACTCACTGTGGTTTTCATCCGAAGGTTATTCGCAGGTTTACTGGTATAAATTCAGACTCGGCGGTTTACTCTTTCTCATCTTCCTGGTGGTGACGTTTTTATTGATTCGTTTGCCCTTCTTTTTACTCAATCGCGTATTGCCGCAACTGACCGAAAGACCGAATGTGCGCCTCACCTCTATTCAAGATGTTCGCGACATCAACCTGTTGCCGCTTATTTACCGGCCCGGCGTGTGGATTTTATCAACGATCATCGCTTTTCTTTCGGCGTCAAATCTGAGCAGCGAATGGTCTAAATTTGCGCTCTATCTGAACGCCGCAAAGACCGGCGTTGCCGACCCGGTTTTTAACCGTGACGTGAGCTTTTATCTGTTCACGCTGCCGGTTTGGGATTTATTGACCGGCTGGTTTCTGGCCCTGTGTTTTGTGTTGTTTTTGGCCATGACGCTGCTGGCGCTCTACGTCAACTACATAGAGAAAGTGCGCGGCGTCGAGCCCGGGAAGATCAATAATCGGACCGTCGCGGTCATCAGTGTCGCCAGCGCTCTGCTGGCGGTTGCTTTCGCCATCAACGCTTATTTGAATCGTTACGATTTTATGAGTAATCGGCACGACCTTTTTTCCGGCGCAAATTACACGGATATTAATGTGAGCCTGCCCGGACTAACGGTGCTCATCATCGTTTTGTTACTCGCCTTGGTCGGCTTGCTGGCGAATGCTTTCTGGTTAAAAAAGGTGCGCGTGATTGTCTGGAGCGCCATCGTGATTGCCGCGACCTGGATTATTGCCGTCGGCATACTGCCTTCTTCCGTCTATTCGCTTTCTGTTAAACCGAATGAACTGGCGAAAGAATCGCCCTATATTCAATATAACATCGATGCGACGCGACGCGGATTTGGGATTGACCAATTTGAAGAGCGCCCGTTTCAACCGACGCCGACGATTACGGTGCAGCATCTGCAAAATAATCGCGACACCTTGAATAATCTGAGGCTTTGGGATCGTGGAGCGTTGCAATCGGTGCTGAGTCAGATTCAAGAGATTCGCACCTATTACGAATTCAAAACCCCGGATGTTGACCGCTATACCATCAATGGCAAACTTCGCCAGGTCTTGCTGGCGCCGCGCGAGATGAATGTTGAGCAGTTGCCGGAACAATCACGCAACTGGATTAATCAACATATTGTTTATACCCACGGCTATGGCGTCGCGATGTCCACGGTCAATGAATTTACCAGCGAAGGGCAACCGAATTTACTGCTCAAAAATATGCCGGTTGAAAGCAGCGCTCCGGAACTGAAAATCACCCGCCCGGAAATCTATTTTGGCGAATCAACCGGTTCGCACGTTTATGTGCGCACCAAACCGCAAAGCAATACTTTGCCTGAATTCAACTACCCGGCCGAAGGCAACAATGATTCCTATAATGTATACGACGGACAATCAGGGATAGCAGTGGGCGGCTTCTTTCGCAAACTGGCGCTGGCGTTTTATCTTGGCGATGGGACGAATCTACTGTTTTCCGATTATGTGAATGCCGACTCCCGCGTCTTGATGCGCCGCGATATTGAACAACGGGTCAAAAACATAGCGCCGTTTTTATTGTTTGATGACGACCCCTACATCGTTATCAGTAAAGAGGGGCGGCTTTACTGGATGATTGATGCCTTCACTTATTCGGCGCGTTATCCCTATTCGACCACCTATCGAGTCGCCGGGCAGGACGTAAATTATATTCGCAATTCCGTTAAAGCGGTCATTGATGCGTATGATGGCAGTATGAAGTTTTATGTTTATGAACCAGAGGATGCCATCATCAAATCGTATCAAAATATATTTCCGGAGCTTTTTCAACCAAGCAGCGAGATGCCTGAAGATATCCGCGCGCACGTTCGCTACCCCAGCTTATTGGTCGGTTTGCAAGCCAATGTTTACACGCTCTATCACATTCAAAACCCGCAGACTTTTTATAATCACGAAGACCTGTGGGCAATCGCTACCGAAGAGGGACCCAACCCGCAAAGCAAAGAGGTGGCCTATATGCGCCCTTATCACGTTTTATTGCAGTTGCCGGGGACTGAACAGCGCCTGGAATTTGCCAACATTTTGCCGTTTACGCCGACCGGTGAAGGGCGGAACAACATGATTGGCTGGCTGGCTGCGCGCAGCGACGGCGACCGCTACGGGCACACCCTGGTCTATAGTTTTCCGAAAAATGTGACCATCAATGGGCCGACGCAAATTCGCGCCCGCGTCAATCAGGATGCGCAGTTGTCGCAGCAAATGACCCTTTGGAACCAAAAAGGTTCGGCGTTGATTCGCGGCAGTCTGTTGGTGATTCCCTTAGCCGATGCCTTATTGTATGTTGAGCCTTTTTATCTGCAAGCCGAAAACAGCCCGATGCCGGAACTCCGGCAAGTCGCCATCGCCACCCAAGACCGCGTGGCAACCGGCAGGAATTTTGAAGAGGCCTTGAATGCGCTGGTGCCGGAACTTGCATCACAAAAGGTTGCCGCCGGGCAAACGAATGAAACGAGACCGCAACCGTCAACTGATAAGTCAACCCCTGCGCAACCGTCAACCGCTCAGCCTGCCGATGTCGAACGATTGGCCAGACAGGCGCAACAACTCATCAATGAGTACGAACGGCTCTCTGCCGAAGGCAAGCACCGCGACGCCGGCGATAAATTAGACCAGTTGAAACAGGTGCTTAACGAATTGGCGCGAAAACGCAGCGGTCAATGAATTCTTTATTTTTGCTGTTTTGGGGGTGAGGCGAACTCACCCTTGCAGGGAAATCTGGCAAGTGCACTGCAACGATGTAAGCAAAAAGCTTGCCCTACACGAAAGCGAAAACTGCGCGTGTATCGCAAACCTGCAACCGACAAATTGCCCCTCGCTTGAGCGATAAATTTAACCTTCCTCCCCGATATCCGACCATCGCTATACAAATTAGGAAATATTTCGTGACTCCTTCGTTACTTTTGCCGGCAATTTTTGCAATAAGAGAGTCACACCGGATTGATGAACGGAAACAGTGAAAAATGATGACGCCGAACATCAGTTTGGATAACACCGCTAGGTGAAGACGAGCCGTCAGGGTAAAGGGTGAGACAAGGTTGATACAAAGTCCGCTTCAAGAAGAGGTGAAGCGTTATGTTGGAATCGCTTACTGAGCCCATCTCTTTTAACGGCTGAATTTTGCCGGAATTGGCAAGGGCTACAAAAGGGGCAAGCACAATAAGCAAATACAGGGTGCTCCGACAAACTCTTCCACCTCATCGCCCGGGGAAGACCGCGAAACCTTCAAGGAAAATTGGGTTCAACGCGGTCTTCCCGACTATTTGCCGAAAGGGATTCTCTCTAGCAAGAGCAGCGGTCCCGCCTAAGCCGGTTTGCGGTAAAAAATTCCGCGCTTCACGCTTACTACGTTCAAGCAGCTAGATTTGGGCGACAAGCCTCACGCCAACGCTTGCAAGTTTGCTCAATGCCGATGGCCCGCTCAACCTGACGACTGACTTAATGGCAACCGCAATGCGAGCGGCTGGCGCCTGGAAATCACAGGATCGCGAGCGCCACGTTTTGGGTTGAGGGTTGCACGTCCATAGTCCAACACCCATGACTTTAAGCTGTCACCCGCCTCGCCGGTTCCGGGATAGGCTTTTGTCTTTTCATCCAGCAACACAAAAACTGGCTACTCTTTGAGACTCCGATTATTTGCCAGTTAGCGCCGACTCTAAAAAGCGGTTGACCCGCTCAATGTACATCTTGGGATTCGCTTGATAAGCGTGTCCATGAATGGTCGTCTGGTCGCCTTCAACAATCATCAACGCGTTATCCTTGCTTGATGCGGCTTCATACAGGGTTTGTGTGATGGTCGGCGGCATGCGTTTGTCGTGTTCGCCAGAGATAAAAAAGATTGGTTGGTTAATACTTTTTACTGCATTCAGCACATTGAGTTTTGCGCCATCGAAGTTGGCTCGCTGTTCGATAAAAAATTCCAATTCGTTGGCCAGCGGAAAGGTTGGCAGATGTAAAAATACTTTGATGTGATGCGCGATAGTGTCTTCAAAAGAAAGGAAGGCGCTATCGGAAATTACGGCGGCGACCCCTGGGGTTTCAGCGGCGGCCATCAGCGCGGTTACGGCGCCCATCGAAATTCCATACAAGACAAGGGCATCCTGATTGCTGGATTCTTCGCGTAAAAATTTAACCGCGGCTTCTACGTCAAGCCGTTCATGAAATCCTAAACTGACGCGCGCCTCGCCGCTTTCGCCGTGATTGCGCGAATCATAAAGCAACGCGCCATAACCGAGTTTCCATAAATCAATGGCTCGTTCAAGCAATTCGCGGCGTGAACGAAATAGCCCATGCGAATAGATAATCGTCGTCTTCTTATCACGACTGGGTAAAAGCCAGGCGCTAATCTTCACCCCATCGGCCGTTTGAAATTCAACATCTTTGTACTGCGCGGTGAAGGTTGCAGGGGTTTCGGTGAGGGCGCGATCTACGGAGCGCGTTTTGGCATTGGTCACCAGCCTTGCGAACCCGTAAGGCAGCACACCGTAGACGAGAATAAGGGCAAGAATGATTAGGGAAATCAGCGCGCGTTTAAGCCAGCGCCACCGGCTTCGCGGTTTTTTATTTTCGCTCTTTTGTTCCATAACCCCTCAGTCCGTAACGCCGGGCGTTTGCTTCGGCTCGGTCATCATCAGAATAAAGATGGCGGCGGCGATGGTCACGAGGCCGCTAAAAACCCCGACCGCCTGATAGCCGTAGCGGTCATAAAGTTGGCCGCTCACGGTGGTTGAAACAGCGATACCAAGTTGCGAGGCGGTATTGCGCATCGCGACGAGCGCGCCGCGCGCATGGGTTGGCACCAACTCAGTTGCCAGCGCTTGCAAAGGGCCCTGTCGAAAAGCAAAAGCCAAGGCCGCAACCAGGAAGGTCGCAAAAAGAAAAACTCCCAAATCAAATTTCGGAATCACCAACAACATCAGGGCAAGTACAAGCGTGCTGACCAAGGAAATCAGACGCTTGCCGAGTTTGTCGGCAACCGGCCCGGCACCGAATGCGCCGATAAGCGAAACGATACCGACAGCGATAAAGACTAAGCCGATGGTGCGCGGTTGCAAAGCAAAACGCTTGGTCAGCCAGGCGCCCAGGTAGGCAAGAAATCCGACAAAGCCGCAAGAGACGCAGAAGGCCGCAAGGATTGAAGCCAGACGTTCGCGGGTTTCAAAAGCCAGCTTGATGTTGGTAAATCGCCGCGACATGCGGGCATCCAGGCTGGGCGTTAGATGGCGGTCTTCGGGCAG
>JBIOWC010000886.1:0-3303 GCA_044868105.1 Blastocatellia bacterium
TGACCTTGCGTTTTAGAAATCATTAAAAACCCCGGGATAATCAACCATAACAATGAAGAGGTGAAGGAGTGAAATGGTGAAGAAGCGAGCCCGTCAATTTCTTGCTCAACAGCTTGTTCATCGTCAATTGACGAGAAGTGGCAAGACCGCTGTAACGCTGTCTACACCTCTCAGGTCATCCCTTCACCTTTTCTGTTGTGTGACGATGATGAACGCTTCTCTAAATGAAAGGATGGTATTTATAAAATGAGTTGTCGAAGGGCGATGCCTTTCATTTTAATCTTGCCACTGATGTTAGGGGCCTTGGCAGCAAACGCTTATGCCCAGTGCAGCGGCGATAATCTTTCGACGGCTGATGCTTACAGAGTCCGCAACGTTAAAGTGAATACGCTACTTGGTCGCGCGCCGCAAAAATTATTGGGTATGCTCGTTAAACATCGCGGCGAATTCTATCGAACAACCGAAGCCGATACGAGCGCGCTTTCGGTCAATCCTGGGCAACCGACGGGCACCAGCCGGGACATCTATCGCAATGAAGTGAAGCAGTTTTTTGAAACCGACGAAAGCGTAGCTCAAGATAGATTGTTTGGCGTCAATCAAACCAATTCGCTCTACATCAAAACCACCTATTTAACTGATTGCGTAAAAATCGTTCCCGAAAATGAGTGCCAAGCTGCATTGAAAGATGCAGCCGGCAATCCCGTAAGTAAATGCGTTGACGTGGAAGTCAAAATCAAGGTCATCCCGATTAACACCAGCAGCCTGAGCGCCAACCTGCTCGATTTAGCGCGTTCAAATAAACTCGTCTTTTATAAAGAACTGCCGCGCCCGCTGACCATCTTCAATCCGACTTTTTTTATCGAGCAAGACCGCGCCTACGGCGCCACGGCAACCGGCAGCCTGTCCATGAATCTGCTTGAACTTCCCGCGCTACTTAAAGGCGAAGGCTCGCTCGCCCCCGAGACGCAACTGCACCTTGCCGTGAACGGACGCAAATCACTTGATGAACCGTTCTACACGGCGTTTGGCAATCTTTCTTTGCTGCGTATACGAACCTTGAAACGGGTTGAACAGCTCAAGGCGCAGGCGAGTTTCGCAGTTGAACGCACGCCCCAAGGCGATAGTGAAAGCTTTAGCAATGCTTTGCGTATTGGCGCGACGGCGCTGTTGAAATTCAAGGGTGGAAAGTTCAATCAACTCAGCCTTGGCGCAAATTATCGCGGCGCCAATCACCGCTTCATCAACAAAATTAATTCGCTTTCAGAGCGAACCTCGGAAAAAGCTCTCGAGTCGCGGGCCATCCTGGATGGCCAGATGGGCGGAGGTTTTCTGCGCGGAGCTGTTTGGTTCGATGCCGCAGCGCCGGAAAAAAGGCTTGATGGTTATCGCCGCCTGGCCACGACCATTGGTTATGCAAAAGACCTTGCGCTGCCGCAATGGACCTGCAAAGTGGTGACAGAAGGCGGCGAGGAAACCTGTGTTTATCCGCAAAAAAATCCACCGGCCATCGGTGTAGAAATGCTCTTTAGCGCCGGCAAAGCCTGGAGCGAAGTGCCCGAATACGCGAAATTTTATGGCGGCAATTCGGCAGGAAATTTTCTCTACAACGCGGTGGAAGAACCCGGGTTAGCGAGACTACCGGAAGGACCGTTGATTCGCAGCTTCGGCAGAAACAAAGCCGGCATCGCCAGGAATTCCTCAGCGGTTCGCGGCGGCGATGCTTATTGGAATCTCAATCTTTCAATGAGCCTTCCCGTACCGCGACTCTCGCATCCTTTGATTCCGGCGGAACTGGTGGTTGCAAACAGCACGTCGGACAAGCTGACCTGCAAAGATTGTGTGTCATTAAAAGGCCTGATTAAAAATCAAGTCGCCAATGGCAAAAATATTTTTATTGATGCAATGGCCATTCAGCGATTGACCGCCGCCGAGCGCGAAGCGCTCGCTTTAGACAGGGATGACGGGCTGACGCCTGAAGAGGAAACCCGTCTCGAAAATGCTGAACGGGCTTTTGATGCGGCGCGAACCGCCGTTATGCCAGAAGCCGATAAGCTTTGGAATCAACTGACCCCGGCCATTCATTACATCACGGATCGCGCCAATCTGTTTGCCATAAAACCTGTGGTGATGTTCGACGCGGCGCGTCTTTCTCTTAATGGTGAGCCGCGACAGAAAACGCGACTCGCGCTCGGCGGCGGTTTACAGTTCAATGTGGTCGTCGCCAAATTTGAAGTCGGTTATCTTCGCACGCTACGGCGAATTGCAGGTGACGAGCGGGGAAATTTCATTGTGCGCTTGCTGTTTGAAAAAATATTTTGAAAAGGAGCATAACGCTTGAGAATGAAAACCCGACTCGGTTTATCGCTGACCTTTATGGTAACAGCAGTAATGTTTTATTTGACGGCCCATCCCGCTGCAACAACCCGCGCTGTAAATCATCAACCGGCCGAGGAAAATTCACCAAAAGCGTGTCGCAACCCTTCGGCGATTATTCCGCTGTTGGGTGCGACCTGCGGCAAAGTGCAAGACCTGGAACTCAGTTGTTATGTTCCCGAAGACATCATTCGTTCAGCGAATCTCAACATCACCCAGCGTTCCGCAGACATTTTTTCCTGGCAGGAATTTATCGCGCTCAACTGGGTAGCGAAAGCGGGCGAACGTGGCGTGCCGGATTGGCAAAAAAAGATTACTGAGGCCGGGGCGCGAGTCTGGGAAACCTGGAAAGAAGAGTATGAAATCTATCTGCCGGATGGCCGAAAACCCGATGCGTGGAACGCGCCCGAACGCTTGCCCGCCGCTTGCGAGGGTGTGAGCAAACATTTTTTTCGCACCCAGAAGATTGACGATGTCGTTGATTCAACGCTGCAAGCTGCGGCTGCAAATGGCACGCTGCCGGCGACCCTCACAGACCAGAGAGGGCACCTGGTTCGTTACGAGATTCGTTTGAATAAAATCATGTTCGATTACATCGTCGAACATAAGCTTTACGATGGCAGGCTACAAGCCGAAGAGAAAAAAGCGATTTCATTTCCCGATGGCGGAATCTTAATTAAAGCCGCCTGGCGCGAAGTGTCGCCTGATGAAGAAGGCTTTTATCACACGGTTACCGCTTGCGTTTGCGACAAAAACCAAAATGGACAGCCCGTCAATTGTCAGAAGAAACGCATGGGGCTGGTCGGGTTTCACATCACGCAAAAAACTCACAGTTCGCCACAATGGATTTGGTCAACCTTCGAGCAAATCAACAATGTGCCTGGCCCCTCAGCCAAAGGGCATCCCTCGTTTTACAATCCGCAATGCAAA
>JBIOWC010000887.1:0-7845 GCA_044868105.1 Blastocatellia bacterium
TCAATATGAAGATAATTTCTTTACGCGCTCTTTCAGCCGTATGGATAGCAGGAATCTTAATTCTCGGTTCAACGCCACTCACCCAAGTCCGCGCCTCACACCAGGATGTTCAATCTCAATATTTCAATGAGGGAAGTGCGGCACCCGAAGCGGCGGAGTTCATCATTTACGCATCGGAAGATGGCGGGGTAAATTGTCATGACGCGATGACTGAAGATGAAAAGCTGTTTGCCGCGGGTAATTTCAGTGATGAGATGCACACCATTTCACCGCCTCGTTTGATGGGAGCAAATGGATTAACCGTCACCTTGCGCGCCACCCAACAACTTGAAGGCTATCCCGAAGCCAAAGCTGCCTTTTTAAAAGCCGCAGCCACCTGGGAGTCATTAATTGCTTCGCCGATTACTGTCATTATAGATGTAGATTTTGGACCAACACGTTTTGGTCAGACTTATCCTTCGGGTGTGCTCGGCTCTACGAATGCTCAAAATTTACGTTTTACCGGCGGCTATTCCGGTATTCGTTCGCGGTTGATAGATGGAGCATCAAGCAATACCGAGCGCAATCTTTATAACGCGTTACCGACTGACAGTCTGCCGACCACCCTGGGCAGCACAACCTATGTTTCAGCGCCGGCTGCATTATTCAGAGCTTTGGGGCAAATCAGCGCCAATGCTGACCCCAGTAATGAAACGAGCTATGGCACGCCGCCGTCTATCGGATTTAATTCTGCGTTTAATTTTGATTTCGACCCGACGAATGGCGTTGAGGCGGGAAAGATGGATTTCGATGCCGTAGCCGTACATGAAATCGGTCACGCGCTGGGATTCATATCTTTTGCCAGCACCCAATCGGGAAGCATCGTCAACCCCACGGTCTGGGATTTATTCAGGTTCGCGCCGGGTGTGAGCACGCTATCTTTCACAACCGGACAAAGAGTATTGGGCGCTGGGGGTCAACAGGTATTCTTTACCGGCAATTCGGAACTCGCTTTATCAACCGGCGTATCGGGTGGGGATGGCAATCAAACCAGTCATTGGAAAGATGATCAAATCACCGGTCAAAATATTGGCATTATGGATCCGACCTTACCATCCGGGCGCCGATTTACAATTTCGCAAAACGACCTGTTGACGCTTGATTTATTGGGCTATACCTTGACGAGTTCTTCGGGTGGTGGGGACTCTGGTGGTGGAACGGTTGGCAACACGCCGCCTTCAACAACTCAATTCGTTGCCAGTTTAGGTGGCAACACCTTGAACTTAACTGGCGTTGCCTTAGACCCTGACGCGGACGTCAGACAAGCGCAGATGACGATGTACGACGGCAAAGGAAATGCGGTCGCGCCCAGCTTAACAACCGATGTAAATTTCGGAACAACGACCCAAAGCAGTTTTATTTTGCGCGTCAACAATATGAGCGCCTATCCAACAGCTAAGCAGGTGAAATTGGTATTCGTAGATAGTCGCGCCAATCAAAGCAACCCGGCGGCCGCCGATTTCAGTTTGGCCGAATCTGGCGGCGCACAGATTACTAAAGGTTCATTTGATTCAAGCGCCTCTGTACTTGCACTCAAGGGCAGCGGGTTTGTGAGCGGCGCAACTGAACTGGAAATTAACGGTACGATGGTTACGCCTGCAAAAATAAAAGTCAAAGGCGAAGGCGCGAAAGCCGTCATTACCGGCTCGGCGAATTTATTGAATCTGCGAAGCGGCGCCAACCGCATACGCACGCGCACCAATGGGAAATATTCAAATATCTTCGTCCTGACTTTCTAAATTTCCCAACCTGCTAAACGAATGGATGGCGACTTAATGCAGCCGCTATCCATTCGTTTGGTAAACCTTCGAGTTCCGGTTTATATAAAAACTAATAAATTTCGCCTGCCTTACATCTTCTGTTGCTTCAAAATTCATCAGAGATTATTATTTACTGGTCTCAAACAGTGACTAAGCGCTGAACAGACGATCTCCCAAACTATTTTATGAGGTTTATCAAGATGAAGTACCCCTATCTGAGAGCGTATTGTGCAATTTCGCTCGCGGCAATTTTCTTATTTGGCTCAATGCCGATTCTCAATGGCTCACATTCCCAGGCCGCAACTCCGCAAGCGCCAACCCAAAAATTTCATTCGGTCGAATCACCCGACACCCTGTTTTTGATACGCGCCAGTGCTGACGGCGACGCGACCTGTCACGAAGCATCTGAAGCGGAAGCGAAATTTTTCCGCAGCCCAAACGACAGTGAGTTGCATATCATTACGCCGCGGATTCGTCCGCAAGGAGAGAATGGGTTAACGATAACACTTCGAGGAACTACTCAATTGGATGCCAATCCCGAAGCCAAAGCCGCCTTTGTGCGCGCCGCTGCCAACTGGGAAGCGGTGATTAAAAGCCCGATTTCCGTTGTCATAGATGTTGATTTCGGCACCACACGCTTTGGCAGCAACTATCCTTCAGGGGTTTTGGGGTCAACCCAGACGCAGTTAATCGGCGCTGATGACATTTACTCAGAGGTTCGGGGGGTATTGATTGACACCGCATCGAATAACGTCGAAAGAAATTTTTACAACACCCTTCCGGCAAATGAATTGCCGACCGACAAAGGCACCACCAAAAACGTCGTTGGCGCAGCCGCCATTTTCCGGGCGATGGGAATTATTGATGCAAATGCAGACCCGACAGCCGAACAAGAAGACCTTGGTCCGCCGCCTTCGATTGGCTTTAACTCGGCCTTCACTTTTGACTTCGATTCCTCGAATGGGGTGAACATCAACGATATAGATTTTGACACTGTTGCCACCCATGAAATCGGGCACGCCCTTGGTTTTACGACAATGGCCGCACAAAATCAAACCGGCACCCCGGATGCCAATGTTTGGGACTTTTTCCGATTCGTACCCGGCGCAGCGCTTTGCAATTTCACAACCGCGCAACGAAGATTGAATGCCGGTGGTGAGCAGGTCTTTTTTGCAGGATGCTCTGAACTTGGGCTGTCAACTGGAACAGATAGTCAGGGCGGCGATGGCAATCAGACCAGCCATTGGAAAGCTGATGAACTGACCGGCATAAACCTTGGCATTATGGATCCAACTATCGGTCGCGGAAAACATTTTGCGATAAATAATAATGACCTGGCGGTTCTCGACATCATTGGTCATTCGACGATTGACCATCCGACGCCTTGCACAGGTGGAGGTACGGCAGCAAATATCCGAAAAGTAACGCCCGACCTGTCCGTTGTTTCGGTTGTGCTGAAAGGTGAATTATTCTCTAACTGCATGCAGATTGAAATCAATGGTCAGTTTGTGTCGCCGAAAAAACTAAAAATCAAAGGCGAAGGCGCGAAAGCCGTCATCACCGGAGGAACAACCATGAGTTCGCTCAATTTGGTTACCGGTCAAAACCAGATTCGGGTCAAGATCGGCACGGTCTTTTCTAATACCATGACGTTTTCCCTCTAGCGGAAATTAAAATCGCGAAAAGCGCAAACTTCATTGTTTCAAACCTATTTGCAAAATGAAGTTTGCGCTTTTTGCGTTTCAAGCGCTTTGCTTCTTAGTAACTCGCACACATCACCAAGCGAATGACCAACCCCGCATCATCAAACCATCATTCAAACAAACAGCGATTGCTTTCTTGTGATTTATGCGGCTCACCTGAGATTCGTACCTGCTTTACAACGACAGACCGTCTCAACCTTTCAGAAGAGGTCTTTTACATCGTTGAATGCAAGGGTTGTGGCGTCTTAAGAACCCTGCCCGAAATGAGCGAGGAGGCCTTGGCAAAGTTTTACCCAAACGATTATTGGGGCGGCGAACCGACGGCAGAATGGATTCAAACTTCGCAAGCTGACAAGACCGCTTTCGTAGAAGCGTGCCGTCTCGAAGGCGGACGAATTCTCGATGTCGGATGTGGCGCAGGTTTTTTTTTAAGAGCCTTGAAGGCGAACCGGTGGGAGCGGTTTGGCGTTGAAATTAGCCCTGAGGCGGCAAGCGCTGCCGCCAGCGTGTTAGGCGCAACCCACATCTTCACCGGCACCATTTTCGATGTCACCTTAGAGAGTAATTTTTTTGATGCGGTAACTTTTTGGTCGGCGCTTGAACATACCAATCAGCCCCGCGTTCAACTCTGCGAAGCCCGCAGACTTTTAATTGACGGCGGAACTTTGATAATTCAAGTGCCGAATGTGGCAAGCTATCAGGCAAAATTTTTCAAAGGCAACTGGTTTGCTTTGGATGCCCCGCGACATCGTTATCATTTTAGTTTGCAAACTCTCAAACAGGTTTTGCAGTCCAGCGGGTTTGAAATTTACAAAACATCTTTTCATTCAAAAGTTCACAACGCTCATGCCTTGCGACAAAGCTTGAAGGCCAGGCTCTGGCCGTCGCCATTCAAACGTCCACTGTTTTTGATCGCCATACCCTTCCTCAAACCTTTCGATTATCTCTTATCAGCTCAAAACCAGGGCGCAACCCTAACCGTAGCCGCTCGCGCCGTTTGAGGTTCGGCGTATTCCCTTTATTCAGGTTGTTTTTCGCTAAGCGCCAAAGTCATAGTCGCCTCGCAAGAATAATGTTAGCTCACCCAAAGAAATTTTCACGGTTGCGAACTTAATGGCTACTGGGCGGCATCATAAACCAATGAAACAGGATGGGCAGAGGGGTTGCACCACAAGGAGTACACCATGATTACGCAATCCCTGAAGCGAAAAATCAGTACGGCTCTTATGACGATATTATTGAGTTTCGGTCTGGTTATAGCGCAAGAGCCACCGTTGAAGATTACCCGACCACAAAATATAGATAAAATTAATTCAAGAACGATAACCCCTCTTGAACTTGAGAAAGATTCTGCTTTCCGAAGATTGAACCGGGAAGAAGGCAAGCAGGAATTGAATTTTGAAAAGAAATCGAATAACCAACGTAGCGATATTAATAAAGCCAACACCTTAAAGAAGGTTCGCGCGGCCGCGCAAGCGTCAAACTTTAGTGAAATCGGCAGCCAAAGCCTTGGAACGGGTGGCGGCGATATTGATGAGATTGAACCTAATGGCACGATAGCGCAAGCAGTTTCGTTACCGGTCAACATCTTTGGCAAGATGGGATTTGATGGTGATATTGACTTCTTTGCTTTTCAAGGGTTAGCCGGCCAACCTGTCGTAATCGAATCCTTTGCCACTCGATTGCAACGCTCCGATATGGTTGCTGACATCGCGCTCTTTAATTCATCCGGTGAATTGCTTGCCAGAAACATCGGTGATGAGAACGACGACCCGTTGATCCGATTTACTCCGACAACGAATGATGTGCTGATTGTCGGTATCGCCGATATAGATGATTTCGGCGGCTCGTCTTATCAATATGTACTCAATCTCACACGCGGCGTTGACGTAAACGAACAGGAGCCCAATGGCCAACAGGCGCAAAGTTTGTCGTCTGTACCGGCCACGGTTTTCGGCAATATTGAAGGAAGAAACGATGTTGATTTTTATAGCTTCATCGGTAGCCTAGGTGATACTTTGATTGTGGATGTTGATGCAGAGGTTCTAGGTTCACGGCTGGATTCTGAAATCAATTTGAGCGACCCGCAATCCGGGGCCGAGTTTTTCTACAATGATGAATATGATGGTTCTGATTCACGTTTCAATATCGTCCTGCCTTACAGCGGGCGTTTTGTCATTGGCGTCGGTTCATTTCAAAGCAATTCAACCGGGTTTTATCGGTTAAATATCTCTGTGGTTTCTGGTAGCGGCGCGCCGATTATTACGAGTGTGACGCGCACCGCGAAAAAACAGATTGAGATTACTGGTACCGGGTTCACAAATGGCGTAAAGGTTGAAGTGGGAAGCGTCCGGCGCAAGACGACGGTAGTCAGCACGGGCGTGTTACACGCCAAAGTAAAAGCCCGAGTTGGCGATGTGGTGACGGTCATCAATTCACCGGATGATCGAAGGTCTAATCCATTGGTTATACAATAATTCACCATGTTCTTGACGTGCGCAGTCGGCTATGATTGAATGCTCGCGTCACTAAATGCTGAATCTAATTTGAATCCACAAAGGGCGCGACGAATTGCTGAAAAGCGCAAAAAATTCTATCGCGCCCTTTGCGGTCTATCTCTTAACCCCAAATTTTTTACAATTGAGAAGTACATATGTTGCAAATTTGCAGGAATCTCTTTCTGTCTTTCATCGGACTTGTCATCATTTTTTCCGTTGCTTCGACATCGAAAGCAACCACTGCAATTCTACTTTCAGATACCGATTTAATTGTCAGTTCACGATTCATCGTTACAGGTGAAGTGCGGTCAGTCATCAGCGCCTGGGATGATGCACATCAATTCGCCTGGACTTATGTTGAAGTTGAATGTGACAGGGTTTTGAAGGGCGATTTTGAAAACCGCCGAATTGTTCTGAAGCAACTCGGCGGGGACTTCGCGGATTCAGGTTTTCAGGTTTTCGGCGCTCCGAAATTTCAAACGGGACAGCAGGTCTTGTTATACCTGGATACGGCAAGCGATGGCTCACTTCACGTCGCACATACCTTTATGGGAAGCTTTGCTATCGAAACCGATTCATCGAGCGGTCAAACAATAGTGCATCGCGCCATTCCAGAACATGAAGTCACCTTGCTGGCGCCGGTTGATGAACGAACGACGACCAATCGAGCTGGCTTACGTGAGTATTTGAGAAAAGTGCGCGGAACCTTAACGCGAGAGACTGATTTGATTGCCCATTATGATGCCATTCACAACGGGCAGCCGCTCACCTTCGAGCCGATTGAATATCAGCGCAAGAAACACGAAGGCGTAACCTATTCTCCGGATTTTAATTTTTCCGGAAGCGGAGCGCGATGGATGGAAGCCGATGCCGGTCAACCCGTCAATTATTATTTGAACTCCGACCGCAGTCCGGTTACCGGAGGCGGAAGCGCGGAAATAACCAGAGGATTAACGGCCTGGTCGGCGCAAAGCGGCGCAAATATTCGCTTACAACTGGCCGGGTCAACCGGCAGATGTGGCTATGAAAATGATGGCACCAACACCATCTCCTTCGGGGATTGTTTAAATCAATTGAGTCCGCCAGTCGGTTGTTCAGGCGTTGTCGCGCAAACCACTACCGTTTGGACCGCTGATGGCCGAATCATCAACGGCAGAAGTTACAACCGCCTTCTGGAATCGGACATTGTATTTAATGACGGGATGAATTGTTTTCTCAGTAATCCAGCGAATGTTGCAGAAATTGCTTGCCACGAACTGGGGCATTCGATCGGGTTGGGGCATTCGGACGACCCGGCCGCAATTATGTGGTCGGTGGCGCGTGGCGGGCGTGATGCAGTGCTTGCGGCAGATGATATTGCTGGCGTGCTGGCCATCTATCCGTCAACATCTGGCGGCGGCGGCGGCGGAACCTCGAACGATGCCCGCCCGGTTACGCAAAGCGTGCCTACTTCAATGAACCCCAATCAAACTTATACGGCATCCGTCACCATGCGGAATACCGGCACAACAACCTGGAATACGAATTATCGCCTGGTTTCACAATCCTCGGCCAATTGGGGCGTAAGCAGTGTCCGACTTACCTCAAATGTATCTCCTTCTGATAGTGCGACGTTCACCTTCAATGTTACAGCCCCAGCCACACCGGGCACTTATAATTTCCAATGGGCGATGAGCCAGGACAATGTAGGGGTCTTTGGTTCCTCGACCCAAAACCTTTCGATATCCGTCGGCACAAGTGGCGGAGGTGGGGGTGGGGTTGTTTCAATTTTAAATTTGAGTCTACCCGATGGCTTTACCGGAATCACCTACAGACAGACCTTGACGGCAACGGGTGGAACCGCGC
>JBIOWC010000888.1:0-5948 GCA_044868105.1 Blastocatellia bacterium
TGATGGCTTTTCAAACCGGTCAGATATTGATGAGGAATCTCAATCAGGAAAAAGGAAATCAGGTAAAGAGGTTAATCGAACAGTTCCAGTATGCGGCCAATAAACTCCCAGCTATCGGACAGGCCGCCGTCCTGGCAGCCAAGAATAATCCCGGCGTGGTGCGCGCCCAGATGCGCGGCGACGCATTGCTGGTCATCAGCATTGACCGCTGTCCGGAATGTCGCAAGCTGCGTCGCGATACGCCATTTTGTTATCTCAATCAGGGGTTGATTACGGAGTTTGCCGATATTTATATGGGGCTGCGGGTGAAGACCCAGGAAACCAAATGTATGGCGCTGGGTGATGCCTTGTGTGAGGTGGAAGTCAGTCTGGTAACCTAAACAGATTAGAGAATCTTATCCGTCAGACACACCGATTGAGAGCACGGTTAACTTTTCCAATTCGCAACTAAATTTTCGCAGACAATCATGGCAAAAGCGGGTTGTCACTGAGAGGGTGAAAATGATTAGTTCATCAAATACCGAGATAGCCAACGCCCTGCAAGCGCTGCAACAGACCAATCCGGAGATTCAAGCCGTTGCCCTTGCCAGAATCGAAGGGCGCATTCTTGAAAGCACGGCGCTTTCGATGGCCGAAAAAGTACAGGTGGGTTCGACCAGCGCGGCTTTACTGGCTATCGCCACCAAAATGTCCAACTACATGCAGTTGGGCGACGCCAAGCAGATACAAGTCAAAGGAGAAGCCGGGTCGGTGCTGCTCTTTCGAGCCGGCGGCAGCGCCATTCTTGCCATCCTCATTAACGGAGATTTGAAAGTCGAAGCGATCGCTATGGAAGCACACCGCCTGGCCAGTCGTTTAGCGAGCCTCATTTAATCCGTGCCCCTTGGCGCGAATGCCCCATGCCCTCGGACCCAAGAATTTGTTGATGAGGCTTGAAGCGTGACTGGCTTTTTCGCGCCGGTGCTGCACTTCGGCAAAATGAATGATTCGATTGCCTGGCGCACAACAAAGTTAGCAGGCTAACCGCTGACGCTCAATCGGTCTTCCGCTGCTGTTTTCTTCTCGCAATTCAGCCCTTTGCCCCCGAATCAGCATCAGAACCCTGCGCCAAAGGTGACGAACTGGCGCTTCAGGCAAATATCCAGACCTTAACGGATGGAGTCTTGAGATGGAGGCGTTATGGACAATAACCAACTGCGCGCGAAAAAAATCATCGTCATTGTCGGCTATATCGGGGTCGCCATAGTCTTTCTATCGAGTGCCGCCTATTCGATTCAAGTTACGCTGAACCCAGAGGCCGCCACCGGCATGTTGGCCTTCACCTTCTGCGCCATTAATCTGCTCGCCTGGGCGGCGGGAAGCTATGCCCGGAAAAATCTGCGCACCTTTGCTTTCGGCACCACCCTGCTGGTTCTCGGAGATGTTATCTTTCCGCTCAATCTCTACGCGCCGTTCTTTCTCTATGTTTTGCTGCTGAAAGGGCAAATCTTTCACAGCGCTTCAGCCGTCATCCTTATCGGCGTGGGTTATCACCTGATGGGATATATGCGTCGGGAACAACGGCGTTTTTCAGTCATCTTTTACCCGTATTTCTTCGCCGGCTCCATCGCCAGCCTGCTTTACCTGACGCGCTATACGCTGAACCTGTCCACACACACCGTCGTCTGGTTAATCGTCGGCTTTGCGCTCGCCTATCAGGTAATCGTCAGTTACGGCAAATTTCAACCGGACAAACACTTCACCTTCGCGGGGCTGGCGCTGTTCATCGCCACGACGACCATCATTGCCATCGCCTTTAGCGCAACGCCAAGCGTTGAGCACTTGCTGACCTTGTTGCTCATTGCCGGAATTCTTTTATGGAAGGCCTGGCGGACACGCGACCTCGGACATCTGAGCCGGTTTTTCGGTCTGGCATTCTTCGCCGTTTTGACGACTTTCTTTACGGCTTGTCTTTATTACGTTCAATCGCCGCTTGCCGGTTATGTGCTCGCCACGACCGCCTGGGTTGGTATCCTGACCGCGCTCGGAATTTTTCTTAAAGACTACAAGTTTTATCCATTTCAGGAAGCCGCTCACTGGCTGTCGGTCTTTCTTGGACTCGGTCTGGTGGTTTACTGGCTGCCGTTTTGGTCAACCCTGGCACAGCTTCATTTTCAATTGCCTTTCAATCAGGCTTTAGCCTTGCCATTTGCTTTTCAGTTTCATCGGCCCGTCACGCTGCTTGCCCCGGTCTCGCTGATGGGCGTGAGCCTCGCTTTTTTATTGGGCAGTTATTGGAAGCGCCGCTATCCGAGCATTGCGCTCACCAAAGCCGGGTTGGTATTCAATGTTTCGCTGGTCACTCTTACGGCCTACCTGCCGCTTTTGCTCTTCGTCGCAGCCAGCACTGGAATTTGGCTGACCATCTCGACAGCCGCTTACGGCGCCGCCTTTGTCCCGTTTATTTTTGCTGTCATCTATCTCTACATCAGCAAAGAGCCCAACCCGCTTTATCCGATGATTACCCTCAAGGTCGCCGGTTATATTGCGCTTTTCGTCTCGGCGCTCACCGCCATTTACAGCGTCGACCTGGCCACCTTGATTATCTTTTGCAGTTCGCTGGTATTTTTGTGGCGCTCAGTCAGTGAACGGTCATCGTGGATGCATTTCTGTTTTCTTTTTATGGCAACGGCATCGGCAACCACGGCAACCATTCGTTTCCCTGAACGCCTCGGCATGCTGGCGCTCAGCCTGCTCTCGGTTGCTCTGGTCGGCGTGTATCGCTGGATGCGACGCACCACAAAGATGCATTTTCAGTCTCGCCTGACCCTGTTCTGGGGGTTTGCGCTGGCCGTTACCGTCGCCCTTGCCGAATGGGTCTGGGGGCATTTTTCGCCGGTCGTTTTCCTGCCGTTGTGGCTGGGGTTGCTCATTGGACTGGGCGAGTATCAAGAGCCGAGCGCCTGGGAACCGGGCAGAGATTTGATTGATCGAAAGGTCATCGAGCAATTCAGGCGTTTGAAGCTTGCCGGTTATTGGGTGGCGCATCTGGCCGGCGCCGCCTGGTTGCTGGCCATGCTTCGGACTTTTGCCTGGCCAGCCTCGTATGACGCCCTCGCTCTGGCGGTCTGGGGTTGGGCGCATTTAGGTATCAGTTATCGGCTGACAAAGACCGCGAACCGACTGGCGAAAATCGCCCTACGACAGGTCGTTCATGGTCTGGCTTTTTTCGCGCTTTTGCTGGCCATCGTCAATCGGACAGACAGCCCGGTGTCAGCCATCGCGGCTTTTCTTATCGCCGCATTTTATCTTTTGCTGTGCCTGATTTGGGGGCGAAAATTTTTGCAGGATGCCGCCGCAATCGCTTTTATCGCAGCCTTCTATCTGCTGGGCATCCAGTTGAAGATTGCGTTGCCGGAATTTTATTTGAGCCTTTTTGGACTCTATCTCTGCTTCATTCTGCTGCGGCGAAGTCAGGGCGCGGCTGCCGATAATCAAATGATGAAACGTCGCGCCCCGGCCGGGCGCGGCTTCAAAGACGGTCTAAGATTCATATGGAAAAATCTGCTGCCGATTACCATTATGCTCATGATGATCGGCTACCCGATCTGGGCCTTCTCAGAGACGCTGCACAACGCGCATATCTATTATCTCGGTATCGCCAGCGTGATGTTGCTCTATCTCTTTATGGCCTCCCGACAACCCGCCTTACTCGTTTATATCGTCTGTATAGTCTTTGTTCAGGGCGCCCTCTATCTTTTGATATTTGGCGAGTCGGGCGAGCAGGTCAACCTGTATTTAGTATTGGTCGGCACGCTCATCATCATTAATCAAATCCTGCTCGGCAATCAAACGGTCGGAGATTTTTCCGGTTCAAAACCCATGCCGGTAACTCAGTTTACCAGCGGAGACTAATTGCTCTTGCGCTGGCAGACGATGATTGGAGGACTAAATTATGACTTTCTGGTACATCATTTCAGCCGTGTTGCTGTTCTGCATTCTCTTCGTGATGGTTAAAAATTTTCCTGATGTCTGGCGTTACCTAAAAATAAAATCTATGTAAAGCGTTCACCGGATGGCGACCGTGACCAGGGGTTTAGTAGCACCAGGGGTTTAGGCTCGCGCCAATGCGGTCTTTTATAGAGAGGTTCTGCGGCTGGGGTTGAGAGTAGCTTGATTGCGGCTACAGCGCGGAATCTTTGGACCTTTCCCATTCAAAGATAAATTCACAATAATCCGCGCCGCTCGCCACGCACTTAATATGCGTAGATTTAATTTTGGCGGCGCCCGCCAGTTCAAGCGTCTTGCTCCAGAAAGCCCCCAGGCTTTCGCAGATTGCCCGTGTCGGCTTGGCTCCCGCTTCATAGGTGTAGCGAACCAGGCAACGATTTTCGCCAAACGTTTCCGTCTCCAGCTTTCTGGCATCTTTGAAAAAGAAGTCTTTAATCCAGGAAAATTTTTCCACCTGTTTGAGCGGGTCTTTCACCAGAAACGAACGATAGACGCCCGTAAAGACATACTCCGCCTGGAAACGCCCAATCTCGACAGATAAATTATGGTCCGCAGGCGTTTTCAGCGAGCGCGTCAATTTTCGCAAGGCATGCAAGGTGCTGTACGGATACCAGCTTGATGGAAGAAAGGATTTTGAAAGCAACAACCGGTCTTCCGCATCAAGGGTTTCGAGCACCTCAGCTACGGCTTGTTCGCCATAGCGATTTTTCAATAAACTCACATAAGCTGTAAGTAAAACGCCTTTGATTTCTGCCATGCCGTCTCCTAATCGTTCAGGAATTTATGTGGTCTACGAACGGGCAAGCCGATAGCGCATGCGCGATAAGTGATGAGTATTGAGATGAAGTAAATCTGATTCCCCGCTCGTAATTGCACGGCGAATATACATCAGTCGCTTTTCGTCTTCAATATTAAACTGCGGATTCAGCACCCCTCGAGCCAGGTGGTGACGCGGTCGTAAATCTCCTGCTTTTCGGGTTCATTGAAGAGTTCGTGGTAGTAGCCCTCATAAATTTCCAAGGTTTTGTCGGCTGAAGCCATCGCTTTAAATACGCGCCTGGTGGTTTCACAATCGGCCAGCTTATCTGCGGTTCCATGCATGACCAGAATCGGCAGGTTGATCTGCGAAGCGGTGCGCGCGAGTTCATCCATGGCGCCAACCGCTTCTGCGAACCAGCGCGTACTGACCATCTTGCCGACGAGCGGATCGGCCGCATAGGCGCGCCCGATTTCCTGGTCGCGACTCAACACCGCCGGGTTGATTTCATTTTGCATTCTCAAACGCGGAAAGAGTTTCGCGCTTACTTTGGCAATCAACAATTTGCTGGTTGGCACTTTCGCGGCAATCGCAACTAACGGCGCAGAGATCACGGCGCCCGAAATTCCGGCGCGCGGTTTGGTCAAAAATCTCAACGCCACCAACCCGCCCATGCTGTGACCGATGATAAAAAGTTTGTTCGGGTGATACTGTTTTTGGACCGCCCCGACCAGCAACTCCAAATCGTCTTCATAATCGGTAAACCAGTCCACATGTCCGTATAGCCCGGCGGATTTGCCGTGCCCGCGATGGTCATAAGCGGTGACTGAATAGTGGTGCGCAAGCAAGTGAGCAATCAGCGCTTCGTATCGGCCGCAGTGTTCGCCGAACCCATGAACGATAATAATTTCGCCGCGCGGACTTGAGGTTTCATAGCGGCGCAGGTAAAGAGTCGTGCCATCGCTGGCGGTGAGAGTATCTTCCTTATAGTCCATCAACGCTCCTTCTCTAGCAATCGTCGCACAGGTTATGCGGCGGATGATTTTTTTGCAACATCAATCCGCAGGTGGAATTCAGCGCGTAATGATTGGCGGTATTTCAACGCCAATTTTATCAAAACCTATTAAAGGAGAGCCTGATGAATTACCCGAATCTCAACCTCACCGTGCAGATATTGATGGGCGTGGCGCTGTTGGTCGGC
>JBIOWC010000889.1:0-2124 GCA_044868105.1 Blastocatellia bacterium
GTAAACCTTGGGCTTGCTGTTGCGCCGCTCCTTGCAGATTTTTCACGGTATTCCAGGCGATGCGTTGCAAGGCGAGCGCCTGGGATTTATTGAGATTGACCAACTCCGACTTTGTATTACTCAGCTGCCCGGTTGCCGGATCAATGGGTTTACCTTGAACTTTACCGGATAACCCTTCCGGGCTCTTCGCAAAAACGACGGCATATAAGACGCAAGCCGTTAAATAGGAGCCCGTCGGGTTGGGGTGGCTTTGGTCTTGGGTGTGCAGTTCGAGTTTCGCATCTTCCTTGAAAGCCGCCTGCCAGGCCATCCCGGCAGGCGCCACCAAAGCGCCGAGTTCTTTGGCAATGCTCAAGTAGGCATCGTTGAGTTTTGCTTGATTTTCAGGCTGATTTTGCCGCGCCCAGGTTAAATAAAAAATGGTCTTCGCCTGCGCTTTTTTAATCTCCGCATCAAAGAGTCGCGCATACTTATGCAAGGTTTCCGGTTCATTAATGGGGAGCAGGCTTTGTTCTTGCAATACCACATAGTCCCAATGGTGTTGCTGTAACTCTTTGAGCGCCACGCCTTCTTCCCAGTGCATTTTCAAGGTCGCGCCGCCGCGCACAATCATTTGCGCTTCGACCGGTTTTGCCGGATGCGCCGAAGCCGAAAGTTGGGTGAATATCTCTGGCAGATTATTGAAATAGGTATAGCTGTTGCCGATGAAAAGAATACGCAATTTGGTATTGGTTTTTTCTGTCGGACGAGCCGATTGCTGAGCAATTGCAGTTTGAAAAAAGATAAGAAAAAGCAGGGAAAGCGGTAAAAAAATTTTAAAGTTTTTCATAACCCATGTGTGTGCAATCTTGCGCAAGTGAAATTTTTGAAAAGGGTGAAAAGCTCAAGGCGATGAATTTTTTCAATCACAGCCCAGGTTTACACGGGCAATTCACACGATTTTCAAAAAAGGAGTTTACACAAATCTGCACACACGCTCCAGTTATCGGGCAAGGGAAAGCTAGTCGCAGATGAGTTGCTCTCGCCCGCAACCCTTCGCTGCCTAGTGCGCTTTCTCGATTTCATTAGAAATGGTTTCCAGGCGGTCGCCTTCAAGGTTTTGGAAAACCTTTTTCGCCGGTCGTGAAGTAAAGTGAAAGTCTGGCTGAGGCTAGGGTTAAATACTGGTCAGCCAGACTTTCTTCCGGGGGCAGGAACGAAACTTTCACCCTTGCTCGTTCCGGGTTTTAGAGATTCGCTGAATTCAAATCAGTGAACCTGCGAGTCAGCTCAGTTTGCAGCTTTGCCTTTGAGAGTCATCTCCAACAGCGGGTTAGTTGCAACATCGCCGGTAGCAAATCGAAGCCTTCGATAGGGAAATCATTTTCGTCAACCAGGGCGACGGAACAAATCATCAGCGCTCCGCCGCCTTTACGGGTGACGGCAACGGTAACGGCAACGCTACAGTCACCAACCCTCGTACGATTGAAATCAATTCGTTTGACCGGAACTTCGGCAATCCCTGAGCCGCGCGCCTGACAGTTATGATCGGCATGAATGACCAGGGTGCGAACGGCGGCTGGCGCTTTGCGACTTGCGCAATCGGGGATCGTGAAGTTGACGGTAAAGCTTTCGCCCAACGGTGCAGGAATCGGCCTGCAACTAAACCGCTTGGTTGAAGGATTGAAGGATGCTGACGCGGGAAGCTCCAAAGCGGATATGAGCGTCGAGCACCCTTCAATTGCGCTAATGCCACGACGCCGCAGGCGGCGGCCAGTGAGCAAAAAAGCTTCGTCAATAACCAGACCGTGAGAGAGACGATGACGCTTTTGTTTGATAAATATGGTTGTCCTGTCAGGCCGACCTCTCCGTTTTGTTCGTTCGTATTTGAGCCAGAGATTGGGGAGAAAAATCCCTGAGAACTCGGTTGTTCTCATCGTTATTTTTATCCGGGTCTCTTGCCAAAAGATCTGCTTGGAAATGAAATGTTAAGGAAGGCTGTCGTCAGAAGAGCGCTTAACAATTCATTTTTCGCTTTCCGAATTTATTGATTGTGTTAACTGGGAAGCGACCTTGAGTGGCAATTCTGGGTGCCCTCAAGACCAGGATTGTTTGCCCTCTCTGGGTGGGGATAATAAGGGGCAC
>JBIOWC010000890.1:0-3387 GCA_044868105.1 Blastocatellia bacterium
GAGCAAACCGGAACACCTTTCGGCGGTCCTGTTTCAGGACGAAATCAACAAAGCGATTACATAGCCCGCACACACCATCGAATAAGATTACCGGAACCTGCGCGAGTTCGGCGTTTATCGGTTCAAAATTGGATTTGCCTTTTCCAAGCGGCGCCCAGCGGTTGAGGATTCGTTTAACGAGGTAAGTTCCCGCCAAGACTGATGCCCCAACTATACAGAGTGAAGCGCCAATCCAATGACCATCGCCAAAGCTGCTCAATACCTTCGCAAACGGGTTGCCAATCAAAGCGTAGAGGCCTGCCGCCGCCAACCCTGTGAGAACCACGATCCATCCTCGCAGACGGCTACAGCGTCTCTCCCAACTTTCCAGGGCGTGGCGCACCCAGCCGATTTTCAGACCGCGCTCCCACTCCACGAGCATACTGTAGGCCATAAGATTTTCGATAAAAAAGATATCCATTGAGAAGTGAATGCCGGCATGGAAGAAGATGGCCAGCGCGCAGACCACACGCAGCGCGCGCTTCGAGAACATCGCGGCTAAGAAGGCCATTTCGATGGCTATGGTTGACCAGTCAATGAACTCCCAGAACCACGTTGAGCCGTGCGCAAGCAGCCATTGCGCCAAAAGCGTCGGACGTTCCGTGGCATAAACATTGTAGATGATGTGCCCTTTGGCGCTTTGTGTTGACAGGTTGAGCCAACCGCTCTCAATCTTTGGCATGGCTGCAGACCACATGGCCAAGCCGATAATCAGGGCCAGCAAGGCCAGCGGCCAGCGTGGGCTCTCGCCTTCACCATCGGCGACGTCAACAGAATATTTCTTTCCCCATCCAGAAAACGACATAGTCACCAAAACAGCAATCAACAAGATGTCATGATTGATTTTGCCGAATGAATAATCGAAGGTGTTTCCGACCACCAGCAGGCCTGCCAGACCGAGGCCCACGGCGCGCGTTTTCCAGCCCACCAACAATCCGATGCTCAACACCATCAGCAGAGCCGTGAACAACAGTAATATGAGGGCCGAAGGCTGCTGGCGAAAGAAAACACCCAGACTCAATGACGGGGTGTAAAAGGAAGCTGGAAATTTCGCCATCCAGAGATAGCGCGGGTAGCAAAAAATCAATAGCGAAAGAGCGAACAGGATTCGGCTTATCCCCAGGCTTTTTTCGCTGATGTTGTATTCTTCAAAAATCCAACGGGCCATCGGGGTTCGGGGATCTTTCATCATTGCACCTCCACGACTGTCCCAAGCGTGCGTTGACGCGAGCTTTCTCCATCGTGCCAACTACACAAATCCTTGTACCAAACAATCTGCACCTTCACAGGCTTGTCGTTTGGATAGAGCCGCTGCACTCGGTCACGAAGCCATAGCGCAACGTCTGATTCGACCCCGGTCCAATATTTATGCCGAATACGACCCAAAACGATGCCGGGCATAAGCTTTGAGTAAATAAATTGCTTCAGCGGCGTCTTTCCCCAAATGTCGTCTGGTGGCACTCTGGGTTTGGGTTTGAAGGCGTTAATCGCCATGACCTGGAAATGCGAAGACGGGGCTTCGGCAAAGAGCGCGCGCATACTGATTGTTTGAGTCTGGCCATTATCAAAGGTGATGACGACATCCGCATCCTCCATGACGACCTGTCCGGCGGCATTGAGGTGCGAGCCTTCAAACCCCGGCATCATTAACGCCGGATAGGGTTCGCCATAAGTCCTGGCAAAGTAATATTGCAGAGGAAAAACCACCACAACCGCAATAAAAACCAATTTGACCCAGCTTTCCGGCTGAACGAGTTTCGCTTTGAAGGAAAAGAGTCGCAATTTCATAGGTGCCAACGCCGTGCTAAAAACTTCTGTTGAGTTAGCCCTGCGGACTAAAAGATTTGTAAAGGCTCACTAATTGGTCGTGGAGCTTTTCCAAATTAAACCGTTCTTCTACGAAGGTTCTGCCAACCCGACCCATGGGGCTCCATATTTCCGGATGGTCGCACAGCCAGAGAATGGCTGAGGCCAAGGCTTCCGGGTTTCGTTGAGAAACCAGCAAACCGGACTGACCATCCAACAGGCTTTCCGGGACTCCGCCAATTGCCGAGGCAATCACCGGCAGCCCAGAGGCCTGCGCTTCGGCTAAAACAACGGGTTGATTTTCTTCTTCGCCGGATTCAGTAACGATACTGGGCAATAAGAACGCCTGTGCGGTTTGGTGTAGGCGCGGGACCTCTTCTTGTGAAACCGCGCCTAAAAATTCGACGGTCTGCGCAAGTCCCAGTTCAATGGTTAACTCCTCAAGTTGGCCGCGCAGGGGGCCATCTCCCGCAATCAAGTATCGAAGATGCGGACAATGTTGCCTGGCGATGCTGACGGCGCGAAGCGCGTACTCAATGCCCTTCACCTCAACCAGTCGAGCAATGGTGAGTAATTTGAATTCGCCATTGTCTGATTTAGTACGTTCAACAAACCGAAAGCGCGAGACATCCACCCCCATCGGCAGCTTGGCAATTCGTTCTTCCGGGGCGCCGAGCGCGATGAGCCTTCGCCGCATAAATTCTGACCCTACGGTAAACAGCTCTCCATGTTTGAAGAGTTCTTCGTACAGTTGAGGACCGTAAATTCCCGGCAACATATTCGCGTCATAGCCATGAAATGAGGTGACGATCGGCCCTTTGAGCAAACCCGCCTTGCGAAAGGCCACCGCTCGTTGTCCATTCGGTCCATAATGACAATGAATAATGTCGTAGTTGCCCGCGATTCGCTGAGGCAATAAAGTTTTTCGAGGTCCTGCATTATTTTGTGGCGCTTGAGCCAGGGTTTTCATCCGATTAAATACCCGCCGGTAAAGCCGGCGTCCCCATTTGAGAAACCGCTGGGCCTTATCTTTTTTGACCGCCGGAAAAGCCGCTGGCAGGGCATCGCAATATTGCGTACGCGAAAGCAATTCGAAGCGCTCGACCGCGGCATGGAAAGCGGTCGGAGAATCCACCGGGCGACTGGCGTAAATCTCTACGTCGTGCCCACGCTGCAACAGCCCGATAATCTGGTTCAGAATAAAGGTTTCAGAAATTGCCGGAAATGAATTCAAGGAAAATGCGATTCTCATTTTGGCTTACTAAAGAAAATCTCAACGGATTTGACCGCACCGGCTAAAAATCATTCAACAGCGCCTCATTGATTCATGATCGCAGCAACCAGTGAACGGACTCTCATGGCGTCCGAAGGAATACGCCGGTAGCAAACATCAGGAACTAAATTAATGCCTCCATCGGCGAGCACGACATCGAGTTTCTGGTCATGAGCGATTTGAATGGTCTCCTCAGACCAATCACCCTGGCGGCCAAAAGGAACGGCAAAAATCGGGCGGAAGGCTCGAAACTGCGACAAAATACGGAC
>JBIOWC010000891.1:0-16679 GCA_044868105.1 Blastocatellia bacterium
AAAGCGCACTCTTGCAGATTCAAATTCAATACATCTTTGTTGAAATAGACTTCGGCGGCTTCACCGACCCCGTTAATCGAGTAACTGCCGTTTTGCCCCAGAAAAATTTCATTGGCGTAAAGTTGAAAGATCTCTTCTTTCGATAATTTGGTTTCCAGGGTAATAGCAATCATCATCTCTTGCATCTTGCGTTTGAGGGTGCGTTCTGAAGAGAGGAAAAAATTCTTGACCAGTTGCTGGGTGATTGAAGAACCGCCCTGTTGGACTTGTCCTTCGTCAACATTGCGCCACAAGGCTCTGGCAATACCGCGAAAATTGATACCGCTGTGCTCAAAAAACTGGCGGTCTTCGATGGCAACAACGGCATTGATGTAATCTTTGGGAAGGTCTTTATAGGAGACCAGTTTTTGCCGTTGATTCTGTTTATCATTTGAAATCGCGGTTAACAGCTCCGGTTCGAGCATCGCGGTTTCGAGATTCTTTTTGTTATCCAGGCTGGCAATTTTGGCAATCCCTTTGCCGCCGCCGCCAAAAGTCACTGTAATATTAGGAAACTGGCGCACGCTGTTGACCACCGCATTACTGCTCGATTGAATTTCGATGGCGTTGCCTTTGATTTCGTAATGTCCGCGTTTCGCGTCGGCTTGTTTGCCCGATTCTACATAGCCGAGATTGTCCAGATAGGCTTTAAGCGAAGTGAGCGTCCAGCTCTGTTGCCCGACCCGAATGGCGCGCGGCGCGGCATAAAGCCCGGTGGTGCGAATCGTGATGTCACCGCGAAGCCGCGCGTCAATCATCTGCGAATAGGTATGATAAAAATAGGCGAATATGCCGATGGCGATGGCAATGAGCAAGCCGAGTATGGAAAGCGTAATTGGCGAAAAGATACGCCGCCACACGCTTTTTTTCGTTGCTTTATTTTTTTTGATGACCTTCGGAGTTACTTTTCTTGTGGTTACAGTTGCCAATGTTATCTGACCTTCTTTATAACGGTTTTCGGGGCAGTTAGATTCCGACTTTCCTGATTAGGTTTGTTCGCCTGTCATCACTTTTTTGAGAGCCCCTCAACTCTAACACCTGCGAGCAAGTGAAAACAAGATATGGATACCCGAACCGCGCCTAGCCTCAGGGTCAGGCGGTTTTCGTTACCCCTGCAGCAACCGCCTGCAAGCTTGTCTGTTAACCGTTGGCAGATTAAAAGTTGTCTTCGGATGAGATGATTAAAGCCGCTCCGGCGAATCCGTATTATCCGCCCTTTCCGCTTCCTCCGAAGTTAACGCTGGTCGCCTGTATAACCCGCTTTCGCTTGATCAAAAACTGCTGGACTCAGGAATAAATCTTATGCGAAGCCACCCTTTTCAAAGTAGTGGGTCAGGAAGAAATAGGTTGGCCAGCGGTTGGCGCTAAACAAGTAAAGTCTCGCCCAACGACCAGTAAACAGTGATCTTCTGATTAGGCGGAACAGGCGGATAAAGCGCCATCGGCTGGGGCGGATAAAATGCAATCCGTCTTTTCTGCCCCATCCGAAGATGACCTTGTCGCTGACGACAGACCGCCGTTCTTTTAACGATAAATAATTTCATTCCCCTTAACGATAAATAATTTCATTCCCCTAATTTCACACTGACCCATTACCCTATTCATCATTAACTTGAACGGCGCGAATCGGTAGGCTATACTGAGGCTTCATTTTTTGGAGGGGTGGCCGAGTGGCTGAAGGCGGCGGTTTGCTAAACCGTTGTAGGGGCTAATACTCTTACCGAGGGTTCGAATCCCTCCTCCTCCGCCAGAATAGACAAGCTGACTTATCACAAGTCAGCTTTTTGTTTTTCCGCAGGTTTCACTCTCTGGTTAACCTTGATTGGTTAATGATTACGGGTAACAAAAATATGAAGAAAGTTATTCTATCTCTCGCGCTCATCGGCATAGCGGGGTTGTTTACGGCTTTTGGTCAGGCCTCAAATACGCGGGCCATCAATTATTCATCTGACGCAACCATCGAGCAGTTGAAGCGAGCGACGCAGGAATTGCTGACCGCCGTTGCGCCCGGCGATGTCGCGGTGTGGCAGAAGTATCTGGCCGAAGGCTGTATCTACACGGACGAGGAAGGCAAGGTGAAAACCAAAGCGGATTTGCTCAAGGAATTGCGACCCCTGCCGCAAGGCTATTTTGGCACAATCAAAATGGGTGAACCGGTGGTCGTTAAACAAGACCACGTCATCGTATTGTCGCACAGGGATCGCGAGGATTTGGAACTGTACGGGCAGAAACTCGTAACCTGGTTTCATTCGACCGACACTTGGGCCGAGCAGACAGATGGACAATGGAAACTCGTCGCCGTACAGGTCATGGCGATTCCCAATGAAAGAAAACCCATGGCGATGAACCCCAAACAACTGGACGCCTACGTTGGCCAATATCAATTGACCCCGGATGTGTCATACACCATCACCCGCGAAGGCGATAAATTATTCGGTCAACGAAGCGGGCGAACTAAAGAAGAATTGCTGGCGCTTTGTGCAGATACTCTCTACCGAAAAGGTGTGTGGCGCGGCGAAAAAGTATTTGAGCGAGACGGCAAAGGAAAAGTCATCAGAATGCTCGACCGCCGTGAAAACAACGACCTCGTATGGAATAAAGTGAAATAGCAACCGCGCGTCGGGAATCATTTCTCAACCTTACCCTTGGATGGCCTCATAAAAGTAATTGCTTTTCCGGTGACGGATTTTCCTTTCACCTGTCACCCAACAGTTGCGCTTTTCAAGCAGCGTGAAAATCTCTCAAGCTACAAAGCGATGAATAACCGTTGCCTCCTCAACATATAATTTGATTTTCCATTTTACCCCCGACATCGGCACATCGCTTGCACTATTTCAGAGCTCTCTTAGCAATTATTTTGAGAGCCGGCACTGCAACCTTTTTTCAGGAGAAAAGATAATGAAAATCCTAATGTTTATTTTTTGCCTGGTGGCCTGTGCGCCAGCCGCGTTAGCGCAGGATTTTACGCCGAAAGGCGAAGTATTCGGCAGCGTCGGCGGTGGCAAAACCTTTGACGATGAAGGCGGCACCGGCAGCGGATTGGATTTCGGAGGCGGCATCGGTTATCGCTTCACGTCAAAATTCGGTGTGGAAGGCGCGGTCAATTCAATCCGCCATAAACGTGATTTCGGGAACGGCGTCGTTTTTGAAGGCACCGGGACGTTCGTATCGGCAAACGCCCTTTACTATTTTTCAACCGCAAGGGTTCAGCCTTATGTGATAGGCGGCGGGGGTTTCGTCAATCACCAAAATCGCTCACGATTTCCCGAAACCCCATTACAACCGGAAGTCAGTTCCAATGGCAAAGCGGTCAACTTCGGCGCCGGCGTGAGAATATTTCTAAACAAGTATATTTCTTTGCGACCGGAAGTTAGAATCTTTGTCGGTTACCCGGATAGCAGCAGGCTTCGTTCAATCGAAGCGCCGTTTAGCGTCCTGCGAGGTTCGATTGGCGTGAGCTACCACTGGTAAAGCTGTTAAGCAAAAATTCGACCGTTAACTTTTCCGTTCAAACAGGAGATTCCCATGTTAAAAAAATTTATTGCTTTGACCTTAGTCGGATTGCTGTTTTCTATCACAACCGCCGCATCGGGTTTCGCCAACTCGAACTCGAAGATGGAGCGTGAAGCTAAAGATACTCAGCGAGTGAAAACCAACATCTTAAAACTTGGAACCGGCGAACAGGCTCGCATTGAAGTCAAATTGAAAGACAAAACGAAACTCGCTGGCTATATCAGCGAAGCGAAAGAAGAGAGTTTCATCATCACCAATCTGAAAACCGGGGTGGCTACGGATGTCAATTACGCCGCGGTCGGACAAGTGAAAGGCAATAATCTGGCAACCGGAGTCAAAATCGCTATCTGGGTAGGCGTCGCTATCGCAGCAGGTTTTTTAATCTGGTATCTGACGACCTATTGCCACAACGAAGGCTGTTAATTGCCGAAGGGTTCACCGGATGAAAATTTTTGCCAGGTAAAAATTTATTCCAAATACGGAACCCACAGGATAAGTTTACGAGAACAGAGTATTCTCAAATTTCAGTAGTGGGTCAGTTTGAAGTAGGTTGGTATTCGATTGGCGCTAAAAAAGTAAAGTCCCGTTCAACGAAAGGTTATCTTCTGTTGGGGCGGAAAAGACGGATGGCGATTTATCCGCCCCAGCCGATGGCGCTTTATCCGCTTTTTCCGCCTCATCCGGAGATAACCTTGTCCCTGACAACAGACCGCCGTTCTTTTAACGATAAATAATTTCATCCCCCTATTTTCAATCTGACCCATTACCCAAATTTCTGTATGTTCCGCAAATATTTTCCTAGGTTCCGTAGTTAGTCTTCGGTTTTACTCGACCAGCCGGCTTGTTGCATCCAATCGCTTAGTCAAACTCAGCAATGACCGGCGTGTGGTCCGAAGGTCGTTCCCATTTACGTGGTTCTTTGTCTATGACAACCGATGTACAGCGTGCCGCCAGCGGTTCGGTGACCCAGATGTGATCAATGCGCAAACCCATATTGCGACGAAACGCGGCCGCGCGATAATCCCACCAGGAAAACTGTTCCGACTCCTGATTATGCAACCGAAACGCATCAATAAATCCCCACTCCTTGATGACCTCAAGCGCCGCGCGTTCTTCGGGACTAACGAGTACGCTGCCCTGCCAGGCTGCGGGGTCGTGGACATCGCGGTCTTCGGGCGCGACATTGAAATCGCCACACAATAACACCTGAGCGCTTTTATCCGTCGTGGTGTCCAGAAATCTTCTCAGCCGCTTCATCCAATCCAGCTTATAACCGAATTTTTCCGAACCCACGGTCTGCCCGTTCGGGATATAGACATTCAAGATGCGAACGCCTTCAATGGTTGCGGCAATCATTCGCGCTTGCGCCGTGTCGTCATCCTGTGGAAAGCCGCGTCGTACATCTTCGCCTTCCCTCTTTGAAAGAATCGCTACGCCATTGTAGGTGCGTTGCCCGTGCGTCAAGACATGGTAGCCGCGAGCCATGAACTCTTCGCCGGGAAATTTTTCATTCAGACATTTGATTTCCTGCAGACATAAAACATCGGGCCTGGCGGCTTCAAGCCACTGTAAGACCACAGGCAATCGCGCTCCTATTGAATTCACATTCCAGGTTGCTATTTTCATTTGGTTATTTCGGGAAATTCGGATTGGCTTTAATTTCAGCAATCTGTTTGTTGTGACGAAGGCTGTGCATAGGAATGTACAGCAACCATTGATACGCATTGAGCGTGCCGAAAATCGGGAACGGATGTTCCGTCGTATGTGACTTCATATCGGCATCGGTTTCGCGGATAAATTTCAAACTCTTGGCGCGGTTCTCTTTGAGTAACTTCATAATGTCGGTGCGCGCCATATTGCGTTTCAGCGGTTGAATCGGTTCTGGCGCTTGCGCGCGACCTTGCCGTTTCGCGAGAGGTCCTTCAAGAATTTGCATCTTATTTGCAGTCTTGGTTTCCCAATCGGGATTTACTGGCGCCGCCAGCGCCCGTTCCATTGCCTGAAACAATAAGCCTTCGGCAAGCGCGATATGTTCGGCGGTTTCGCCTACGGTCCACTTAAACGGCGCCGGTCGGAAATTCCATTGTGCGTCAGTGAGATTTTCAATTGCCCCGAGCGTCTCTTTTTCAGCATCGAGCAAGGCTTTGACGGCATACTCGCGCTCTTCTTTGGTCATCTTCGGATCGGACAAGGCGTTGGGATTTTCTCCAAGCGCAAAGGTTGAACTTAAAAATAGACAAATCAACACCGCAGAAATTTTCTTCATCACTCACTCTCCAAATCTCAGGTTTTATTCAGCCCCAACCTTTGACCAAACATCTTCAATGGTCAGTCCCGCCTGACGGGCGGGTTTGTTGCGATACTCAACGCAGAACTTTTTGACGGCTTACTCAACGATGAATTTATGATAACGCCCCATCCAATAAGGAAGCAAAAAGAATGCGCCATCATCTTCGCCGCGTCCATCGGCCGGGCTATCAGGTTGAAACGGATTGCTGTTCCAGCGCATCACACGGCGTTCATCCGGCGCCAGGAGTTGCAAAATCTCTCGTTCGTTGTGACGGTCAAGTTGACTGGCAAAGGTTACGTCGCGGCGATGGGCATTCTTGACTGTCCATTTAATTAAATCTACGGGAATGCGATACAAGGTTCGTGCAGCCTCTTCAAGCGGCGCGCGCTTTTGCGGATTGCTCGCTGCGTAAATAAAAATCCACAACGGATTGGCTTCGCGTTTAATGTTGCGCCACCAGTCCTCCATCCCGTCGCGGTAAAACCGTCGCAATTCCCTCGCTGTTTCATATTGCATTAACGGATAGAATGAAAGCATCGCCAGTTCTTCATCCGAATAATTCAACTCTTTGGCGCGTTCCAGATAGAGGGTGACGATTTGGTGATAGCCCAGCTCATCAATCAACTTGCGATACTCCTTAACAAACCGCGCTTCGCCCGTCATGTGGTGCGCGACTTTGAAAAACGATAAGAGTTCAAGCGCATTTATCGGGCTGTCTTCGAGGCCTTCCGGGTCGGCAAAGTATTCGGGATTCCAACGCCCCCAACGCGTTGGCTTGCCCGTGACATCAATCAAGTAATATTTATTTTCAATAAGGTGGTCGGTGATGCGTGTGATAACCCGTTGCATCTGCTTTTTGAGTTCGGCATCGGGCAACAGATCATAGGCAATTGAATAAGCAAAATAATGCCCAACCAGTTCATCGGAACTGGTATCGCTTTTCCATTCCCATTCACCGTCCGGGGTGAAATACCAGAAGCCGTCTTTGTGGCGCGGTTCGCTTTTATGGCGAAACGACCGCGCCGGAAACCCCGAACGCCCGGTAATTGTTTCCAGTCGCATCATGGCTTCAAGCGAAGCCCGCGCCGCCTCAAGCGCGCTTTGGTCTTTGGTCACCGCATATCGAAAACATTCTGCGGCAGCATAAATCGCCGTCCACAACCCGTCATTATCGTTAGGGTATTGATGCGAAGTTTCCGGGTTACCTGGTTCGGCAAACGCGGAATCGGCAACCAACCCGTGGCGCTTGTGACGTTTTGCCAGGCGCGCTTCAAAGTAGGCGGCTTTTTCAGCAAGCGTCATCAGTCGCATTTCGATATGGCTGATACCCGCAGAAGTTTTCACCCAAACAGAATTGTCCTTATCGGCAACCACGGCGTTGACTTCATCAGCTGGCAGATAACGTTGGCCCGCGAAATATTGCCATCTATCCCAAGGGTGCGCCGCTGGTTGGTAACGCACCAGCCCTTCCCGGCCCCCGGCCCACACCGCGCCATCTTTGGTTATCGCAATGGCGCGAAGTCCGCTGACGGGCAAACCTTCTTTGAAAGATAAACGAATTCTGGTTGGCGCTTCACGTATGATGGCATCTTCTTCAACACGCCATAAAGTTTTGCCGATTGCGGCTTTGTTTTGCGGGGAGCGCAACCCAAGAGCAATAGGCGCAGGTACACCCAGCGGCTCTGTTGAATGGGGCAATTCAGGGTAAAAAGTCCTGAACTTCTGCGGCGTTTTGCCGAGTTTCACCGCGCGTGGCGCAGACCACCCAAGCGCATTCATAATGACCGTCATCAGTAACAGAAAAACCCAGCGCCGCACGTTTATCCCTCGATTAAAAAATTTGCGCTTTAGTCTTACTCAACAAAAGTGTCGCGGTCAAACCCTCAACCCTTATTGTGTAAACAAACGCTGGTCGTAATAATTGAAATGCCGATGAGCAAACAGGTCATACAAATTTCGGAAGCGATTTATACGGCAATCAAAGAACACGCGCTTGCGGCCGTCCCAAATGAGTGCTGCGGTTTGCTCGGCGGAAAAAAGAATTTCATCACCACCAGTTACGCGCTTCGCAATACGGCCGCAACCCCGGAGACGCGTTACGCGGCTGCGCCCGCCGATTTATTTGCGGCAATGCGCCAGATTCGCGAGGTTAAACAAGACCTGCTCGGCATCTACCATTCGCATCCGCGCACGGCGGCTTACCCTTCACCAACCGATGTCGAGTTGGCTTTTTATCCCGAAGCTATTTACTTTATCATTTCACTGCAGAGTGAAATTGATTTGCGAGGATTCAAAATCAACGGCTCGGAAATTCATGAAGTAGAGATTTTAATCGTTAAAAATTTATGAGCGGTCAAATCACCATCACGGCTTTATTATTCGGACAGGCGCGCGAGTTTGTCGGCGCACCCAGCCTCGAACTCGTCATCGAACAACCGGCAACTGTTGAAAGCGCTTTTGCGCAACTGAAGGCCCAACACCCGAAACTCGCTCAGATGGAACGCAGTCTGGTTTTTGCCGTCAACGAAGAATATGCGTCACGCACTCAGGCCTTAGCGGATAACGACCAGCTCGCCATTCTGCCGCCCGTTAGCGGCGGCGAAGCCGCAAGCCGCGATATTTTTGAAATCACTCGCACGCCCATAGACCTTGGCGATTTAAGAGCCCGGCTACTTGAGGATGACTGCGGCGCAGTGGTTATCTTCGATGGCGTCGTCCGCAATAACACCAAAGGTCGCCCGACCCGCTATCTTGAATATGAGGGGTACGAAGGAATGGCCTTAAAGACGATGGCGCAAATCGGGCGCGAGGTTCATGAAAAGTGGGCGATTAATCGCTTCGGCATGATTCATCGTTTGGGAAGAATGGAAATCGGTGAATCGAGTGTGGTCATCATTGTGACTTCGGCGCACCGGCGTATCGCTTTCGAGGCCTGCCATTATGCGATTGACCGTTTGAAAAAGCTGGTGCCGATTTGGAAAAAAGAGTTTTTTGAAGATGGAGAAATCTGGGTCGAAGGCGAAATTCCTACCTCTGAAGAACCCTCATCACCAGCAAGGTAGAGCGTTTAAGAATATAAAAGCACTTTATACTTGATCAATAAAACAGAAGTAAGAGCAGCCAAAAAAAAGGCTCCCAATGAGCTAATCAATAAAAAATATATCCTCCCAAACAATAAAGAACCGATCACCTGCACTCCAATCCTTTCAATCAAGGAAATACCCAGGTATGAAATATAGGAACCCAGCGCAAATCCGCAGAAGCCCAACAACATATCAAGCCATTCAATGCGAGGTGTATTTGAGGTTGCGTGAAGAAATTTTCTAATTAACGTTCCTGTCCCCCAACCGATCGCGCAGCCGAGAGGAAGAGCAATTATCATATAAAACACTAATACCTGTACTCCCCCGATTGTAAGCATACCTTCTCTTTTATTGTTCTCCGCCACCGGTTGGGGCAGATTTTTGAAGGGCTTCGCGGGCTTGCGTGGCTTCGCGACGGCGCCCTTCGAGTTCGGCAATGCGTTTCGTGATGTAGGCATGTTCCGTTTTATCCTCGATTGAGCGCAAGGTTTTCACGGCGTTTTCAATCTGAAACATCTCCGCGTAACAATCTGCAATTCCGTATGTCGCTCGCAATTTCACTTTCGCGTCATTGCTCTCTTCAGCCAGGCGTTGATAGATCAGCAAGGCTACTTTGTATTGATTGCGCGTCATATGATAAATCGAAGCCTCGCGCAACAAGGCTTGCTCGGTCATCGCGTCATAGTCGGCCTGGTTAACCACCTTTTCATATTCCGTCAGCGCCTGGCTGAAATTTTTCTGGTCGTAATACAAATCGGCGATGCGCAGCCGAATGCGCCGACGTTCATCATTATCCGGCAAGTTTAGATTTTCATATTCGGCGATGGCTTCATAAGAACGCCCCAATTCGCTGAGCACTTCCGCCAACCGTTCACGCGCCGCCGGCACCTGCGGATGAGCAGGAGATTGATTAATAAATTCGCTGTATTGCGTGCGCGCCTGTTCGTAACGCTTCAGATGAAAGTAATAGATGTTCGCCAGTTGAAATCGCGCGTCGAGTGAGTGGTCGCCGGTCGGGTAAGTTTGCAGATAATGTTCATACTCTTCAGCAGCCGTCTCATAATCTTCAGCGTTCCAGGCTTTGTTGGCGCGTTTCAAAGATTCTTCAACCGTGCGTTTGCACGATGTCAAAATGAGTGCCGATGAAAAAATCAGCATGATGAAAAGCCCAAGAAAAACAATTTTCTGATGGCGCTTAAACCGACTGCGAATCGAGAAGACTGCAATTTCTGTGTACTTCAAATTCATTTTTTACTACTCAATGTCAGTGCCTGCGGCAGCCGGCAGTCAGGGTGACGAACTGACCCGCCGGCTACCGACTGCGGTACTGACTTGTTTTAACTCGCACCGTTGGGGCTTTCCGTCACCTCTACCTGTTGCTCAATTAACGAAGCGGCGGACACTTGGTCGCCATCCGATGTATCAATCAATTTCACCCCTTGCGTTGAACGCCCGGATAGGCGAATGCCTTTGGCTTCAACGCGAATCAACTTGCCTTGTTCGGTGATGATTAAGACCTGGCTGTCATCATTGACCGGCATGGAAGCGACCACCATCCCGTTGCGCTCAGAGGTCTTCATGTTGATGACGCCTTTGCCGCCACGCGATTGAAAGCGATATTCATCAATCAAGGTGCGTTTGCCAAAGCCGTTTTCGGAAATCGAAAGAATCTCGACGCCTGCGCTCACGGCAGCAACATTGATGACATAATCGTTTTTGCTAAGGGTGATGCCGCGCACCCCGTAAGCAGGTCGCCCCATCGAACGCACATCGGTTTCCTCGAAACAAATCGCCATGCCTTCGTGCGTGGCAATGAAAATCTTCTTGGTGCCATCGGTGAGTTCAACGGCGAGCAATTCATCATCATCGTCAACCCCCATGGCAATAATTCCTGAGCCGCGAATATTGGCAAATTCCGAAAGCTCGGTCTTTTTAATCGTGCCTTTGCGCGTCACCATCACCACGAACTGCCCTTCTTCAAAATCGCGCACCGCAAGGATGCCGGCGAATTTCTCTTCTTTGGGAATATTCACCAGGTTGACAATCGCTTTGCCGCGACCGGCGGCTGCGGCATCGGGAATCTCGTGCACTTTCAAGCGATGCACTTTGCCTTTGTTGGTGAAAATCATCACGTAACTGTGCGTAGAAGCTACGAAGATGTGGTCAACAACGTCTTCGGTTTTCAGCGAAGCGCCGCGTCTTCCCGTCCCGCCGCGCCGTTGGGCGCGATAGACGGAAACCGGCGTGCGTTTGATGTAACCCGAATGTGTAATCGTGATGGCGACATCTTCATCGGCAATCAAATCTTCGATCGTGAGTTCGGCGCCCGCTTCGATGATTTCCGTGCGCCGTTCATCGCCGTAAGCGTGCTGCACTTCGCGCAGCTCTTTGATAATCACATTGCGCAGCACCGATTCGTTGTTCAAAATCTCCTGAAGTTCGGCAATGCGTTGGATGACCTCTTTATACTCTTCATCCAATTTTTGACGTTCCAGTCCGGTCAGGCGTTGCAACTGCATTTCGAGAATCGCTCTGGCTTGAATCTCGGTAAAGGTGACCAAACCTTGTGGGCTATTATCAACCTGGCGGCTATTTACTTTAATGCCTCGCATCAACGCTTCACGCGCTTCAACACTGGTCTTCGATTTACGAATCAGGCTAATCACTGCATCAAGATGGTCCAAGGCTTTCTTCAACCCTTCGAGGATATGGGCGCGGGCTTCGGCTTTTCTGAGTTCGTAACGCGTGCGGCGCAACACCACCTCGCGGCGATGTTCGATAAAAATATTGAGCGTTTCAATTAAGTTCAAGACCCGCGGTTGTCCGTTGACAATGGCAAGATTGATGACGCCGAACGATTGCTGCATCTGCGTGAGTTTATAGAGATTGTTTAAAACGATGTCGGGTATGGCATCGCGTTTGAGTTCGATGACCACGCGCATTCCATCGCGGTCGGATTCATCGCGCAAATCGGCGATGCCTTCCAGTTTTTTATCGTTGACGAGTTCAGCGATGCGTTCGAGCAATTTGCCTTTGCTGACCTGATACGGAATGGCGGTGACCACGATAGCGATACGTTCGGCTGAACGTCCGCCGCGGTCAATAGCAACTTTGGCGCGCATAATAATGGCGCCACGCCCGGTTTCATAGGCATGTTTAATGCCTTCGCGTCCATAAATGAACCCGCCGGTCGGAAAATCGGGGCCAGGTATCATATTCATCAAGGTCGAGAGTCGGGCGTTCGGATTTTGAATCAGGTAGATGGTCGCTTCGATGACTTCGGTCAAATTATGCGGCGGGATGTTGGTTGCCATGCCAACGGCAATGCCGCCTGACCCGTTAACCAAGAGATTCGGATAGCGCGCCGGAAGCACCGTCGGTTCTTCCTTGGATTCATCATAATTGGGAACGAAGTTCACCGTATCTTTATCAATGTCGGCAAGCATCTCTGTCGCCAGCCGCGACAGCCGCGCTTCGGTGTAACGATAGGCGGCGGCGTTGTCATCGGTGGTTCCGAAATTGCCTTGTCCGTCAACTAACGGATAACGCAGAGAAAAATCCTGCGCCATCCGCACCATCGCATCATAGACCGCCATATCGCCGTGCGGATGATATTGTCCGAGAACTGTACCAACGACGGTTGCCGATTTCTTAAATGGTTTGTTGGGCGCCAACCCCATATCATGCATGGCGTAAAGGATGCGGCGGTGAACGGGCTTGAGGCCGTCACGCGCATCCGGCAGAGCGCGTCCGATGATGACGCTCATGGCGTAGTCCAGATAACTACGCTTCATCTCCTCTTCAATATTTACAGGAATTCTTTGAATGGCTTCAGTCATTCGTTCTCCTCTTCTTCAATTAAGTTTCTCCTGCTATTTCAAGCATTGCGAACAAGGGTAATAATTGCGGGGTTAAAGCGAATTTTCCTTATCCTCTTTACTACTTTCAGAAGATTTTTTCGGGATGTTTTTTCCTTTAATTAGCAAAGAAAATTGTAGCGGATTCAGCCTGAATTTTCAAAGCGAAGAGCGCAAAAATAGCCAATAAAAATCGGCTTTTTTGCTGGAAACTCCCTCCGGGGTTCGCTTTCGGAAGGCATTCTATGTAAGCTGTTTTTAGCTGCCTAAAATCAGGGGTTTTTATGATTCATTTGCTGAGCTTAAACTTAAAACCCAAACCGCGAAATTCATCCGTCTATCCGTTCAATCTACCCTTGTTGAAAAATTTCAACGAACTCAAGTTTCATTCGCCGGTGACCTTCTTCGTCGGCGAAAACGGTTCCGGTAAATCCACGCTGCTGGAAGCGATTGCCGCCGGCATCAATGCCATCGCCGTGGGCGCAGATGATGTCGAACGCGACAAAACGCTCACCTCGGCAAGACGACTAGGCAAGGAACTCAAATTCGCCTGGAGCAAGCGAACGTCACGCGGTTTCTTTCTGCGCGCCGAAGATTTTTTCGGCTTTGCCAAGCGGGTGTCACATTTAATGGAAGAGATGGATGAGCTAGCGAAAGAGTTTGAAGAGCAATTCACTGGCACGGCGCTTGGACTTGCCAAAGGCGCGGCGCTCGGTCAAAAGCGCGCCCTGGTAGATAAGTATGGTGAAAATCTCGATGCCAATTCCCATGGCGAATCGTTCTTAAAACTATTTCAGGCGCGTTTCGTGGCCGGTGGTCTGTATTTGCTTGATGAACCGGAAGCCCCGCTTTCGCCGCTGCGCCAGCTTTCATTTCTTTCCCTGCTCAAAGAGATGGTCGAACAGGACGGGCAATTTATCATCGCCACGCATTCGCCAATCCTGATGGCTTATCCGCAGGCGACCATCTACAGTTTCGATAACAATCCAATAAAAGAGGTCGCTTATGATGACCTAGAACACGTCACCTTGACCAGAGCCTTTTTGAACCATCCCGAATCTTTTTTACGACATTTATAAATAGCCCCTGCCAAGAAGAGGATGAGGTCGGGTGAAGCGGTCTCACCTACCGCCGCGCGAGCCCCAGACTCTTGCGTGGATTAATCAGCCGGACCTTCGGGTCCTCTGGCGAAGGCTCTGCCCCCGCCGCGATCAGTCGGATCAGATCGGTCGGCGTCAGCCTCGGATTCACCGCCAGCAGTTTCGCCGCCAGGTTCGCCACCTGTGGCGCCGCCATCGAGGTGCCTGACATCTTGAGGCGGTCCCCGCCCGGGACGACGCTCTCCACCTCAAAGCCGTTCGCGTAGAAGTCAACGCTCTCGCCCGTGTTGGTGAACGAGGTTTTCTTCCCCGTTTTATCAACCGCCCCTATGGTCAAGAGGTTCGGCAAGTCGAAACTCGCCGGGATGATGAAGTCGGCGTCCATCCCCTCGTTGCCCGATGCGCAAATGAAGAGGATCTCGGGCGCATCCTTAATCGCCTCATAGAGCGCCTCATTCTCGATCTCGAACAGGCTTTCAGCCATCTCCCAACGCTCTCCCGCGTCCTTGCCGATACCGTTGACCTCAAGCGACCGTAGTATATATATCATGTCGTAACGCCAACTCATGTTGACCACCCGCACGCCTTGCTTCTTAAAGTAGGCGACCATGTCCTTGTACATCTGCGCGACGAACTCGGCGTTGGCTTTCGTATACGCATCTTGCCGCACCTGGTAGTTCCGGGTCATGCGCGCCCCGAGAACCTTCGCTGCCGGGTTCCCCTCCGTGACAATGCCCGCCACATGCGTGCCGTGCGAGTATGCCGTGTAGAAGGTGAGTTCCTCCTGGAACTCCTGAAATTCCTTCACCTGTTCGCGCGTGAACGAGGCGATTGTCCGCTGCAACTCTGCGGCCTCGGGGCTCTGGATGCCGGACTGCAAGTCAAGCAATCCCTTGGCGAGCGCCTGCAATCGCTTCACGTCACTCTTAATCTTGCCTGTCGGGTCGTCGAGCGTGCCAACGGACTTCTTTGAGTTCGCCAGGTCATAGGCGATGCCGTGGATGTCGTCAACGTAGCCGTTGCCGTCGTTGTCCTTGCCGTCGAGGACTTCCCTGGGGTTGACGAAGCGGTTGATGGCCGGCACCGCCCGCATGTCCACGCCCGCGTCCCACACCCCGACGACGATCGGCACGGGCGCTTCGGCGGCGGTGAGCGCGACTGAGCGCGCTGCCCAGATATCAGCATTGGGGGTCGCCTTGGCGTTCGCCTCGATCAGGTTATTGGTCACGCGCAGCATCTCATCCTTGAGCGGCAGCCAGTGCTCATATATGCACTTGATCGAAAGCAACATCACAACGACATCCTCGTCCACTAACCCGCCCGCCTTATCGAGCATCGGCTGCAACTGCGCCTCGACAGCTCCGAGGGTGACCTCGGGGTTAGCAAGCATGAGTTCGAGCTTCGAGCGCTCGACTGCGAGGGCGATCTCGGCGTAGGGGAGGCGCGCGTAGCCCTCGGCGTAGTTTTGCTCGAAAACCTTGCGGAAGGCCGGGCTCAACGCGTCGCCGGCCTGGCGGCGCGCCTTGACCCATGATTCGGCGAACAGGGTGTCGAGTCGGGCGATGACCAGGTTATTCAGCTCGTTTATCTTGACGATGTGCGCAAGCGCCTGCTCATACTCATTGCGGTACATGTGGATCATCATCAACGTCTGGTAGTGGCTCCGGAGGACCGGCTTGACCGGAATATCGTACTTCTCCAGATCGGCGCGCAGGCCGCCAGCCACCTCCGCGCTCAGCCGGTCGAGCAACGCTTTATCTTTGAGGATCTCAAGCACCTTGCCCTTGAGCGGGTATGTCCGGCGAGGGAGTTCCTCTCGCCTGAGGATCCTGGGCTTCTCCTGCACGGTCACGACACTCGCTAGGCCGGGCAGGCAGTAAGCGAAAATGATAAGTCCGGTGAGTGATTTCATGCGGTATACCCTTTCCAACATGTTTTGCCATTCCAATCCGACGAGGTGTTATTCAACAAAGCCTCCGACCTTATTTGAAACTCACCTCCTTTTTTGACCTACTAGGTAACGCAAAAAAAAGGCGGGCAAACCCACAAAAAAACTCATCGCCGATAAAGCTATCGCGCCTTAGAGATTTGAAGGCTAAAGCCCCAACGCGGTTGAAGCCGTTAACAACTTGCGTCGAAGCAGGCTGTTAAAGTCAGGCGCCCGTTCGACGCTGGCCAAAGGCTTTTCTTAGCCTCGGCAATAGCCGCATGCGGGGCCTGAGCTATGGCAGATTCACGAAATAACCCGACAACCTGAAGCTGGTCGTGATTGCGTTAGACGGCAAACCATCAGGGCTTACTTGGGCGCCGGGGTCGGCCTGTAGCCTGACGTTTTGCGCCACTAAGTAAGCCGAAAATCCGTTTGTATCGGTCGAGGTCCGCTGCGACAGCACCTCGCGCTCCATTGTGGCCGTCCCAACATTTTCCTTAACCTCAAAACCTTGGTGAGAGGCTAGACTGCCTCTCACTTATTTGAGCGGACAAATTTTATTGAAACCGCGTGGCGGTGGCCGTCGAGCAGGCGGTGACGATTAAATTGCCGTTCGGAGCATGAATTTCTACCGTTCCGGCTGATTCACCTTCATCGGCTCGGCGATTTAGAGTTAACTCGTGGGTGATAATTGCCCAGCCGACAAAATTATTGTTCACATCAAAATTGAAGAATTTAGCCTTAATATGATAGGTATTCCCGCCGATATAACGCCAAACCCCTTGTCCGGGCGTCTTCAGAGATTGCGGGGTGCCAGCGTTTGATTCAATCCACGTCCCGCCTGGCATATAGGTGATGATTGACGGA
>JBIOWC010000892.1:0-18718 GCA_044868105.1 Blastocatellia bacterium
ACTTCAACAGCGTGGCGTTTTTTGATCGAGATTCTTAAGCGCAGCGCCGCTATCGTCACATAGGCGAGCGCCAGCACACCGCCCAACAGGTGCAAGCCGTGCAACCCGGTCAGTAAGTAAAAGAACGAGCTATGCGGATTGCTGCTCAGATAAATACCTTGCGCGGCAAGTTGTCGCCAGGCAATGACCTGTCCGATGAGAAAGACCACGCCAAGCACTGTGGTAATCAATATCCAGTTCTTGAATTTCTGGTATTGATTTTTTTTCAATTGCTGTCGCGCCACTTCGATGGAGATACTGCTGAGCAAAATCACCACGGTGGTCGCCCACATTGCTGACGGGATTTCAAGCGGCAGCCAATCCTTGGCCATCGCTCCGGTATCGCGGTTCACCTGTCGCAAAATGTAGGCGCTGGTTAAGGCGACAAAAAGCATTAAGACGCTGACGATGCCGAGCCACATGGCCAGTTTATATTTGGTCGGCTCAATCGCATCGTCGCGCGAAAACCCCGGAGGCCAATCCGAGTGATGTGGGTCTTGCCCTTTCGGCCCGCCACCATCATCTCCGAGATTTTTACCACCTCCGGTACTAATACCCGGCTTCATGTTTGATACTGCTGTTTCCATACTTCTTAATTTTGAATTTTAGATTTTGGATTAACTAGATTGAAATTGCTGCCTTACTTTTCGACAACACAAAAACTCGTCTACTGAGTAATCGGTTGTCGCTTATGCAGCAATCCAAAATCTAAAATCCAAAATCTAAAATCGGTCTAGTCTCCGTGAACCGCAGCCCCCGGCGGCTCGCTTTGCATACAATAATCTTTCGCTTCGCCCGGCACGCTATATTCATAAGGTCCGCGATAGACGATGGGTTCAACGCCACCGAAATTATCAAAAGGCGGCGGCGAAGAGACTGTCCATTCCAGAGAAGTTGCCTCCCAGGGGTTGGCGCTCGCCTTTTTACCCTTCACCAAACTCCAGAATAGATTGAACAAGAAAATGAATTGCGCGCCGATGGTAAAGAACGCCACATAGGTTACGAATTTATGCAGGGGCATCACACTCGACAAATAATTCAATTCCGCGTGCGTGTGATAACGACGCGGCGCGCCGACAAGTCCCATCACATGGAAAGGAATGAAGATGGCGTTGACGCCAATGAAGGTGATGAAGAAATGCAATTTACCCAATCCTTCATTCATCAGGCGTCCGAACATCTTGGGGAACCAGAAATAGGTGCCGGTGAAGATGCCGAAAATTGCCGCGACCCCCATAATCAAATGGAAATGCCCGACCGGGAAATAGGTATCGTGCAGCGGAATATCCACTGAAGTCTGCCCTAAAAACAGGCCGGTAATACCGCCCGAAACGAAAAGCGATACGAATCCGAGAGAAAACAACATCGGGGTATCAAAACGCATCTGGCTGTTCCAGATTGTCCCCAACCAGTTAAAGGTCTTTATCGCTGATGGCACCCCAATTGTGAGCGTAATGACCGAGAAGGCAATCGCTGTGCGCGGGTCCATGCCGCTCATAAACATGTGGTGTCCCCAGACGAAAAAGCCCAGCAGGCCGATGGCGAAGATGGCATAGACCATCACCTTGTAACCGAAAATCGGTTTGCGCGCAAAAGTCGAAAGCACGTGCGAGGTGAGTCCCATCCCCGGCAAAATAGCGATATAGACTTCCGGGTGTCCGAAAAACCAGAACAGGTGTTGCCACAAAATCGGCGAACCGCCCGATTGGTCAGTTTCAGAGAGCATCAATTTGCCGCTGACATATGAGCCTGAAGGAATAAAGAAACTGGTGCCGCCGAGTTGGTCAAAGAGCAACAACACCCCAGCGGCCAGCAACACCGGAAAAGATAGCAAAGATAACACTGCTGTGGTAAACCACGCCCAACAGGTAAGCGGCAAGCGCATCAGCGAGAGCCCTTTGGCGCGCATATTCAACATCGTGGTGATGAAGTTCAAGGCCCCGAGCAGCGAAGCGAGGCAGAAAAAGGCAATGCTCGTCACCCATAATTGCACGCCTAAACCTTGCCCGGGCCCGGCAATTTCACCCAAGGCACTGAGCGGCGCATAGCCCGTCCAACCTCCTATCGGCCCCAAGGTCGTTGCCGTGCAAAAGAGCGCCGCGATGGCAAACGCCAGCGCAATGAAGGTTAGCCAGAAGGACATCATATTGAGTAGCGGAAAGGCCATATCCTCAGCGCCGATTTGAATGGGTAAAAAGTAATTGCCAAAGCCGCCCTGAGGCGCAGTGGTCAGCACGAAGAAGACCATGATGGTGCCGTGCATAGTCACGAGCGACAAATACATTTCCGGCGTGATGACGCCATTGGGTGCCGCGTGAGGAAACAAAGCCGACAGTAGAGGAATTTCGTGTCCGGGCCAAGCCAGTTGAATACGCATCAACAAAGAGAGCGCCATCCCGACAAACACAGAAAACAACGCTAGAAAGAAATACTGAATGCCTATGACCTTGTGATCCATGCTGAATACATATTTTCGCCACCAGGTTGTCGGGGGGGCGTGATGATGCGCGCCGCCGTGACCTTGTGTCGGATGTATGTCTGCCATCGCTTCCTCCTAACCTTTGCGCAAGCCCGCAGACCTGCGCTGCAATGTATTAATTAATTTCCCGCGGTTTCCAGGTCTGAGCTGTTGACTTTGTATCGGTTCATCAATTCATTCAGCCGCTCTTTGAATTTTTCAGGAGTCATCGCCGCCAGTTGATTAAATTCATCAAGCGGCAGCGCCAATAGAAAAGTCTTCATGTTGTAGTGCAATGACCCGCAGAGTTCCGCGCAGGCGATTTCATACTTGCCCGGCTTGGTCGCCGTGAAATGTACGCGCACGCTCATGCCGGGTACGGCATCCTGTTTAATCCTTAAAGGCGGAACAAAGAGGCTGTGAATCACATCTTTCGAGCGGATTCTTAACGCAACGGGTTTATCAATCGGAATGACCAATGTTGATATTTGAATATCATCCTTACCGCTTTCGTCATTGGGATCAAGGCCAACAAAGTTTAACGAGCCATCATTGATGTATTTCGAGTTGGTCTTGCCAAAAACGCCGTCCGCTCCGGGATAGTGAAAATTCCATTGAAATTGTTGGGCGACGACTTCGATGTTGGTCGCTTCGGCATCGCTCGGTTGATTCAGATGAATCCCGGCCCAGACAAATTGACCGAGCACCCCGACGATAATAAAGATGACCGCCGTTACGGTCGTCCAGATCAATTCAAGTTTGTTATTGCCGTGGGTATATTTGGACCGCTCATTACCTTTTCTGGCATACCGAAAAATCGCATAGGCGAGCGCCAGTTGTGATGCTACAAAGGCAAAGGCCACCACATAAGCTGTTCGTATGAACTGCGCGTCAATATCCGGCCCGTGTTTGGAAATCGTAGGAATGAACCACCAATGCCCGCTCACAAATGTCCACACAGCGCCCAGTGTGAGCGCGACAATAATCAATGCCAACAGGATTCTGCTCATAGACCCCTCAACTGATTTTGGATTTGAGATTTTGGATTTGAGATTGAAATTGGAAGTGATTCAGTAAACCACACAAAATGTATAGAATCCAAAATCTCAAATCCAAAATCCAAAATCTTAGCGGTTAAGAACCATCAATCCGAAAAGAATTGGCAAATACAACACCGAGGCCAACAACAATTGTCGGGCTTGCCATTTGCTTCTCTGCATCGCCGTGCGAAGGCTGACGTACAAAAACGCCAGCCCTAAGGCACAGGCGCCAACGAAATAAATCTTTCCCGAAATGTTTGCCAGTGTCGGCAGCAAACTGACTGGCAAAAGCAACAAGGTGTAGGTCACGATTTGTTGACCGGTGACTTTGCCTTCGGGTTCAACGACCGGCAACATCTTGATTCCCGCCCTGGCATAATCTTCGCGGTACATCCAGGCAATCGCCAGAAAGTGCGGAAACTGCCACAAAAATAGAATGGCAAAGAGAATCCAGCCTTCAACGCTCAATTCGCCTCGCGCCGCAACCCAGCCAACCAGTGGCGGCATCGCACCGGGAAAGGCGCCCCAAAAGGTCGAAAGCGTTGAACGGGTTTTTAGCGGCGTGTATATCAGCAAATAACTGGCGGCGGTTATCACGCCCAAACCGGCAGTGAGCGGATTGATAAAAATTGCCAGGTAAGCATTCGACAAGACGATTAACGCCATCCCGAATACGAGCGCCTGACCGGCATTCAATTTTCCTGTCGGTAAGGGACGGGTTTTGGTGCGCAACATCAGCGCATCCAGATCGCGTTCCATCCATTGATTGATGGTCGCAATGCCCGACGACAGCAGCGCCACGCCGACAATTAAACTGAAAAATTTCACCCAATCAATAGCTGACTGCGAGCCCAGACAAAAACCTGCAACCGTCGTCAGCACTACTAAAAAGGTGATGCGCGGCTTGGTCAGTTCAACATATGCGCGGAGCTTTTCCGCTAAGGAAAGCGCAACGGTGACAGAGCCGTCATTTGAAATTATTTGTTCTACGGATTCCATCTTTGATTACACCGTTGCCTTTCTTACAGAAGAAACTGTCGTCTGCTCTTTCGCCTGTGCGCTTTGCGGCGCCAGCACTTTATAACAACGCAAGGTCAAGACCACCATTGCCGCAAGGGTCAAGGCGCCGACGACAACGTGCGAAGCCGTGAGCGAGATCATCGGCTCCAACGGTTGCGGATCGCCCTTCGCCGCCAGGCGCGCAAAGTAGGCGGCGATGCCTAACCCAACCTGCAATATAACTAAGCCCAAGACGCTCCAAGCCGGTCGGCGCAACCACCTGTCATCGTGACGGACTAAAACCGCCGCCGCCGTCCAGATAATCAAACTGGATACGACCACGGCCCCTAAAACATGAGGAATAATTCCCCAGGCTCCGTGTCGAAAGCCGGCGCCCAGCACCAGTTGCAGCAAGACCGCAGCGATGGTTGCAACCGTAAGCGAGCGAAGCGCCACGCCACCTTCATCTTTCTTTATTGCCCGCTCAACCAACCAACCTCGTGACGTGAAAACGGCAAGCGCGACCACAACTGCGAAAAAGCTTTGCGCGATGAGCGCGTGCGGCACAGCGATTTCCGGTTTGTAGGCCGGAAACAAAACGCGAAGCCCGCCGATACCGGCTTGCGCAACCACCCCTAAAAAGGCAAATAACGCGAGCCTTTTCACCCAATTTCTTCGTTCGCTAAACCAAATGCAAAGTGCCAGAATGAAGGTAGTGAATCCGACCAGACCGGCAATGAAGCGATGCGAATATTCGTAACGCACATTGGCGATGAAATTATCCGAGTGAATCAACCAACGGCCAAACGACAGGGGCCAATCCGGCACCGAATCGCCCGCTTCGTTGCTGGTCACGAGCGCCCCGGCAACCAACAACATCACTATTAAAAAACTGAGAAAGATTGCGAAATAATGCAGCCAGATTTTTGGCTGCGCAGGAACCATATCTTGATTACTCAAAACTCACATACCTCGTTTCAATCAAATTGAGTTGTAGCCTGTAGGATTTATTTATAAATTGATGACCACTATAACTCACTTTGCGGCTACATCACCAATATGATAATGAGCTACGCGTTCAAGGGTGAACGCGTAGCCAATCAACTTACGGAACGATCAATGCCGGTTCGACAGAGAGCGATGTCGGAATGAATGCGGCTTTCGGCGAAAAGGTAAAATCCTGTACTTTCGACTCTTTCGCCGCCACCTCAATACTCATCTGCTTTTCACCCAGCTTTTCGTGATAGGCAATCAAGGTGTATTTGCCCGGCGGCACATTCTTGATGGTAAAGGAGCCGTCTTTGGCGCTTACAGCAAAAAACGGATGCCCCAATACACCGATGTGCGCCGTCATCCAGGGGTGTTGATTGCATTTCACTTGAATCAAGGTTTCAGCTTTTTTGAAATTCTCTTTAAATGGCGCTTGTCCGGCTGATTGCACCTTGTTCCATTCCGGGTTGTTCTTCGGCGTCGGATGAACATTGTGCGTCGTCTGATCGCTGTTGGTAATTTCAAGCGTCTGTCCGACCTGAAGTCCCATGATGCGCGGCGTATAGCGACAACCGTGTTGATCGAGCACCACCACATCGGACGGCGTGCCGTAATCGAATCGGTCAGCAGGGCCGCCTTTCAAATAGACAAAGACGTTTTGCAATTTACCGGCATCAACCAAAACGTCGTCGGCGAGTTTATCGCCTTCGGCGCGAACGCAATTCGCGTCCTGGCTCATATCAATCTTGGCGCGGTCGGGCGCCGTGCCATCAAATTTAATCACGCCTTTAATTTCGCCTTCATCGCTCTTCGAGGCATATTTAACTTTCTTTGGCGCTTCATCATCTTCCGCGTCGCTCGCGCTTTTCTTTCCCTTGGGTCTGCAATTGACAACCATCATGGCGGCAAAAATGAGCGCCAGTAGTAAAATGCCATATCTCTTTAACATCTACTTTCCTCCCTTTGGTGAATACGAAGTTGTTTGTCGCACTGCGTGTGCAGGTGCGTGAAGTACAACATTCGTATTCTAACGACCGGCTCCGGCCTGAGAAAGTTTGCCGGATTTGCGCCCCCCATTTACCGCCGTCGCTTTATTCCCTTCCGCCGGTTTCGCTCCGGCCGGCGGGCTGCCAGCGGCAGCGGGCGCCGCGCCACTAGCGGCGCCGGCTTTCAACCGGCCCTGCTCGTCCGGAGTAATCTGGAACATATAACGCACCAGCAAATCCGCATGGTCTTTGGTATATGCTTGAATCTGCGGCGAGGTCACGCCCTTCATAATCCAACGATCATGTTCAGGAATGGTATCGCGTTCAAAGAGTCCCGAGGGCATCGCGGTTCCCGGACTGATGATTTGCGGCTCAAGAATCCAACGTCTTGTCCAGGCGGGCTTCAAACGCTCTTTGGCAATCAGGAAATTCGGCGCCGAGGCTTTGGCATCGTGCGTCGCATCACCGGTCATATGACATTTCAAACAAGGCGCGGCTTGCGAACTGAACATGGCGCGCGCCATGGTTTGTTCATCCGTAGTAATCGGGTCAATCGGTTCGGGCATAAACGGCATCTGTTGCGATGACGCGCCCATAAAGAAGTTGACCAAGGCCTGCAATTCATTTTGCGAAAAGTGGAAGGTCGGCATTCGGACTTTCAAATACGACCGCACTCCGTTACGTGATGCGCCCCATTGCGTTCCCAGCATCCAGGATTGTTCAACCGGCGCAGAGGTAGTGGTGGCTGGCGGGGCCGCCATCGGAGCCGTCACCGGCTTTGGTGTCGTAGCCGAGGCCGCAGGTTTTGCGGCGGTCGACGGCGCCGGTTTCGCTGCTGGCGGCGTTGCCGGTTTCGCGGCCGGTGGTTGTCCCGTGAGATGGGCTGCCATAGCCTGTTTCACGGCATTAACGTCACCCGAACTGAGGGACGGGTCTTTGAGGAATTTCAATAACCATTCGGGGTTGACCCTGGCGCCTTCGCTCGTCAACCTCGGCGGCAATTGTTCCTGTTGCCCCACGTACATCGGGAGCCCGCTTAAAACCGTATCCGGCTGTCCGATTAACGCATTGTGACAACCCATACAATTATATTTCTGGACCACCCACCAACCGTTTTGCACGGCTTGTTTCTGTCCGGTCGGATTGTATCGCATGGTCGGGGGCAGCGAGCTTTCGACGCTGCCGAGCAAGAAAGTGGTGAGCGCATCAATATCCGATTTTTCGAGATAGATGTTCGGCATCTTCAACCGATCGGCCGGTGCCTTCTCTTTGCCAATATCATAGATCCCCGGATTTTTCAGTTTGTTCTCAAAAAATCCTTTGTGGTTATACCAACTGGTGCTGCCATCGGCGCGTTTGACCTCTTCATGGGTATAAGGGTCTTCGCCTTTCATCGCCGGTTCCGTCAGCAGCGCAAAATCCAAACGCTCAATCGGTTTGCTGCCTTCGGGCGTGAGTTCCGTACCGATGCGTTGTTCCTCTTCGAGGCCGCTGATTTCGTGACACCCGGCACAACCATAGGTCTTGGCCAGTTTCTCGCCTTTGGCGGCGAGCTCTTTGTCATCCATAAACGAAGCCGCCGGATAGGTATCATTCTTCTTCAATGAGAAGAGGAAGGTGGCCACATCGCGGGCTTCGGTTTCCGTTAACCGGAAATTCGGCATCACGGTCATGTTGTGAACCTGCAACTCGCGCCCATCAATCGGGCTCTTGGAATGCTCATCATCAAAGACAAAGGCTTTACCGGCTTTTTGGTAATCTGCGGGCAACAAATCTTTCTTCTCTGATGGTGAATAAGGGGCGATGCGTTTACGCGGGTTATAAATCCAGCGCACGATGTAATCGTAATTGGCTTTTTCACCAACCCGTGACAGATTCGCTGCAAAATGTCCGCCGACAATGCCTGTGCCGGCGCCGATAGCAGCGCCATCAATGGCGTGACAGGCAAGACATCCGATGGACTTGAATATCTCTCGGCCGTTGTTGGCATCGCCCGGCGCCTGGGTTTGCACTTTGACATCTATAGCTTTTTGCCAGATAAAGGCCGACAGCGCTTGAATCTCATCATCTTCAAGTCGGAATGACGGCATCTTGGTCTGTGGCCGAAAGGCTTGCGGGTCTTTCAACCAGCCGGGAATCCAGTCTTTTTTCAGTTTGGCTTTAATCTCTTTAAGATTGGGGCCGACCTTCTTCTGGTCTTGCATCAAATATTTCGATTGCCGGTCATATTCATCAATCTTCGCGTCTATGGCGCTAATGAGTTGCGGAAGTTCGACACCCGCGCGATTGCGCAGGCGTTGCGTCTCGGCTTCATCCGTCGCGTTATCGGCGGCGGCATTGGTCTCTTTGATCTCTCTCAGTTTGGCTTCGCGGTCAAGTTGAAGCTGTTTAATTTGCTGGCGCGCATTCGACAACGCATCGCCTTCGCGGTCATAACCTTCATAGCGGTGACACCCTGTACAACCGCGCACCTGGAACAATTGTTTGCCATCGTTGAGCACACTGGCCATTTGCGTGACGCGGTCGGCTTTGTGGCATTGATTGCAACCGGCCTGGGTATTCTCTTTGTAATAGAGGGGCCATAACCAGTGTTTATAACGTCCGTGACCTTTTTCGACCGACACGGTGCCGCGTCCATTGCCACCGTGACACAACGAACAGCCGAAGCGTTCCGGGTCGTGAACTTTCAATAAATCCGGATTCGGATGCGAGGCAAATGCTTTAGCGCTTTCATCAACTTCCCGTTCACCATTTCTCATATTGACGGGTTTGATGGGCAACGGCTCACGAATCCCCAGATGGCAGGATTCGCAACGGTCAACCAAATCGCCTTCTTTGACGTGAATCTGTTTAATTTTGAACTCAAACTTATTGACTTTATCTTCAAGCGAAGAGACCTGCTGACTATTTAAGCCCACCAGATTATCTTGCAGGTAAGTATCCATCTTTTTCTTCGCTTCGTTAATTGGTTTGCTGAGCTCAACGGTCTCCAGCGCGAGCGCCGCCTTCTCATCATTTAAAGCATTGTATTTCTGTTCGAGTTCGGCAAAATCCCAGGAAACATTCTGTTCTTTTCCCCCGTCGTCGTGAATGGTGATGGAATTCTTCTCTTTCTTCTTGTTGGCGATGGCATCACGGACGCTTTGGCGCGAGCTTTCAGGGGTGTTTTCCAGGTTAAAAGTCTTGGCGGCAATCCACGCCCTCGTATCTTGAAACGTGGGCGTAATATCGCTGAGTTGTTGGTTAATGATGGTGGTCTTTTCCCCGATTTCCTTCAACCGAGGCCGGGCATTGCGCTCTTCCTCTTTGTACTTATCTTCGAATTCTTTGTATTCGGGCGAGGCTTTTATCTCGTGTTCGGATTTGCCCTGACGACCTTTGACTTTTTCCAGATAGGTTCCGTAGCGGCTGACGAAATCGCTTTGAAAGGCCTTCCAGGGTCTTTGCCCAACGACTTCGTCATACATTGACCAGAGCATCACCGCGACCAGCGCCAACGCCGAAACCAAAATCGGCATACTCAACGAACGGTCAGCAATCGGATCGGGTTGCGGAGCCTCCGGCGCTTTTTTCTCTAATGCCTCGTTCACATTTTCAGCCATCTTTCATTACCTCCTGAAGAGGAGATCTCAGATGTCAGAAGCCGGATGTCAGTAAAGCTTAGTTGCTGACCTCTAACACCTGACATCTAACATCTGCTTCAGATATTGAACCAAGGAGTTACCATCACATACTTAATGCGGAACAACTGACGGGCAAGCAATTTCACAGGCATTGCCCACAACACTGTTATGGCGAAGAACTGAAAGATCAGATATTGCAAGAGCGTCGTCCGCTCAAAGATTTTTTTATCGAAAGCGGTTCGGGTAATTATCTTGTGAGTCAGAAATCCGGCAACCGCGAAGAATAGGCCGACGACCAGAGCGCCGAATATCCCTTTCCAGGGTTGGCTCGTAATGCCGACAATATCGGGCAGGTCGCGGTTCACTTCATAAAGCACGGTGTTATGGTCCCAGGTCTGTCCGGGCCAAAACCATACCCAACCGGGTCCGCGCATAAAGGTGCCGATGATAATCAAGGCCACCCAGGTTACAAAACCAATTAAAAATGCTCCGACGGCAATCTTCCGCTGCTTCCAGGTGTAATAACCGACGCCGAGCGGATTGGAATCCACATAGGGAAAGACCATCAGACCGACCAGAATCAAGGTCGGCATGACCACACCGGCAATCCAGGGGTCGAAGTAGACCAACATTTCCTGAAGTCCCAAAAAGTACCAGGGCGCTTTCGAGGGATTCATCGTCAGATTGGGATTCGAGGGTTCTTCAAGTGGCGCGTTGAGCGTGATAGACCAGACATACAAAATCACCGTGACAATAACCGTGGCTAAAAATTCGACGCGCAGCAAATAGGGCCAGACGTGAAGTTCTTTTGCCCAATTCGGTTGCCAGGGCCAGGTCTTTCGATGATGCGTCTTGGCCATCTGCGGATTACCCTCAAGCTCGTCGGCCAAACGGTCATTGGCAAGCGCCTGTCTGAATCCCAGCCAGGAAAAGAACGGGATTAAAAACAACATCGCAACAATCGGAATGTTATCGGGCAAAGTTGCAATCGTCCAAAGTTGATGCCAATCCATAAATCCCCCAATTTTGGATTTTGGAATTTGGATATTAGATTAAGACTGACGCTGTTCGCCGAATCCAAAATCTAAAATCTAAAATCCAAAATTTATTTACCGGCTGCTCCTTTAACGGAACGCGCGCCGGCAGCTTTCATCTCAGATTCAAGCATGATGGGCGCGGGACCCGAAATGCCGCCGTCTTTACGAACTCGCCAGAAATGTACGGCAAGCAAAATACTGACGATGGTCGGAATCGCTATGCAATGCCAGATGTAACTTCTCAGCAAGGCGTTCGCGTCAACGATTGACCCGCCAAGCAAGGCAAAACGCACATCGTTGTATTGCGTCATACCGACCTGCGCGCCAAACGGCCCTTCATTTCCGAGCATCGGTGAAGCTTTTGCCATGTTGGTGCCGACGGTCACCGCCCAGAATCCCAATTGGTCATCCGGCAATAGGTAGCCTGTAAAACTGAGCAGTAGGGTGAGTGTCAACAACACGACGCCGACCGCCCAATTGAATTCGCGTGGCGTTTTGTATGAACCGGTCAACACGACGCGAAACATGTGCAACCAGGTGGTAATGACCATCAGGTGGGCGCCCCAACGATGCATATTGCGCAAGAGTTTTCCGAATGGCACATCGTTTTCGAGATAGATGATGTCCTGGTAAGCCATGCCTTTTGACGGATGGTAATAGAACATCAGCAAGATCCCTGTGAAGGTCAATACAATAAACAGGTAAAAGGTAATGCCGCCCATGCCCCACGTATAACTGAAGCGCACCGCATCGCGGTTTATTTTTGCCGGATGCAGATGTAAAAAGACGTTGGTTAAAACGCCCAGGGAACGCGCCCGTGGAGTCGGTTCGTGTTTGACGCGAAAGATGGATTTGTAGAGCTGTGATTTGGTCGGGTCTTTAAGGTTATCAAGCTCGGATTGAAGATTATCTTTGCTGGTTTTGGTCTTGAGCATCGCGATATCATCTTTGATTCCGTCGCGGACTCTTTCGACCAGCCCGACATTCGATTCAGGCTTCTTTTCTAATGGCTCAGGCTTTTCAGGTTCCATACAAACTCTCCTAAATGAGCATGCTTTGCCGCGCCATATCCCGCTGGCGAAGCAAACCAAAGTTCAATCGGTGACTGAACGAATTTGACTCATAATTGTCAATCAGGTGATGTAGCTGATGTAATCAAACTTGCAAGAACGCGCCCGGGTCATCGAACTGGCTGCGGTCGCCTTTGGGCCAGGAATAAAGCTTCGCCGTATCCACCACCACCTGTCCGGTCGGATCGAGAGCCACTTGCGCTCTATCCATCGGACGCGGCGCGGGTCCTTCAAAGTTGATGCCTTCAAAGGTATAGCCGCTGCCGTGACAGGGACATTTGAACTTATTTTCACTGGGTTTCCAGTCCGGCGTGCATCCCAAATGCGTACAACGAGCATAGATGACGAAGAGCTTTTCGGCATTACGAACCACCCAGATTCGATACTGTTGTTGGAATTTGGTATCTACACCAATGCCGAAATCCGACGGGTAGCCAATACGAAAAGCGGTGGGCGGTTCAAATAGAGTTCTGGGAAGGAAGAACCGCAAGAACATGAAGAAACAGGTTGAAAGAAAACCGATGAGCGATGTCCAGATGACCACGCGCCGTAATTGGTTGACCGGCGTATCGTTTTCTGCGCCTTCGACAACAGCTTTGCTCTTGGCGGCGGCCGACGAGCCCACGGTTGAAGGTTTGGCCGGTGCGGCTGGTTTCGCAGGCGGCGCGGGTTTGCTGGCAGCTACCGGCTTGGCAGGCGGAGTCGGTTTCTCGCCATCGGCAATCACGGGTGGAACAGGTTTATCGTTTGCGGCTGTCTTTGGCGCCGGTGGCGCTTCTATTGTTTTTACGTCACTTTCAGGTCCAGGAGTAGTCTCCTGATTGTTTTCTGGCTCTGTATTCATACTGAGAGGTCTCCATGAATGCTACATCTAATACAATAAAAAAATATGATTGCTTGTATAAAATATCAGACACGCTTCACCCCGATACTTCGTATGAAACCATTCGAGCGATTTTCAACTGCTTATATCGCAAACAACTTGAGAAAATGAATTTTGCTAAGATTAATTATTGAAGCGGTTTTCTTATAGCATGTGCATTCTTTGAGTGTCAAAGCGATTGATGAAAAATTATAATCGAGCGAATCAAATTGCTTAATGAGGTAAAAAATAACGGTGACCGAAAAAGCGATTGTTACCATTTATACGCGACCGGGCTGCCATCTCTGCGAGGACGCCAAAGCCAACATTTTGGCCTCCGGTTGTACGGCTGATTTCACTATCGAAGAGATTAATATTGACCAGGACGCAACCCTCAAAGCGCGTTATCAATACGACATTCCCGTCATCTTGATTAACGGCATCAAGGTTTTTAAATATTACGTTGACCCGAAAGAATTCAAACGCAAACTCGGGCGCCTCACTAAATCGTCACGCTAGCCGGTATTTTATAAAGATAAGGTTCACTCGGCGCGAATTTTATTGAGCTTTCATCAGCCCGTCTTGCCCGACCTGGGTCAGAGGTTCAGCCTCCATAGCCGCAAATCATGATGGTTTTTCTAAAACAACTTCCTGTTCATGTGCGCCATAGATTCTCCGTCTATTTCAAACAGTTGCAAAGTCGGCTGATTTTTTGGTTGAAGACTCCAGCGACTTCCACAAAAGTAAAACATAAGCGCCGCGCCGTTCTGGCGCTCATGTATGCCCTTATCTTTTTAACCGCCCTCGGCGTCAGGCTCTTACATTGGCAGGATTCAAACCTTGAACTTCTTGAAAGCGATACGATTCAAAACAATCTCGGCGTGCTCTATTGGGAAGAAGCGCAACGCATACTTGATGAAGGGCGACTCCTCTATCCCGAAAAGCCCGACCCCAATGATTTAAGAGCAATTATTCACCCGCCCGGCAATTCCCTCTTGATGGCGGCTTCATTAAAGCTCTTTGGCGCGGCGGAAAAACCTGTGCGCTTGACGCATATCCTCATCAGCTTGTTATCGGCCGTAATGGTCTGCTTGATTGCGATGGAATTATTCAACTTCGGGGTTGGCCTTATCGCGGGTCTGCTCGTCAGCCTATCGCCGCATCTGAGCTACTACTCGATTTGGCTCTCCCCTGATTCAACGGCCGTCTTTCCCCTGCTCTTAAGCCTGTTTTTTTTGATTCGAACCGCCAAACAGCCGAACCTCCCCGCAACCCTCGTTGCAGGGTTTATGCTCGGGCTTTCCTGTTGGTTCCGTGCGAATGCGCTACTTCTGGTCCTCTTTCTCTCGGTCTCATTATTTTTTATGCTCAAAAAACCAAGTGGGCGACGTTATGCGCTGGCCTTCGCGATGACAACATTATTGGTCATCGCGCCGCTGGTGATTCGCAATTGGCTGGTTTATCAACGCTTCATTCCCATCTCGTTAGGAAGCGGCGTGACATTAATCGAGGGCATTGCCAATTACGACCACGACAATCGGTTTGATATGCCACATATGGATGCAGAGGTTGGCCCGAAGGAAGCCGAGTGGTATGAGCGCCCGGAATATGCACAGGGGTTGTGGCATCCTGACGGCATCGAGCGCGAACGCTTGCGGGTTCGACGCGGGTTGCAAGTTATCAGGGAACATCCACTCTGGTTCGGCTCTGTGATGTTACGGCGCATGGGGTTTATGTTGCGCTACAACGATTTTCAAAAACAGGAGATACCTTACAACACCACCATCGCTCCGGTTATTTCTGCGGCGCCTACCTTCGCTCATCCTTTTCTGCTGAGTGATACGAGCCTGAGCCCTCAAGTTACTCTCAGTGCCCCTCAATTAGCTGAACAGGTCAAACCACTGGCGACAGCCGGGAATGTCGCGATACGCGATAATCAACTCGAACTGCTTTGCGACTCATCAGCTCAGCGTGAACAATTTGAAATAGCCAGCCTAGCGGTGCATCCCAATAGCGATTATATTCTGGCAATCAACCTGCAGGGAGATAACGGCGAGGCGGTTATCAAAGTGAATACCGCCGACGCGGGTATTACGCTGGCGCTCAAAGATGTACCCAGACGACAACAACCAAAGCGCAAAAACAACCTGAAGCCAGTGCGCCCAGAGGCGGACGAAAGCCAGCAAGCGGAATTGGACATGATAAAGCTGGCTTTTTCCAGCGGCGATTACCAGGAAGTCCGCGTTATCCTGGCAAACAATAACCGCGACACCTCGGCAAACCCGCTCATCAAAATGGAGAAGGTGGAGGTGTTTGAACTCGGTCAAACTCCCGGGCAATGGACGCGGGTGCCGCGCGCGCTGGTCAGAGGCGTGCAGAAGAATCTCTTTAAGACTGACGTGATGAGAGGGCTGATTGTGCTCGGTATTCTTATACTTATTGCGGGGCGACAATACCGGGCCTTGTGGATGTTGCTCGTTGTGCCCATTTATTATTTGCTCCTGCAATCGGCTCTACACACCGAATATCGTTATATCCTTGCCATTCATTATTTTCTTTTTATCGTGGCCGCCGTAACCCTCTACTGCGTTGTCATGTCAATATTCACCTTGACCAAACAGGTGCACAATTACTTCCGGCCATCGAAATAAATAATGCGAGCCAGTTATTTGCCGACTCGCATTTCAAATTGAGATTTAAATAATTTCGATTATTGTAAACCGGCAGGCGCGCAGGTTACGCGGTCGCCGCGCAAACTCAAATCGTCAATGAACCAGCCAGCGCCTTTGCCGCTGATGTCTGTACCGATGCGGAAACGAATCACCACGCTCTTTCCGGCGTAGCTGCTTAAATCAACCACCACCTGTTGAAAAGCGCCGAGACTTCCATCAACCCAGGCGCTGCGGTTAGCCAGAGGGTTTTCCGCCAAATCGAAAATCCGGCCCGTATAACGCCCCTGAAGAATCTTTGTCCCCAAATCTTCAAAGTCGGCACCGGCAATGGAAATTTCCACCACTCCGCCATCAAAACCGCCCGCCTCGAATTCATAGGTGTGATAAAAGACCAACTGTATATTCTTCACATCCGTCGGCAAGGTAATCGCCACCGAATCGAGATGCGCGTCGGAGACAATGTTCGGAAGCGACGAAAACCAGGCTTTGCTACCGCTGTGGACGCGTTTCGTGGATACCGTCCAGGTATCAATGGCCAGGCCTTTTTTCCTCTTTTTCTTGTTGGTAATGCCGGAGGCATGTGACCATTTGATTTCGCCGAATTCTACATCATCCGAAAATAGTTCGACGGGCTGGAAGTTGCCGACCTTAATCGAAAATGGAATGTGCGACACGCCGGCTCCCGAAACATTCACGTCGAGGGTAAATTGCAACGTTGCGCCGCAGGCAACGCTCGACCCGACTCCGACGACAAAAGGCGTAGTGTTTTCGCCCGTCCCGTTGCCCGCGATATTGGCAAAGTTTGCCGTCGCGGTTGTCACCGTTACGCCCGCCGTTGATGTCGAAAGCACGCCGCTGGCGCCGTTTAAGGCGATTGGCGAAATGTCTTTCAAGTTGATGCGCAAGGAAATATTTTCGCCCGGGTCGGCAACCGCGTCGGCGCCACCTGTCACATTAAGGTTTGCTATAACCGCGACCGGCACATCTTTTCGTTCGCCGTTATATACCGCGAGCGCGAAATCCTGGTCGCTTGAATCGCCATTATTGGGCACCCCGTCACCGGCGATATTTGAAGCGCGAATGCGAATGACAAACGGGCCCGTCGTGCCGCTCGGCAACCACACGCTTTCAACGTTGTCTTTGTTGTTTGCCGCGCCGCCGGGTTGCGATTTATCTAAAATAAAATTGTTGCCGCGATAGATTTGCCCGTTGATGGTTACTTCCAAATCGAGGTCATTGACCCACGAAGCAAACGCCGAAAATCCCGGCGCATCCGTCCACGCAAGGGTCACGCGGAACGGTTGCGAGGCATCTTTTATCTCCCCGGTTAAAACGTACTCTTGTCCGCTATCGGAAAAGGTCTGTGTTTGATTGACGAAGACTTTTGCGGCGTTATCGAACAAGCGACCGAGGTTTAATAATCCCCAACCTTGTTTGGGGTTCGGAAAGTCCGTCTTCGTTGCTTCGTTACTGAGATAGGTCGTAGTATTTAAGAGCATGGCTTTAATCAATGCCGCGCTTGGCTCTTCCCCGCGATTGAGGAAATACTGGCGCACGAGCGCCGCGGCGCCCGCTACCACAGGCGTTGAATGACTGGTGCCCGATGACCAGGTATAAAGTTTCTGGTCAACTGGAAAATAGAGGTCGGTGATTCCCGGCCCGCCGCAAACCCCTGAGCCGTCAAATTCCGGGTGTTGCGAAGCCGCCCCTTGTATGTGCGAACCGGGCGCGACAATATCGGGTTTGAAACGCCCGTCATCGAGCGGCCCGGCAGAAGAGAAAAACGCCAACTCCGTTGCATTATCCGCACCATCATCTTTCACCCCGCAACCATCGGTTCCGGTTTTACGAACATTTTCGCTGGCGCCAACTGAAAGCACATTCTTGGCGCTGCCGGGCGAATCAATCGTCCGCGGGCCACCGGAGTTTCCGGCGGCAAAACATAAGAGCATCTCTTGATTTCCGGCTTGTTTCGTATCCGCATCACGGGCCCGCGAATCGTATTCCTGCGCATCAAGCGAATAGGCATTAATCGCCGCGCCCCAACTGTTAGATGAAATGCGCGCCCCGTCTTTGTAAGCTTCCGAAATCAGTTTTGAAAACGGTTCGCTGAGTCCAAACCGACCGTCGGATTTGAATATTTTCGAGGCCCCTAAACTGACGAACGGCGCAATGCCTAATCCGTAGTTATAACCCGATGAATCACGCATAGCGGCTTCCGTAGAGATGTTGTAGCCTCCGGCAATTGACATATTGAGCGTGCCGTGACCGGGAATATCCGAGGCATCCAAATCGCTGGTGTAATCGCGGGCATAGACGACGCGACTTTGTCCCGAAGCATCAAGAAAATCGCGGTGCAGGTTGGCCACCTGCATGGACCCGCGATCGAGCCCGGAATCCGATATATCAATGGCGAAATTAAATCGCGACGCCAGGCCGTTGGCTTGCAACCAACTCAGGTAGCCAGGCGCATCGGGCTCTTTGCCATCGCTCTTCAATTTGCCGGCGATGATTTGCCCGGCGCGTTCATCATTCAGTTTTGGAAAGGCCCAGGTTTCGATGTTGACGACATTTTCAAGCGCCGCAATCTCTGCGACTGAACCGGCGTCAACAGTGATTTTCAAATTGATGAAGTTCAAAACCGTGTAGGCATCGGCAATGACCGTTTTGGCTAAGGCTTTGACGGCGGCGACATCCCTTGCGGCGCTGTTATCGCGGCTTTCGGCGATTTGTACGGCAACCGTTACCTCGCCGCCTTCTTGCATGCGTTTATTGATTGCCGGATGAATTTTAAACTCATCTTTGAATTCGCCTGCCCATTGAATGAAGGCTTTGCCTCGCGATTGCGCTTCGCCAATCTCCCGCGCCAGCAAGAGACTGGAATCGCTGTTTTCGCGAATGAGATACCCGTTGCTCGGCACATAAGCGATAATCTCAGCGCC
>JBIOWC010000893.1:0-15968 GCA_044868105.1 Blastocatellia bacterium
TCAATACGTCGGGATTTGAAACCAATGTGCGAGTTGTCTATGACATCATCAAGCTCTTTGCAGGTTATACCTACACCAACGCCGAAGCGAAATATCTGGTTGGCAATCAAACGCTACCCCTGGTTCCTAAGAGCCGGGTCAATTCGGCGCTGCTGTTTGAAAAAGAAGCAAGTTATAAAGCGGGGTTTGAAGCGTATTACACCAGCAGTCAGTTTTTAAGTAATCGCTTGAGAACTGAATCCTACTGGGTAATGGGAATTTTCGGCGAAAAAACCTTCGGTAAATTCAGCTTGTTTATCAATGCAGAAAATATTACAGACACGCGGCAAGGCCGGTTCGGAACGGTGGTTTTCCCGCCCCATCAAAATCCCACCTTCAGCGAAATCTATACGCACGTGGAAGGTCGAGTTTTTAACGGCGGCATTAAAATCAGGCTTTAAGAGAAGACCGCAGTGTCCTACTGTGGTGCTATTCATAAGCCCGCGAAGCGAGTCCAAGCATAAAGCCACGAGCGTCGGGCTGTGGACCGTCCCGACCAGCACAATCTCGGACTTAACACTAAGCGCTTGTCCCCGAGCCGGGCACCCGCCCGGCCATACGAAGAAGGATAGAATGAGCGCCACCCATAGAGCTCCCATCCGTTTGCGTTTTATCATATCTCATTCACCCACGCCCCAGGTTAGCCTCCTCGTCAAGCAACCTCGTGGTGCTCTCCGTCACACTCGACGGCGGACCCATCTCCTGGGTCTTCAACCGCTGCGCGGTGAAACCTTCAATGGTCGTGCCCTTTGACGGAGACAACTCGGTGCCGCGTGCGGCCTCGTCCAACTGCCCGGTCGTCATGGAGCCAGCAGGCGGCTGTAAGCTGGTTCTTTTTATATTCGGCGTGCGCGTTTCGAAGAAGGTGCCATAGAGCAGGCGCACGAACCCGGCGGCGAAGCAGAGGACAGGAAGCAACACGAGGATAGCAAAGACGTCATCGAGGGCCGCAAGCAAGCCCGCGACAATCGCCAACGGCACGCCGGCCAGCATCAACCACACGCCTTTGCGCATCCCCTTCAGGGCTGGCGAGGGCTCAACCACCTGCGCCCCTGCCTCACGCTCCACAGGTGCGCCGCCGCTGGCTACCAATTCCCTCACGCCGCTGAGCGGGAAACCGCAACGCGAGCAGAAGCGCATTTCATCGGCAACTTGTTGTTGACTACACTTCGGACAATACATGAAAACCTCACAGAAAAGAGTTATTCGTCATTCTACCTACTGAAAGACTACGGACAGGGCGTTCGTTAAGTTCGCAGGGTTCAGTTGTTTCAACTCGTATCGTCAACAGAGGTCTTACGGTGAATTTTTGTTGGTTCCGACAATATGGCATTTTCCGGTGTTAGGCGTACCGACACATCATCCCGATTTTCGATATGCTGCGCGTTTCAACAAAATCCTGGGTGTAAAGCCTCTAAACCATCCCTGAAAAAAACTCGACCTTTCGACCGGGCTTCAATGTTCTGCTGCCCGCGTTTGCAGTTTCACCTTCATCGCCTCTTGCAGACGGTGAGCGGGAGCCGAACTATTTTTCTAAAAGTATAATTGTTGATGATTGATTGAGGCGGTTCGAGGTGACCGCTTGATGAGAAGAATTTAACCCGCGATGCAGGGTAAAAATAAATTGCGTTTTAAGGGTTTATTAAAGTCCCTTCGCGGTCTCCGCTTGAGGCGTTTGTTCGGCGGCGCTGTTCATTAAGGGTTACGCTTTTTTCTAGGAAGCGGAACTTCTCTAGCGGCTTCTTCTAATCTCGACCCAATGCCCCAAAAACAAGCCTCTTGAAGGATGATGCCCGATGGCGTAGAGGACACCACTTAGAACATCACCACGGAGGGTCAATTTCCAATCCAGATCATACGGGCGGCGGTTTGCTGCAGGCGTGCCGATGTCACCCGTCATGCGCCCTATGAAGGTGCCGCTTTCAAAACGGGCACCGTTAATAAGCATCTTCGATTGATTAGCTAATTGCGCGTAGACTTCCCCCGATTCCTTGAACCATAAAGTGACCGGCAGGTCGCCTTTGTAGGTGTGCACAAATCCTTTCCAGGTTCCTATTAGCTTCTCTGCCAACCCGGAACTTGCCGCTGGTGTAGCCTGGGCGTTACCGGCCAGGCGATCCAGCAGGCTATCGCCCAACAGCAAGTCGAGTATGACGTCGGCAAGCTCTCCGGAAATATGCCCATCTATATTGGTATTGACCAGCACGGCGACAGATAGTTTCTCTTCGGGAACGAGAGTAAGTTGTGTGTCAACGCCAGCCCCCGCGCCGCCATGACTCACGCGCCGCCGCCCCTTAGCGTCCCGGCTCACAACCCAGCCGATCCCGTAAGCGTTACTGCCCATCGGTACCGTCGCCTTCTGCATCTCGTCAACCGCTTCATCCGATAGAAGATTCTTTTGGTCGGCCAGGCGCGCCTTCAGATGGAACATGCCGAAACGGACGACGTCGCGAACACTGGCATAAACATCAGAGGCTGCAGGATGCGGCGTTAGGTAATCAGGCAATTGCGAGCCATCTAAAAAATAACGGGTCGCTCTATATTTTTCTAAACCTGAGCAGTTGATCACGCAGGAATGATTCATACCCAGCGGCTGGAAAACTTCTTCACGCATGAACTTCGCATAGTCCTTGCCGGAGATGCGAGAGATAACGTATCCAAGGAGGCCGTAATCAAAATTTGAGTACTCGAAGCGTTCACCGGGCGCAAACACCAGATTGCCATAATGACGGATGACGTCGTCCATCGGCGGCGGCTTGCCCGGTTCATCCGGATAGAATGTCTCATAATAGCCTGGCAACCCGGCCGTGTGTTGAGCAACCCGCCGAACCGTTGCCTCCGAAGCCTTGCCAACTCGTGCGACAAGCTTAGCGTCACCGAGATAGTCGTTGATCGGACGATCAAGGTTTAGCAATCCTCTTTGACGTAGTAACAAAATCGCGGTTGCCGTCATCGGCTTGGCAAGGGAGCCGAGCGTGTACATCGTGTCGGGGGTAGCGGCAATTAGCTTCTCGCGGTTGGCCCAACCGAAACTCTCTTCCCATAAGATGCGGTCTCCCCGCGCCACCGCGACGGAGATGGAGGGGACATTTTGTTTAACTAGTTTCTGGCGGATTCGCTCGCGGATAGGCTCAAACTGATCGGGCTTACCGTTCGTTGCGGGAGTCAACGCAAGTGTGAATAAAAGTGGATAAAGTAGAAGCCGTTGAATGAGCCTCATGGGTAACGTCTCCGCAAACTTAACCGATGATATTCATTGAAGCCGACGAATTTTGAATTATCCGTAGAAGCATATAACCCGGCGTTTTCCCCTTCACGGCCTTGCCGGTTCGCCAAATTGCCTTGCGCCCTCGCCACAGGCTCTTAGAAAACACCGCTTGCCAACCGACGCTCAGAGCAAGCGCGGCTGTCCTCGCGCTGGCTAGACGCGAGTCAGGCAAAGCGAAAATGTAGATTATGCTTTGGTACGGTCTGGTAATTCCCGGTGCATCATGCTGAAGCTATCCGGGCGCTCAATTCTTCGGCCTCCAGATCCGTCACCACCAGGTTGACCCCGCACCAATCACTTTGATAGATGAAATGTCGGGTCACCACTTTCCGGGATACCATTTCGCCATTCTCCATAAACACCACACTATCGCCGACATCCGGGACGGGAATATATTGCCCGTCTTCAACGACAATAGGGTTGTCTTGAATGTGACCATAAGGGCGGTCTTTGCTCTCTGGCTTGTATTGAAATTCTATCGTGTATCTCATCGCCTTTACCTCCTAAGCAAATTTCACGTTGCCTTCATCTTAATCTTCGCCGCGGTTATTTTGCCGGTTGTTTCTATACGGGTGCTTGGTCTGCCCGCTTTCCCATAAACGGTAATAAGTTTTAAGTCTTCTTCGCGGACAAAACAATCTCTACCCGGTTTTTCCGCAGGCAATTTTCTATCTCTACTGATTGCCTGAGCTCGCCGCAACCTTACCCCCAATTCTTCGGCCCCTTGTTTTCAGGCCGTGCTGAGTGACCAGTAGAGCCCCGCGGCTGAACGAGAGCGTGAGCGGCGTTTGATGCAAACGAAGATTGAAACAACAAAAGTAAAAGGCTAGATGTTACGAGCATCCAGCCTTTGAATTTCAGGACTGCGCTAACCGTCCGGAAAAGTTTTATCCAGTGACATACTACGATTCTTTTGATGGCAAAAGCAACTGTGGGTCGTGGCCTAATCTATTGGTGCGCTTTGATAGCCCGCCAAGCGGGTGAGAGAAGACACGGAATTGGCTACTGGAGCCCATTTCACGGGCTTGGACCTTGATGCGCTAGGCCCTGACGCCCCGGGCTTTAGACTCTCACCGGCTTTGCGGGTTCTCTCCAGACACTACAACTTTTGTACCCTACCCAGGTGACGGTAAATCTAATTAACGGGAACCAGCCGCCACAATTGACACGCGCCATTCTCAAAATCTGAGCCGGGGTTTAATCCGACCTTGGTTGAACAATGATCGGCGTCGAGATATTGCCCGTTGCTCTTTAATTGCAAACGACTCCACCCGTCAGCGACAGGAACCAATCGCCATAGCTGACACGCACCATTGTCATAGTCTGAGCCGGGGTTTAGCGCAACTTTAGTTGAACAGTGGTCGGCGTCTAAATATTGTCCGTTGTTCTTTAATTGCAGGCGACTCCATCCGTCACCGGCCGGGACCAGCCGCCACAGTTGACAAGACCCCCCATCAAAATTAGAACCGGGATTGAGCGCGACCTTGGTTGAACAGTGGTCGGCGTCGAGATACTGTCCGCCATGTTTTAATTGGAGGCGATAGTAACGGTGCCCCCTTTCCCTTTGGGCTAAGGCTGCATTGGGGTTGAATAAAGCTATCCCCACACTCGCCGCAATAAATACCCCGAGAATAAGTAAAGAGATAAATGACCAGGTGGGCAATTGACCATTTGATCCGACTAATTTTTTCATAAGCTAAACTCCTTGTTAAAAGTTTCAAACCATTCTTTTCTGACGATAAGCGCTTTGATCTATTCATAAATCTGAGGGTGAATAATAGGTTGAGGGAAATTTTCTTGATACTCCGCGGCCTGTTCGGCGTCGGATTTCAGCGAAGAGGCGAGCGTCGGAGCCTTCTTTTTCAAGTAGCTGATGACGCTATCGGTGGAACGCGTAGCAGCAAGCGCCATACTCATGGTTACGTTTAAAAACCAGATGGTAGAATTTTCCTTCGCTTTCGCCTCCCCGACTGCTCTGTCGAGGTAGCCCTGCGGATGCGAGCGTTTTAATCTGGTTTTCTGAAAGTGAGCAATCAAGAGGGGCGTGTCCGCCGCGGGTTTGCCAGTCACCGTGACCGGTCCCTTAGTGGGCTTGGTTCTCTTCAGCGTGGGAGAAGTTTTGTAGATGAACTCCAACATCAATTGGACGACGAGCAGGTCATCCCAATCCCCGGTTTTACCAACGCGATGCGTAACATTGACAAAAGCATCCTCGCTGGCGTCAGTATCAATAAATGCCATAATCAATCTCCTTTAGTGTTTAGGTCAGGGCTCAGGGCTTGGTAGGCAACTATCTTTTTAATAGCTGGTTCACGAAGTCGGGAGCCTCGACAAAGTTTTGCGGTAACAGCATGCGTAAACCCGCCAACGACGTTGTCGAAGTGGGAGTCGCCGATCACACAGAGGCCGCCGCTGGTGACCGCGGCCAAGCGTCCCAATTGCAGGTCGTCAGTGTGGCGCACCGCTTAAGGCCAGTGCCATGGCGGCCCAATTGGTTGCGGCGGCAGAAATCCACTGGTCCGGCCCATAAGGAAATCCGCTCTCGAAGTAGGGTTGGAGCGCAATCGAACGGCTCTTGACATACCACGAGCCGTCTTCGAGTTGCGTCTGCAACAAAAACTTGATCCCTCGCCTGTAAGCCGTATCGCTCGCTGAAATCGCGCCCGCCTGCCTGAGCGCCACTAAGGCCTGACCCGTCGCGTAGGCGTCACTTGCCAGGGTTGGCAGCTGCGCCCAACCACCGTCGGCGCGCTGCTCTCGAAGCAGGCCGCCGACAGCCTTGCTGATAATTTCGTCATTCGATTTCACCCCGGCCCAGCCGAGACCAAGAAGCTGAAAGGCGCGCTCATCGGTGGTTTGTGGTTGCGCTTTCATCAGCCAATCCGTGGCGCGTTTCACGCTTGCCTCATACTTTGTGCCTTGCGCTTTTGGCCCGTAAGCCTGAAGCGACTTTAAGGCAATCGCGGTGACCGGAATCTCGCCGGTTGATTCAATCGGCGGGCGATGTTCGGATGACTGCCATCGCCCATCCGACAACTGTCGCGATGCGACCATCCGCGCCATCGCATCGGTCGCCGCATCGGGCGGGTAATTGGCCGCCGCCAGGCCGAGCATCATATAACTGATGGTCGTGGGCTCTCCGGGAAGCCCGGTGCCTTGCAAAGCCCGTTCACGCCAGAGTTCGAGGTAAGCCGCGATCTTTTTCAATTGACTGCGCCCGACCGCTTGGTTTACTGCAAAACCCTGCTTTTGCGCGGCGACAACGGTCATCGCGGTGAGCGTATTATGGTGGCAGGAAACACAACGGGTCTTCTGCGTAAATAGCGCATCGGTTCGCTGCAACAGCGGAATGCTTCTTTCGAGTGCGGCTCGAACCGAACTAGCGGGCTTCGGATTGGGAACCGGATTCGTTGGGCTCGTACCCGCTTTTGCGCCAGCCTTGACCAACTGCTCAACAAGGGGCGTCGCACCTCTCAGTTTCGCAAAGTCGAGCGCGGTTTTCCCTTCAGGGTTTTTGGTGTTGAGGTCGGCTCCGCGTTCAATCAAGGCGTTGACTGTATCCAGGGCAAGGGTGTCCGAACTGACGGCCAGCATCATCAAGGTATTGCCTTGGGGGTCTCTCGCGTTGGCTTCAGCGCCTCTCTCCAACAACATCTTGACGGCACTTGCATCACCGAGCGGCGGCGCGAGAGCCATGGCGGCGCGGGTCAGGGTGTCGCCCTCAGCCCGCTCCATCAGCATGTCAACACACGGCGCGCACTTCGCTGCGTAGGCATTCATCAGCGGCAAAATTCCGGCGCCCTTCACATCAGCACCACGCTCAATCAACATTCGCAAACGCGCTTCATCACCCGTGCGCGCCGCCTCAGACAGCACAGTCGCATAGCCTCTGCCGGTGGGCGACTTCGCCGAAGGGTCAGCGCCACGATCCAGCAACAGCTTGACCACAGCATTCGAGCCGAATAGTCCGGCGGCGATCAGCAAGGGGGTGCGGCTATCGTCGGAGCGCGCGTTCACATCCGCTCCAGCTTCGAGCAGCAGACGAGTCTTCTCAACATCATCGCCCGCCCACATCAATGCCGTTGCCTTCACCTCGTTGCAAAGATTGGGATCGGCGCCGCCAGCCAGCAGCAGACGGACGGATTCCAGGTCGCCATAGAGCACGGCTTGCATCAGTGGGGTTGCGCCGCCGGGGCCTTTCAGGTTTCCGATTTTCGGATTCTGGCTCGCCATTCTCTTAAAGGTTTGTTGGTCACCCTCGTGCAACGCTTCCATCATCTGCGTCGCCTTCGGGTCGGGCGACGCCGGAAGCAGGTCTCCCGATAAGTCGTCCGGCCACTCGGCGCCCTGGTCAATCCAGGCCTTGATGACGTTGATCTGTTCCGGGTCGAGCGCGCCCGTCGGCGGCATCTGCGGGCCATATTTATTGCCAATCAATTTGTGGTAGAGCCGGCTTGCTGCGCTGTTGCCTGGCGTAATCATGATGATGGTGCCGCCCCGCATCGCTGCACGCCGGCGGTCGAGCCGGAACCCATGCATCTGCTGCGAGGGTCCGTGACAATCGATGCAGTATTGTTTCAGGAGCGGTTGAACATCACGACGAAAATCAACTTTGCCGGGGACAGGATGCGAGCGTGCGACGCTCAAGGCCCAGGCCCCGAGTAATAGAACAATGATACAAGGTTTTAATATTTTGACTGGTTTTAACCACATTGCTGAATCCCCTTCTTTATAAATTATGGCTGCTGCTGCTTAAGCTTCTGTTCGGCTTCGGCTCGTTGCTGCTTGAGCTTTTGCATCAGTTCAGGATGGCGCGCCCATTCGACGGATTTCTCTTGTTGATAAATAGCGTCTGACCCAAACCGTAACTACTTGCTGAAGCTACTTGCTGAGCGTCTCCCCATTCGGGTTGCGCGGACCTGCCGGGACAATCAGCGCCAAGTAAGACGTTCCAACCTTTGCTACTCCTATGGGCCCGTCAGTGATCAGCGCAAAACCGTGCGCATACTGAAAGTTGCAAGTGACCATGATGTAGCCTTGGAAGCCTGGCGCTCCGGTTATTCCCAAAGTGCCACCCGTGCTAAGGGTAAAAGTCAACTGCCCGCCGGCGGGTACAGGCGCGTTGGTCGTCTGCGCTGGCGGGGGAGCACCACCTCCCATCACTGTGCCGAAGTAGCTGATGGTGCAGGTTCCCGATTGAGGTGGGGTACCAACGGTATCCTTCGAGGTATTGGAAATCGCAAAGCCGGACTCAAAACCCGCCTGGTTGGTCACAAACGGGAAGAGCAGGGTGGTCGTCTGAGTACCTACTACAGACTGAACCACGCCGAGCGGCGAAACCGCCGTCCCCTCGCCGTTGAGCGTCGTGTCGTGCGCCACTGTCGTTAGCGCATTGGGTGCGGCAACGCTTATCGTGCTGCCAGCTTGCGTAATCGTGATGTTGGCTCCCGCCGCAAGCGTCACATTGCCGGTCAATCCATTGAGGCTCCTGACCACTTGATTGGGATTAAAGGCCGTGGTCTGCACGGTGCCGTCCGGAAATTTGTAGCCGCCGACTGTCGTTTCGATCATGCCCTGCACAGTCAACAGCGAGAGCGGCGTGCGTGTGCCGATGCCGACCTTGCCCAATTTGTCTTCAAAGATATTCGAATCGCCAATCGAATAGGTATTCGAGCCGGACACCCCTGTCCATTTGCTGAGCTGCCCCGGCGTGCCGCTGCCGACCACGGGATTTGCAGCCGCGGCGGGAGCGACCGGCTGTTTGTTGTTCTGTTTTATTGTTTCTTGCGCCAATGACCAGCTCGCCAGCACGGTCAATATCGAAATCAATGCGAATAATTTTTGCGTTCCGCGCATCATGTTCTTTCTCCTTATTAAATAAAATTGTGAAATCGAAATCGCTTCACAGTGGTTGTTGATTCTTTCTCTGCGGTTTCAAAGCGTTGCGGTTTGAGGCGTTGTATTTTGATTATTCTTGTCCGCCTCAGGCGCAGCCTCGCGGAGTTTTTAGGGGTGATTCGGTAGTAGGACTTTGCCGGGTCTCTACAGCTTCAAGCGGTCGTCTTACAGTTTCCTGAGGTACGCCAGTAACGCGCTCGGGCGCGGCGTGATCGAGGTTACACCGAAAAAGGCGCGTAAGAGGATAATAGTGATCAGCTTAAATCTATACACAGGTCTTCTCCTTTTAAGAAAACAGAGAGGAAGGTGGTTGAAAATAATCTCTTGCGTTGCGGCATAACGCTCACCTCCTTTTCCGGTTCTTGATGGCTGGTTCGGTCGGCTTAACGCGCAGGGTAGGATTTAACCCGAGTTGAGGTCAGAAATCACTAGGTAGGTCTTTAGAATATTATTGCCTGAAAAGCGGTGAGTAATAAGTTGCGGGGCTTGGCGGCGAGCCGCTTTGCCGGCCGCTTGCCGGCCTTCATTTGATGAGCCGGTGGCGCAAGGCTTTTGCCACGGCTTCGGTCTTGGAGTGCACATGCAACTTCTCATAGATTTGTTGCAGGTGAAATGAAATGGTGTGCGTAGTGACGCTCAATTTGAGAGCCGCGGTCTCGTAGTTGTGGCCTTCGGCGAGCATCTCAAGCAGCCTGATCTCATGCGGAGTCAACTGTTCGTCGGGGGTTTCGCGCGGGCGAATTTCACGAAACAACCTGACGACTTGACTGGCGACCTCTGGCGTCATCGGCGCGCCTCCGGCCATCGCCTCCTGCACGCTCTCAAGCAGGCGCACCGGCGGCGTCTTTTTCAGCAAATAGCCGCTCGCGCCGGCGCACAAGGCGTCGAAGATGCGCTCGTCGCCGTCATAAACCGTATGCATCAACAGAATCAATTTAGGGTGGCGCGCTTTGAGGATGCGGATGCCTTCGATGCCGTCCATTCCGGGCAGCCCGATATCCACGAGCACCACATCTTGCCGGTCAGCGCTGATCTGGTCGAGCGCTTCTTCCATCGAACGAAAACTGCCGGTGCAGCAAAAGCCTGGGCTGCCGGCGATGAGCGCCGCCAGGTATTCGCGAAATTTGCGCTGGTCCTCGATAATCGCTACCCGAATCTCAGGCGGCGACGGCGCTAAGGGTATGGTTTGGTCGTGTCTTATCATGTCTCAAGCGTAGCTCTTTTCAGCTTCTACTAAAAAGAGCCGAAAAATCACTAGGTAGGTTCCTAGTGTTGAGGGTCGGTCACCGAAAAAGTTTGCGCCGTGCCCTCATCACTGAAGGTGAGGGCGCTACCTGAGCGAGGTTTTTAAGATGACCGAGGTGCCTTCTCCACTGTGCGAGATGATTTCCAGGGTGCCGCCTAAGCGCTCGGCCCGGCGGCGCATACTTGCCAGCCCATTGCCATCCATTGACTGGTTAGTGTCGAAACCTGTGCCGTTGTCTTTTAGCTGCAGGGTCAGCCATCCTCCCTGCGCCTTAAACTCGATGTCGGCCTGAGCGCAACCGGAATGCCTGGCAATATTGTTGATGGCTTCCTTAAAAATCAACAGCACCTCGCGGCGGGTTTCCGTACCCAGGCGGATGTCGCGATCATCAACCGGCCCTTCAAAGCGAAAAGCGATATGGCGGGCCGAAAGCACATCGCTGGCAAAACGCCGCATGCGCTTCAACAGATCAACGAGATGGTCGCGCTCGGGGTTGACCGCCCAAACGATGTCGCCCATCGAGTCAATCAGTTCGCGCGAGGTTTCGGAGATCAACGACAGGACTTCCGTCATTTGCTGATCCGCTTCACGCGACCGCCCACAGGCGACCTCGCTGGCCATGGCGATTAAAGACAGGTTGGCGCCGATGTCGTCGTGCAGGTCGGTGGCAATGCGCGTCCTGATGCGTTCAAGCTCAAGCAGCCGCGCCACCCGATAGCGGTATAAAATATAAAACAGCAAACCGGCCAAGGCCCCGCCAAGCGCCAGAAACCACCAGCGTTGCCACAGCGGATGCAAGATCGTGAAGGAGAAAGATGCCGGCCTTTGACTGGCCACCCCCTCGGCGTTAATGGCTTGCACCAGGAAGCGATAAGCCCCCGGCGCCAGGTTTGCAAAATTGATGCTGCGTTGATCTGCGAGCGGGCTCCACTGGTCGCTGGCGCCTTCGAGTTTGTACTGATAACGCAAGCCTTCGCCAAGGCTGAAGCCCAGCGCAATAAAGTCAATCTGCAGTTGATTCTTGTTGGCGCTCAGTTCAACGGGGGCAATCTCCACGGCACCCAGCGCCGAAATCGTTTGCTTTTCCCCGGCAATACGCAAACCGGTAATCAGCACCAGCGGCGGCACCGGCGGCAGGTTGGGTTCGGGAATCAGGCGCACCGGTCCGGTTGAAAAACTGAACCACAGAGCGCCACGCTGATCCCGCAACGTCGCTTCCATCTCGCCGGGCGGCAACCCATCGGCGGTGGTGTAATGCTTGAGGCGCCCGGTTGCCAGATCGAGCCGATCAATGCCGCGTCCCGTGCCGATATAAATGCGCCCCCACTGGTCTTCGCTCACCCCCGTGACCTCGTTGCTTGAAAGACCATCCGCCGTTGTGTAGGTGAAAAACTGTGGTTGCTCGGCCGTCGGGTCGTCAAGGCGACTGAGCCCGCCGCGATAGCTCGCCACCCATAGGCGGCCGGCCGAATCAATCAGCATATTGCGAATCTGACCTGCAGGCACCCCCTCATTTTCCGTGAACAGCGTGAAGCGGTCATGCTGATAACGAACCAATCCACCCTCGCCGCTAAACCCGATCCAGAGATTGCCAACGCGGTCCTCGGCAAAAGATGAAACATAAAATGAAGCGAGGCTCGGCAGATTCTCTTTTTCCGTGTAATGATGAAAAGTATTGCTGCGGCGCTCCCAGCGCGTGAGCCCGCTTGGCCCTTTGCCTTCGCCGGCCGAGCCAATCCAGATGTCGCCGCGTGAATCCTCGAACAAACGGAGAATGGCATTGCTGGCCAGCCCTTCCTGAGTTGTATATACCGCCTTCGGTGAGGTCTGCGCGAGTTGCTCAAGCTTCTTTACTTTGGGAAATCGGCAGACGCCGATATGAGTAGCCACCCACCACTCACCTGTGCGATCTTCAAGCGCCGTCTGGTTCCATCCCCATGAATACCCACTCGCCTTAATATTTTGGGGGAATTGCGGACGAATCGGGATGAATTTTTCGGCCTCGAAGCGATTGATGAACCACTCATTTGCCGCATTGGCTGCGCCGACCACAAATAAATCCCCGGCTCTGGTCTGTAATAGAGACGTGCTCCATAAAAAGCCATCCGCTTTGCCGAAGATGGTAAACCCGCTGCGCGCGATCTTAGCCGCCCCGCCGGGTTGCATTCCCACCCACAGGTTGCCATTGCCATCTTCGCCAAGCGATGCGACTTCGCGATAACTCAGGCCCTGCGGCTCAGCATAGATACGAAACTGAAAATCCTGGCCATCGGCGGTCGGCATAAAGCGGATCAGTCCGGCGCTACTCGCGGCCCAAAGGCTGCCGTCTGTAGCTTGAAACAACTCATTAATCCAATTGGTTAATAGCCCGTCTTTTCCGGCGTAGACGCGTGCCACCACCTTGCGGCCGGGAGCCGGGTCAGGCGTGAGCCGGCACAACCCTCCGAGCCGCATGCCGATCCAGATGCGCCCGTCGCGATCTTCAAGTATCGAGTTGATGAGGTTGTCCGGCAAGCCATCGCGGACGCTGTAAGCTTCAACTCGTCCATCGCGCCAGCGCCGGTAAAGGCCGCTGTGCGCGCCCACCCATAGCGTTCCCGTTTGATCTTCGAGCAAGCACTCAATGATTCTGGATTCAAGATAATCGGGGATTCCCAGGTCAACGAAGGTAAATTTTATTTCATCGCTTGTCTCCAGGCCGTAAAGACCATTGCGCGTGCCGCACCAGAGTGTGCCGGTACGATCCTGTAGAAGGGATAGAATATGTCTGGCTCGGATGTCTTCACTGGGAAAATAGACTGAAAACATCGCCTGGTTCGGCAGCTTCTGGTTGGCGCTGGCCTTGTTGATCCCGGCCTGCGGGGTTCCCAGGGGATTGAAACGACACAGTCCACCCGCGGTTGCCACCCAGTAAATGCCCTCACGGGTCTCCAACAGATCATTGATGATCGCCGAAGGTAACCCGTGCTCGATACCATAGGTTGTAAAATTGTAGCCGTCAAAGCGCGATAAACCTTCGCGCGTACAGAACCACAGGAAGCCGCGCGAATCGCGCACAATACGATTGACGACGTTATGCGCCAGGCCGTCGGCGGTGGTATAGGTTTTTACGGGAAGATGCTCGGAATTTACGGCGCCCGAAAGGGCAAGCATCAAGGCGAACACCCATGCAGTTTGATAAGCGAGTCGCTTTCCATTCGCGCCGAGCATATTCGAGAGACCTCATGATAGGGTAACGGGTTGCCATACCATTATGCATCAAACCGATGGGAATCAAAGCGGCGCTCGGCGTTGACAGCCCTCGCTAGTTCAATTGCGCAGATGTCGTCTGCTGCGATTGGTGCCTTAGAATTTCTTTGGTCGGCTTGAGATTGCTTGCCAGTCTGAGCATTTTAAGTCCAAAAATCACATACCAGCCGACATCTATCTGCCACCACCGGCGCCCCAACCGCGCGGCGTTCGCATCCAGGTGGTGATTGCGGTGCCAGTTCTCTCCCCACGCACCGAGTTGCAGCGGTCCAAGCCACCAGATATTGCGACTCGAATCTACGCCTTCGGGGAGTCCGGGCATCATGTGCAGCAAGCTGTTGACGAACATCTGAAAATGCAGCGTGTAGACCAGCCGAATCGCCCCAATCCAGAAAAAGCCTTCCCATCCGAAAACGATCCCTGAGCATATTGAAAGCGCGATGATGGGAATTTGCAGCCGTCGCCATATCCAATATCGTCGCTGGTTCATATCAGGACACCAGCGACTCACCTCCGAGCCCGACCATTGATAAACCCAACGCAGGTGGGCCCACCAAAATCCGCCGTGACGCGGGCTCGATATATCTTCGGCCGTATCAACTTTGGCGTGATGGTGACGATGATTTGCCACCCAGCTCAGGGGTTCTCCTGAGGCATTAACGATGGTGAAAAAGATGAGTAGGTTTTCGACGACCGGGTGCAACCGCAAAGCGCGGTGGGCCAGGCAGCGGTGATAACACACAGAGGTGCCAACGCCGCCGATGGAAGCGATAGCCACGGCCACGACCAGCACCTGCCAACCCGGCAGCGGGAATAGAACGAAGCCAATTACTGCGAGTATATGAATAAGAACAAAATAGAATAAAACGGGACCGTTCCCCGGGGAATATTGCCACCATGGACGTTTCCAGGGCGCTTCATCAATTAACTCTGTTGATTTCATCTTACATCCTTCCTAGTTCGACTATGCGGGCACAAACATCTGCTTTGCCATCGTTCCCGCTGATTAGCTGGCAATCGCCGGACGCCCCGGCTGCCTGATCTCGCCGGCGGGGACAACACAATTACGCCCTTCTTCTTTTGCCTGGTATAGCGCTTCATCAGCCCGTGCAATCAGGGCACCGGATGAGAAGCCCATTGTGGGGTAGCCGGTTACGACTCCCAGACTGATGGTCACCACTTCGCCGGTTGGCGTGCCGGCATGAGGAATTTCCATGGCTTCGACGCGGGCGCGTAAGATTTCCGCCAATTCACTGGCGCCTGATGCATCAGTTCCCGGAATCAGAATCAAAAATTCATCGCCACCATAACGCACCGCCAGATCTCCGGGGCGATGCAAGGCCTGGCTGAGGGTGTTGGCTATTCGTTTCAAACAACTGTCTCCGGGCTGATGACCGTAGATATCGTTGAAAGATTTGAAATAATCGACATCAATCATCATCAGAGAAATCGGCGTACCGAGGCGGTGTCCCCGCCTCCATTCCAGATCAAGCGCCTCTTCAAAATGACGGCGGTTTGAAACGCCGGTCAGGCTATCGAGATAAGAGAGCTGCTGCAATTCCTGATTGACCTGTTCAAGGTGGCGTGTATAGACCTCTAAGAGGTGCAAACGTTCTTGCGACAAACCATTAATGGTTATCTCGCCCATTCGCTTTATCTTTTTTTTCCAAATGCGGAGCCGGTGTTCCTGGGCCACAAGACGAAAGCCATACATCACGATGAAAACCGCCGCAAGAAAACATAAAACGTAAACCCAATAAGTTTGGTAGAGATCAAAAATCATATGAATGCTCGTGTAAAGTTTTCTCATCAACGATTCCAGCCTTGGCATTGCCGGGTTGCCTTTCAGTTTCGCCTTGCTTTCTTTATTCGCCCGCTTGATGCCCCGAATACCCCCGGTTTTTCACCTCGGGTTGCGCGCCTCAAGAGCCTGCTCCACCTGTTCTTCGGCAGCCTCCCTGGTCTGTTGCAAGACTTCAGCCACTTCACCAATCAATAGATTCTTCGCTCGATCAAGGATCTTTTTCTCGCCAAAGGATAAGGCCCGCTTATCCTTTACTCCGGTCAACGAGGCAACCAGTTCAACCAGATCGAGGGCCGAACCTGAGGCAATGAGTCTGGCGTTGTCACGGCTGCGCTGACTATAGTGGTCGGCGGCCTCGGCCGGCTGTTTGAGGCGCTCGAGCAGCAGCAGAATTTCCGTCTTTTTGAGGAGCGACCGAATACCCACCGACTCAACTTTATCTACTGGGACAAACAGATCGACGC
>JBIOWC010000894.1:0-8439 GCA_044868105.1 Blastocatellia bacterium
AAGTACTGGATTTTGCTTTTCAATCTTGGCCTCACCAAAGAGGATGAGTCCGACGGGCGCGCCGGATGCAATTAAATCCCGGTCATCCCATTTCGTGACGCCGAGTTTAGTCGTTAAGAATTGAACTAAGCCATCTGTAGCCGGTTGAAGATTAGACTTTGCCAATGTGCTGACGATGGCAGAGCCATCACCAGTTTTTTGTTCGATGGTTGCGAGTTTAAGAAATGACGCATTTGCTTTGCAGGCGGCAATCAATTGGCTTTCTGTTGTTAAGTCTGTGACCGTTGCCTGAATCGTGCCTTTACCGAGCGCCGAAACTGTAGCGCTCACGGAGAGGCTTACACCGCTGATGATTTCAACGGTGATCTCTTCGCCACGTTTGCCGGCAGCCCGGGCGCCGAACTCTAATCCGCCGTGTATGAGTCGGCTTGTTCCGTAGATGATGTTCGATAACATTGATGGGATATGAAATACAGGTGGTTGTTATTCGAAAAGACGTTTACCGTTGAACCATAAGCGGGTATATCAGGAGAGACTAGTACGCTGCCTTTTAACGGTGCAACAAATACGCTGGAAGGCGTTGCCCACATTTCGATCAGCTCTGCTATTTCTGATTTTTCTCCATTTGACAGTTGGTGATATAACCCCGTTTTACCAAAGAATCTCACCTTTACTCTGGTTAGGTTCAACGGGTCGTTCACGTCAATAACCTGAGCAGAAATTATTCCATGGTCAAACCACCTTACCTTTTCATCGAGCGTAAGAGTTCGAGCAGCTTTAGCTGTCCCCTTGTATGGAATAGCTAACAATGCGATTGAAGCAACCAATGATTGAATAAAATTTCTTCTTTTCATGAATACATTCTCCGGTATGGCTTATCTTCAAAGGTGGCTCTCAACATTGCCGGAACCGCAAAGTTATGACGAAGGCGAAATTGAATGTTGGCGTATTGCCAAGAGTGGGTTCCACGAGTCCCTGGATGCATCACCTTTTTCACAAAGACGGTGTAGCGTCCGCGTTTCGGTTTGAATGCCAGTACCTTTGCGTTGACTACTTCAATAACGTGCGGCTTGGTGTCCTTCTCACGAAAGACAGCATTTGGGTCGTTGGTATAGACGCGAACCGTCGGGTTCGCAATTGTCGCCCGATCCATCAAAACGTGATTGTAGAGACTGTCACCGCTGTGTTTGGGCAGGGGATCACGGACCCGCTTTCGCGCGCCGACACCAAGGTCATTGAGCATCATTGGCGCATTTCGAGATAGGCGATAATTTAATTGGCTACTGCCTTTTTGCAGCAAGCCGGTTTTCTTTGATTCACAGGTTAACATTATAAAAATAAGCAAGCCGCCTGCCTTCGTGACGGCTTGCCGGGCGGTCGAATTGTTAAAAACTTGTAACATTTGTCATAGATGGTTACTTCGGCTTTTATTTTGTAACTATTTCGATATAATCGGCGTTCTCCCCTTGCACTTTTCTTCGCCAGCACATCAAAAACCATCAGCAGTACAGGGAGCGACCCATGGGGTGTCGGAAGCCATCTGTATTATGTGTAGAAGCTGAACGAAGTGTTTGTAACATGCTCGCCCTCTTGCTCGGCACGCTGGGCTGTGAAGTGGTAACCGCTTTCACGCTTGCCGACGGGTTAGCCAAAATTTCAAATAAGCCTTATGACCTTTATATTTTCTGCGCCCACCTGCCTGACGGCTCGGGCATAGACCTGTTCAACAGGGTTCGGGCCGGCGACTCGGACACGCCGATCATCGTTCTGGCGGCGAGCTCAATCCCCGAAGAATTTGAAAAAGTTTTGAGTCAGGATGGGAATTATTGCGTGAGGAAGCCGTTTAATCTTCAGACGCTGCAAGGCTTGATCACGCGGTTACTAAAATAACGTCTTTCTCCTTACTGAATTTTTAAACTGATAATCAAAATTAAAAATTCCTTTTTCAACCTCACACTTGCTTCATTGAACCGCGCTGCGCCCACTGGCGGCGGCGCGCGCCGATGCTGACGAGCGAGTGGTTGAAGCCCCGCGCGCCGAAGCTAAACTCCGACTCACCCCTGCGCCACCTTGCCCAATAAAAACGCCAAACTCCGGCATGCTCGATGCGGGTGTTGAAGCAGCATCGCCGGTGCGCGTGTAGCGCGTGGAGTCGGTATTCATCGAAAGCGATATAGTTGGGCTTGCTGCATTGTAGGTTCCGCTGGCTATCGTCACGCCGCTTTGCGCATTTTTAATCGTATAAGTCTGACCGTTTCCCCAACCCGCGCCAGATAAATTAACACTGATTGAATTTCCGCTTCCCCAATTCCTAACGACCAGCAGAGAGCGACCAGAGATATAAGAACTCGACCGGATTTGATAGCTTGCGCTCGGAAAGGTTGCGACCGAAGAACTGGCGTTTTCATGATTATCCGAGTTGTCATCAAAAGCGGTTGCCGAGAGCCACTGGGCATAGGTTCTCTGGGTATTGCCACCACCCGGGTCATTGGTGACATACCAGCCCGAAGTAAAGCCGTCAGTGCGGACCCGATAGTAATGGTTATTGTCAATCAAAAACCCGGTGGTCACGCCATTATGAGGCGTGATGTTGAGCGCCCAGACCGCCCAAATAACCGTATTACCGGTAAAGGTAAAATTGTCGAATACGTTGGCGGCGAACGATGTTCCGCCCAAAGTGTGCGCGAAATAATTGTCGGTAACGGTGATGTCGGGATTGACCGCGTCCTGACCGACAACAATTGGCTCATTGTACTGATTGAGGTTTTTGAGGGTGACATCTTGAACATCGTTCCCGTAAACGACGATGCCATTGTTCTCGGCGATGTTGCCGCCGAAAAACGCCCCGCCATCAACCTCTACATGGGCGGTCTGATTCGAGGATGAAAATATCTGCATGCTGTGCCCATAGTTGTTAAACGAGACACAATTAATCAGGTATTTCTTGGCATTCACGGCGAGGTTTTGAATATAGATGCCGTGTCCATGATTGCGATCGGGCGCGTTCCATCCGTTGTTATAAAAGACGCAATCTATATAGTAGGAACCCGATCCGCTCGACCCATCGAAGACCCCGTTGCCGTTGTCGTGCGAAGTACATCCGATGAATCGGTTGCCGGTTCCAGTATGAAAGATGCCGCTATTCCACCCCCTTAATAAATCGGTTGGTGATGAGCCACCTTGCGAGGTGACCCTGTCGGTGTCGGAATTGGTGATTTCTAGTCCATAGAAATAGGTATAGTCGCCGGAAACCGTCAGACAATTCCCAAGCAGTGCCAAGGTCGCGCCGCCCGAATGCGAGGCTGCGGTTGTACCGTTCCAACCTCTATTTAAGCCAATCGTGGTGCCGCTGACGCTGGCAATCTGGGCGTGCTCAAAGTTGTCCATAAAGACAACTACTCCGCCGACTTGAAAGCCGTTCGCGCTGGCAACCGTCATGGAACTTGAAACATTAGTGATGCCGCTCGAAAGCGTTGTTGTAACGTATCCATCAACGACAACCTCTTCGCCGGGATACTCGAGAACCGAGATGGGATTGCCGGAAGAACCAACAAGGGCGCTGGTATATATCCCGTTGTAGGTCCCGCCTCTCAGGTAGATGGTGTCGCCAGCGCTCCGCGCCGAACCGATAGCGGTCTGCATATCCCAGGGCGAACCAATCGCCCCGCTGTTACCGGATGAGCCGTTGGTTGCGGCGTAATAGGTAGCTGCATCCCCCTGAAAACAGAACCCCGCGAGTATTAATAAAATTGCGAACAATATTTTCATTAGGGTTTCAGGGCTGTAACCATCGCGGCAGTTTGTTGACTCGTCCCAATCGTGATGACGATGTTGCCGGTCGCGCCCGTACTGGCGAGCGCGTTATCAATCAGACCGTAGGAATTGCCGCCAACCGGGTCGGTCCCGCGCTCCGTCCATCCGGCCGGTGGCGTTTCGGTTCCGACTGAGTTATTCGGGACCCACATCATGACGCCCAGGGTGTTAGCGGTTGACGTGGTGACGCCCGTTCCAGTGACCGAAGTCGTGAGTGTTGAATTGAACGTCGCACTCACATCATTCGGATCGCCCGACGTGGTGCAGCCGCTAAAAGCAGCGACCATGCCGAATGTACCCGTTGAGCTATGCGTCCACGTCCAACTTGCACCTTCACTGCTGGCTCTTTTCCAGTACAAGTGCAAATCAATATTGTCAAACCAGGTCGCGTTCGTGTTGTGAGGCGACCCGGTGTATTCAGTCCAACCGGCTGGCGGGGTGACCGTGCCGGTGCCGGTGATGTACACCCCGGCGATTAAAATGTCGTTGTTGGCGGTGCCGGTCGGTTTGTTTAAGGTCGAGTTTGTTCTTGTCCCAAAGGATAAGTCAGACAGAGCGCGGAAGGATGGGGCAGAACCTCCACCTCCACCGGCTGAGGCTTTCTTGCCGACGCCGACCGACGACAGCGGATTCTGCGCCAGCGAGGATGCCAGCAAAAAAATCGAAAGCAGTAAAACCAGGATGGTTCGTTTCATGGTTTATTTGTAGTAGAACGTACAAACGACATCATTTGCAGCGGGAGCACCTGTATCGTTATCGGCAACGCCGTTTGTCGCCGCGATGCAGATACCGGTTGAAAAAGACCAACCAATATCACTGAATACATTGGCGGCGGAGCCCGCCGGAATCGGAATCGTGATGTCAGGTGTTGTGGTACCGACAGTCACCGAAGCTGCGGTGCTGTTGTAAATTTTCACGTAGCGGGTCGAGGCCGCATTGTTAAAGATGTAATAACCATAAAGTTGGCCAGCGCTGGTTTTGACATCTTCTTCCGTTTCATCCAGGTCTAAAGTTTTGTAGAAGGAAAGGCCCCCGGCCGTCGCCGGTGCAATTTGATTCCAGATAGCGCCAATTGAATTTGTATGAAAAGCTTCATAGTCGCCCGTCGTGCCGGATGATGCCGCCAGCGTGTCGCTGCGCACAGCAAGGACAAAAGCACCTTTGTCGGCTGATGTGTGAGCAGCATCTTCCGATTGGGTTTCAGCTGTCCAGAGCTTCCCAAGATTATCAAATAGGAAATTTGTATAGTCGCCATCGGCTGAAACATTGGCATTGGCAACCGGGGTGTCGCGGCGAATACCGGCAACGGGAAAAAGGTTATCCGCGTTCGCACTCGCTGCATCTTCCGCCTTCACCTGGCTATCTTGAACGGCGAATGTTCCCGCGTTGGTAACTGCATGGCTACCCACGGTGAGCGTCACACCGGACGCATCAACCCAAAGACGGCCGGCCGACATTTGCAAAGCTTCCCAATCACCATCTGTGCCTGAGGTATTCGCGGGTGTAGCTTTGCGAATCGCCATTGCCGGGACGCCGACATCAGCATCGGCGCTCGCCACATCTTCGGCTTTAGCAATCGTTGTCGCGCCAGCCGCAATAGAGGCGGTAACGGTGCCATCAACGGTGATGGAATTACCACCATCTTGAATATTGACAGCCGATCCACCGCTGGCGTTATTGATGGTGACATCGCCGATGTCTACGCCATCATTGGCTGATAACTTTCCGATGGCATTTGTGCCGGCCGGCAATGCCGCGTCAATCGTCGTGCTCGTATAAATCCGTCCAACAGAATTGATTTTCAGCGTTCCATAATCGCCGTCAGCCGATGTCGAATTGGCGATGGTGTCTTGCCGAACCGCCAACATCTCCATACCTGAATCTCCGGAACTGTGCGCCGCATCTTCGGCAAATTGAGTAGCCGATGCACTGCCAGCGATAACATTCACCTTCAGGTTGCCATTGGCATCCACCGCAAGCGGTGAGTAATCGCCATCAGCCGATACAAACGTAGTGTTGGCATCACGACGAACCGCGAGAATGAAATCGCCGGCATCACCCGATGAATGCGCCGCATCTTCGGCGAAATTTCCAACCGCTTTTACACTGTCATTGGCTGAATCAAGGCGGGTTTCAAGATCAACCCACAAAGCGCCACGCGCATTGGTGCGCAGTGGAACGTAATCTCCATCAACCGGGGTAAGCGTCGTGGTCGCATCATCCCGAATGGCCAGCATCGCCAAACCTGTATCGGTGCCGCCGGCTGCCGAGTCAATCGCTTTGCCTAAATTGGTCGCGCCGGTTCCGGGAATGAGGCTGGTCACATCAACGTCACCAATATCAACGCCCGAGTTTGCAGCCAGTTTACCAATCGCATTGGTACCGGCAGGAATCGCCGCGTCTATCGTGGCGCTGGTATAAAGCCGCCCAACAGAATTGATCTTCAGCGCCCCATAATCGCCATCAGCCGAGGTTGAATTGGAAATGGTGTCTTGCCGAACGGCGAGTGAGAGGGTGCCCGGATCGCCGGAACTATGTGCGGCATCCTCTGCGAGAACAAGATTATCAATGAGCTGCAATGCCGTAAGCGCAGCGCCTGATTCTTGAGTTGCGAAGGTGCCGGCATTCGTTACAGCGTGTGAGGCAACAGTCAATGTCACACCGGACGCATCAACCCAAAGACGGCCGGCATTCATCTGTAGGGCTTCATAGTCCAGATCTGCGCCGGAAGTGTTGGCTGGAATCGCTGTGCGCCTGGCGAAGGTGACGATACCACTATCGGCGTTAGCCGAGGCGGTGTCCTCAGTGGTTACGACATTATCAATCAACTGAAGGGCGGTCAGTGCCGAGCCGGACTCCTGAACGCTGAACGTGCCAGCATTGGTTACGGCATGGCTGCCTACGGTTACCGTGCCGCTGACTGCAACGGTTCCATCAACCGTGATGCTGCCAGCGCCATCATCAATCGAAATCGTGGAGGCATTATCATCAACATGAACAACATTGGTGATGGTAGAAACCGTTCCCACGTTCCAGGTACCGGACTGCGTTGCAGCGACCGTGCCATCAACGGTCAGGCTTCCTCCGCCGTCATCAACCGAAAGCGTTGATGAGTTATCGTCAACGTGAACGACATTGGTAATCGTCGAAAGCGTGCCGACATTCCAGGTTCCGCTCTGGGTAGCAGAAACTGTTCCATCAATCGTAATACTGCCACCATTATCCTGAATGGCCAGCACCCCGGAATTATCGGTGAGAATATCCTGAGTGTTCCCTGACCCATCCTTACCGGCAATACGCATGGGATTACCGGCAACAGCGGCGCCATCTCCCGCCATCCCTTCAATCGCCGTGATGCGGGTCTGCGACTCGACAAGGCTCACGCCGCCGACGCAGAAAATGAAGAGAATGACGGCGAATAAAACTCTATTTAGATTGGTTGGCCAATGCGGCTTTAATTTCATTAAGGGTCTCTTGATTCAGGACAGTTGTTGATTTGGCTTTGCGAAAGCCCTGCCAGGGGCCGTGCGCCCAGATGAGTCGCGCCGTGAAATAAAGACAGAGACAAAACGGCAGGCAGTAACGAACCAGTGAATCTACAAAAATCCAGAACACTCGTTCCGGAAGACTCATTGGCGCTGATGCTGGTTGCTGTTGTGGCGCGCGCGTCATCTGTGCCGGTGGCGCTGGCGCCGGGCTGGCAACTTCGGCTTTCGGTTCAGGTTTGGTTTCAACCGTTTCGGTTTTGGTCTCCGCTTTGGCTTCCGGTTTTGCTTTATCCTGCGCAAAACCAAGTGAGGCAAGCAGTAAAATGATGAGAAGAATAATTGGGGGCTTCAGTTTCATTTTCTCCTTAAAATCGAATCCATACGCCGTTCGACTTTCTCAGTCCGACAGCGCAAAAATTACAAGTAATAACAACAGAGGTTACGCCACTCTCGAAGACATCGCTTCCTGTTCGTTGCACTGTGATGTTATTGGTAGCCGCATTACCTGCCACATCCTGAATGGTGGTTTCCCATCCATCATCGACAGCCGAAAGTGCAGGAAGAGTTTGGGTGTTTGGCGCAGAACCATTGACGTTGGTTCTCGTCGTTGTTGCGGCAATCGTGCTGCTGCCGGTCACGGTAACCGGTGTTTTCACAACGGCGCCACTAAAAGTGACCTTGTTCGTAAAAGCATGTGTGCCTGTCCAGGTGACATTATCGCTTGCGGCAATACCACCTCCGCCCCCGACACTGCACGCCCCCCAGGTCCCGTCACCAAGAAGGCAGTTTGAGGGATTGCCCGAAAGTTTCGGCAGGAACCCATGCTTTAAAGTTGAAGCGTTATTGGTCGTGATGTCGGTGGTTGAGATCGTCGTGTCACTGAGGGTCTGATCGCCGGTGTTAGTGCCGCTGATTGACGCATCACCGGTCATCGTCAACTGACGAGCCGCGTCGCCCGTGATGATGGTAAAATTGCGATTCGCCGTTAAGTTCGAACCGGCGATAATATTCAACGAGTGACTCGCGTCGGTGTCTCTCAGCAATAGCCCGGACATCTCGCCATTCGTAAAAGCCGAAGCGTCTGCGAGTTTGAATTGCACAGTTGTATTCGAACGCGCAATCCCAGGATAGGATGGAG
>JBIOWC010000895.1:0-6094 GCA_044868105.1 Blastocatellia bacterium
TGATTAACACCCACATCACCAGCGTTACCGCCAGCGTATAGCAGGCGTGATAGAAAATACCGATAGGAAGAAAGCCAAACGCCAGCGGGTGAGCCGTGCGCCAAAACCAGAAGTCCTGATGCAAAAGGTACAGCGCGACAACGAGAAGCGTTAGTAATACTTTTTTCATAGGCGATGTGTAACTGCTGGCTGGTTGCCTGCGTACTATTGCACGTCAAGCCGACAAATTGCAACGCATCGGTGCGATTGTTAGAATGGGTTTTCAGTTACACCTGGCCTCAATATCTATTGGAAGGAAAATCAGAAGTAATCGTGCTGTACACAAGACCATCTTCTCGTCATATTTCCAGTTTCCTGCTCTTTATCCTACTGTTTAGCAACCTCTGCATATTAAAAGCTGCCGCCCAGACGACGAGTTCGATCACCGGCGTAGTCCTGGACCAGGCGGGCGCTGTGGTGGTGGGCGCGAAAATCACAGCGCGCAGTCTGGCAACCAACTTCACGCGCACCACCCAAAGCAACAACGAAGGGCGATTCACCTTTCAAGAGATGCGGGTTGGCGCCTATGAAATTCGCGCTGACCAGAGCGGCTTCAAACCCTGGTCGCGCGATAACGTGGTTTTAACCCTGGGTGACGCTGCGGTCGTCAATATCACGTTGGAACTCTCGGCCGTAGTCGAAACCATCACGATTGACGATCGCGGAAATTATGATTTGGTCAATACCCAAACGCCGGAACTTAGCTACCTGGTGCGCGAACAGACGATCAGAGAATTGCCGTTAAATGGCCGAAACTACACCGACCTGGCGCTCCTGCAACCCGGCGTCATCGCCTTTCCCAACCGCGACGGCGGTTCGATTGTCGCACACGGTCTGGGCACCAGCGTTAACGGGCAAGATTTTCGCTCGAACGTTTATTTGATTGACGGGACGGTGCAAAACGATTTCACCAACGGGCCGGCGGGCAGCGCCGCCAACACCGTGCTCGGCGTTGAAACCATTCAAGAATTCCGCGTCGAGTCGAACTCCTATAGCGCTGAGTTCGGGCGCAATTTCGGCGGCCAGATCAACGCCGTTTCCAAAGGCGGGTCGAATGAATATCATGGCACCCTCTTTGAATTTCTGCGCAATGATAATTTCGACGCCAGAAACTTCTTTGACCCGGCGCGCAAGCCGGACTTCAAACGCAATCAATTCGGCGGCATTTTCGGCGGCCCCATCCGGCGCGACCGAACCTTCTTCTTTTTCGGCTATGAAGCGTTGATTGAACGGCTGGGGCGAACCATCTCCTCTGTGGTGCCCGATGACAATGCGCGGCGCGGTTTGCTGCCGAGTCCCGCGAATCCGTCGCAAACCGTTAGTGTGACCATCAACCCGGCGGTGCTGCCTTATTTGAATGAAATCCCGCGGGCCAACGGCGCGAGTTTAGGCGGGGGTCTGGCGGCTTTCAATTTCGGATTCAATCAACAACTCGACCAGCACTTTCTGCAAGGCCGCATTGACCACGTATTTAATGACCGCAACCGCTCTTTCATGCGCTATACCTTCGACGACGCGGATCAGTTTCTGCCCACGGACTTCCCGCAATTCCCGCGTTCGTTTCTGTCGCGCAATCAATTCGCCACCTTGCAACACGACCTGGTCGCGTCGCCCCGCGCCATTCACATCTTTCGCGGGAGTTTTAGCCGAACCCGCATCGGTCAAGATGTCGAGGCCAATACCTCGACCACCTTACAACCTTTCGTGCCCGGCCGGCTCGTCGGCGATATAGACATCGGCGGCATGCAGCGTTTTGGTCCGCAATCTTCCGTGAATGTCACGCTGGTGCAAAACGTTTTCAGCTTCGAGCATCAATTTGCCTACACTCCGGGTCGCCATAATTTAAAATTCGGCGACCTCATTGAGCGTTACCAGGACAACATGGTCAACCCGACTTTTTCGCTGGGGATATACACTTTTCCGGATTTGCGCTCCTTTCTGGAAAACCGCCCGCAACGGTTTTTGGGGCTTCCAGTCGAAGGGGCGCTCGACCGCTACTGGCGCTTCACGCTTTTCGGTTTCTTCGCGCAGGATAATTTTCGCGCCAGTTCGCGCCTGACCTTAAACCTGGGCCTGCGTTACGAATTTGCGACTATGCCGATTGATTTGTACGGGCGGGATTCGGCGCTCATTAGTTTGAGCGACCCGCAGCCTACCGTCGGCCAGCTTTACCAAAACCCGACGAAGAAGAATATCTCGCCGCGTCTCGGGTTTGCCTGGGATATGTTCGGCGATGGAAAAACCAGTTTGCGCGGCGGCTACGGCATCTATTTCAACACCAATAACCAACAGAATCTCATTGTCACCGTGACCAATCCGCCGGCGACTCCGCGCGTTATCATCAACAACCCAACCTTTCCGAATCCGCCTTTCGAACGCGGCATCGGCAATTCGATTCGCCCGGTCGAATTCAACCTCAAAAACCCTTATGCCAACGTCTATAACCTCAATCTGCAACGCCAGCTTTGGTTCGATACAGTGGTGACGGTAGGTTATGCCGGGGCGCGCGGCATCCATTTATTGAGGAATACCGACGCCAACATTCCGACGCCGCAGCGCCTCGCCGACGGCACGCTATTTTTCCCGGCCGGGCAGGCGCGGCCCAATCCGGCGTTTTCGACTATTGAACTCAAGAAGAGCGACGGTAATTCCTGGTACAACGCCTTGATTTTCGAAGTGCGCAAACGGTGGAGCAAGGGATTCGATTTTCAATCCTCGTACACCTTTTCGCGCACCCTCGACACCACACAGGCCTCGACCTTCTTTTCGGACTCGACGACCGGCTCGGTCTCCGCCTTTCCGGAATTTCCGGGCTTTGCGTACAACAAAGGGCTGGCGGATTTTCATGCCAAACATAATTGGGTGGTGAACTTCACCTGGGCCTTGCCCTTTGCCAAAGACCGGGAAGGCGTCGCCGGTAAATTTTTAGACGGCTGGCAACTCGTCGGCATCAGCAATGTCAGAAGCGGCAATCCGCTGACGGTATTTGTGTCGCGCAATCGCTCGCGTTCCCAATGGTCGCCTTCGCAAGCCCCCGGCATCGGTTTTGACCGTCCGAGCCTGGCGCCCGGATTTACCCATGAAACGGCGGTGACCGGCGACCCCAATCAATATTTCAATCCTGCCGCATTCGTGTTGCAACCCGCCGGAACTTTGGGCAATATAGGGCGCAACACGTTCATCGGACCGAACCTCAGAACCTTCGATATGTCAGCCGTAAAGAACACACGGGTGTCATGGCTTGGCGACAGTGGAAACATTCAACTGCGCATCGAAGCGTTCAATCTGTTCAACCGGACCAATTTCGGCGTACCGAGTTTGATTGCGTTTGCCGGTGCCGCTGACAATGAAAAGCCGCTGGCAACTTTCGGACGCATTCGCTCGACCGTCACTGCCGCAAGACAGATTCAACTGGGCCTGAGAATCGTGTTTTAACTGAGAGGTTTCTATGAAAAAAATTATTGCGTCACGGATATCATCAGGAAATAAACGGTCATTGACCGCTGCACCGCTGCACCTTTTCGCCTCTTCTTTTCTAGTTATCATTGCTCTTTTCGTTTGCCAGCCCGCGGCAGCAACCGCTCAGGAATGGGCGCAGTTTCGCGGGCCGAACGGCACCGGCATCTCGGCAACCAGGAACTTGCCGCTTGAATTCGGTCCGCAAAAAAATGTGCTGTGGAAAACTCCCCTGCCGCAAGGGCATTCATCACCGGTGCTGGGCACGGATAGAATTTTCGTCACCGGTTTTGAAGGCAACCACCTGTTCACCATCGCCCTTGACCGCGCCACCGGAAAAGAACTCTGGAAAAAAGAGGTGCCGCGAGGTCGCGAAGACCATCTCCAAAAACCGAATAATCCGGCCTCGCCAAGCCCTGTAACCGACGGGCAAAACGTCTTTGTCTTCTTTCAAGATTTCGGCATGCTCGCCTATGACAAAAACGGGCGCGAACTGTGGCGCGTGCCGCTCGGCCCCTTCAACAGCGCTTTCGGCCTGGCGGCTTCGCCGATTTTAGTCGAAGACAAAGTCATCCTGCCCTGCGACCAGGATACCAATTCATTCATGATTGCGGTTGATAAAAAAACCGGACGCACCAAGTGGAAGATTAATCGCCCCGGCGTAATTTCCGGTTACTCAACGCCAATTCTCTATAAGCCGAAAGATGGCGGCACGCAAATCATCGTCGCCGAATCGTTTCAACTGGCCGCTTATGCGGTGGCGACCGGCGAAAAAGTCTGGTGGGTAAGAGGGCTGGCTTGCGAAATGAAATCCATTCCGGCAACTGAAGGCGACTTGCTCTATGTCAATGGCTGGGGCTTTCCCGAAAATCAACAGGGCAAGCAAGTCAAAGTTATGCCTTTTGAAGAGGCGCTAGCCAAAGGCGACGCCGATAAAGACGGTAAAATCTCTTTGGCCGAAGGCGTTGACCAACGCAGTAAAAACAAGGTCTATTTCGATGTCTTTGACCTCAACCGCGACGGCAAACTCGACCACGGCGAATGGGATATTTACGTCGCGATGATGGCTTCGGAAAATGGATTGATGTCCATCAAACTCGGCGGGCGCGGCGATATGACCGAAAAGAGCGTGCGCTGGAAATACACCAAGCCGGTGCCGCAAGTGCCGTCAACCTTGCTTTACAAAGGCGTGTTGTACATGGTCAACGACAGCGGCATTTTGATTTCGTTCAATCCCGAAACCGGCGCCGTCATCAAACAAGACCGCCTCAAGGGCGCGATTGATAAATACTTCGCTTCGCCCATTGGCGCCGACGACAAAGTCTATTTAATCAGTCAGGACGGCACCGTATCGGTTGTAAAAGCCGCCGGCGATTGGGAAGTGTTGGCCGTCAACACGCTGGATGATGAATGCTTCGCAACCCCGGCGATTGCCGACGGCAAGATATATGTTAGAACGCGAAGCGCGATGTATTGCTTCGGAAACAAATAGGACTGAGAAGAAAGGATGAAGTATGAACGATGAACGATGAAGATAAGCTTATTTCCTTAGTTCATCGTTCCGCGTTCCGACTTCATCCTTTCTTTAACTCAGTCCTCAGCACTTTTAAATTCTTCAAGGAAAAAATAGGAGATGAAAAAAAATATGCTCTGGGTCATGTTCGCGCTTGGCGCTGCTTTATCGTGGGGAATCTATGGACCGGCGTTACACACCGGGCAGGTGAAACTCGGGAGCCCGATGCGGTCGTTGCTCTGCGTCGGAGTCGCTTACTTTTTAATCGGCGTGTTGTTTCCGCTCATTTCGCTCGCTTCACAGGGGAACATTAAAGAAGGCTTCAATACCAGCGGGGTCACCTGGGCAACCATCGGCGGAGTGCTGGGCGCCGCCGGGGCGCTCTGCATTATTTATGCGTTCAAAGCCGGAGGCATTCCGACTTATGTGATGCCGCTGGTATTTGGCGGCGCGCCGGTCGTGAATGTGATTTTTTCGATGATTTTACATCCGCCTGCTAAAGCGCCCAACCCGCTGTTGTGGTTAGGCTTCGTTCTCGTCGCCGCCGGCGCCGGCATGGTCTTGTATTTTAAACCGCAATAATTTTTTGACGAGAGGCGACAGCACATAACCAGCCGATTAGCGCAGAGCGCTTGCGTTAATCGGGTTTGGTTTTTTCCATCGAGGAGTGCTCCATCACCAATTCAGCGCGCTCAAGGGCTTCAAAAATATCTTCAGCAATATTTTCTTCGCCTAATCTTTTGAGGAAACCGGATTGTTGCATGGCGGCAAAGGGTTGCGCAGAGACCGCCGAGAGCAAGAGAACTATCCCGTTTTTCCGAGTGTTTGACAGTAACTCTTCCATCACTTGCAATCCCGATGCATCTATCACCAAAACATTTCGCATTCTCAGAATCAAAACCTTCGGACTCTTTTCGACGCTGCGCATGGCATCTTTGAAGCGCTCAATGGCGCCGAAAAAGAGTGACCCATAAATCTCAAAAATTTCCACGCCGCGCGGAACCTGCAGTTTGGATATATCGCGGGTTTCGCTTTCATCCCGCTCGCGGAGGTTTTCCGTAATCAGAGACACCTGCGTTTCATTCG
>JBIOWC010000896.1:0-6468 GCA_044868105.1 Blastocatellia bacterium
TAATCAGACGCGGCAGACTTGGGACTATAAAGGGGTCAGTGTAGGTCATGCAGTAGCGTCGGGCGGAGCCTGGTCGGTTTGGGCGGAAGATGATAAACCGCTCGGTGGTCCAGTTACTATCGCATCGAAGATTAAGGAACTAGGCGATCAGCGGTGGGAGGTTCAAAGCTTTAAATTTATCAAAGGTGCTTCACGGTGATCAGTCTAAGCAAGGCTCTTGAAAGAGGCGGCAAAGCGCTTGACCTTACCGGTTTCTGCCCACCACATAACCGCCACGCCCTACCTGGCACAGGATGATCGTGGCTGGACCACCCAATTTTCGATCATTGGTCTGTTTTACGCTCAGGACCTGTATATGGTAGAAGACCAACTTTCGCTTGACTCCATAGCTGGCGTCAGAGGCGACCTCAATCAAGAGTTGATCATAGGACATCCCATTTTTCCATTTGGGTTCGGTTGAGCTAATGCCAAGGTTAGGAATCGCAAGGGTGATTTTGTTGCGCTGGCGGTGTAAGTTGGATAACAGCAACTCTGTTGTCGCATCTGCATCAGGAGCGAAATCGGATGTCCATTGAATCTTTGCGGCATCTCCGAGACTAATGGCCGTCAAGCCCCAAAACTGCGGCTCTCCGGGATATACCGGGTCAACAACTGCGTAGTTGTAATAATATTTCTGGGCCATGCACTCGACTCCTGTTCTTTTTAGTGTGGCGGTATTAACGGCTGATGCCATTGCCGCCTGGTAATCCTCAATCTCCAACCTCACGAAGCTGCGGAAAACCCTCTCATCTTTTAGTGGCGAAACATACGAAAGCATGTCGAGGTTTTTAAAGAGATTGAGAAGACCACTGATAGCTTTGTGTTGAAACTGTTTTTAAGAGCGCCGGGGATGTGCAGTCCGGTCGCGTCCCTACTCTCATTCAAGATTATTGGAAATGGAAAGATACTCCTGCATTGCAAAAGGAGTTTCGCAAGCTCGTCGAAGGGTTGAATCTGTTTTATTAATAGACCCACCACACAGTAAAGCCTCGTATGCGTGCAACTCACACGGCGGCAAGACTACTGCTTTGATTATCAACAACCGTAATCAAAGCTAGGCGGTTAATGTAGCAGGCAGGCGGTTCCCGTGGTATGCTTTTGCATCCTCGGAAGGAGAAAGAAGAGCGTGAGCAGATAGGGTCGCGCTAGATCCACTAAATAATTAGATCACCTCATGCACAACAGCAGGTGAGGCAGGTTTCGGAGTTTGGTTTCTCCAGTGATGAAACATCAAGAGGATTTCACATGGCAAAGAACTTCAGCCGTAGAGATTTTATCAAAGTAACGGCCAGTCATTTGCTGGCAGCAGGCTTTCCCACGATCATCCCGGCCACTGCGCGTGGCGGCGACGGCAAGGCCGCGCCGAGTGACCGAATCGTGATGGGCTGGATTGGCACGGGTGGCCAAGGCACCAGTTTATTGAAGCGGTTTATCGAACAGCCTGATGTCCAGGTGATCGCGGTCGCCGACCTTGACGCGAATCATCGCGCCACCGCGGCCACAGTGGTCAACGCAAAATACGGCAACAAGGATTGCGCCAGCTACAAGGACTTTCGTGAACTGCTGGCGCGCCGGGAGCTCGACGCCGTCACCGTGGCGACACCGGACCATTGGCATGCGCTCGTCTCGATCGCGGCCGCCAAAGCGAACAAGGATATTTATTGCGAAAAGCCGCTTGCAAACTCCGTAGCCGAAAGCCGCGCCATCTGTGAAGCTGTGAATAAGCACAAACGAATTTTGCAGACCGGAAGCCACGAGCGGTCTACGCCGACCGTGCGCCAGGCCTGTGAACTCGTACGCAACGGCTTGATCGGGAAGGTTCAAACCGTTCGCGTCAATTTACCTTGTAGCGACAAGCACCACGATACGATTCGAACCATGACCACGCTCCCTGTGCCACAGGAGGTACCGCCCGAACTCGATTATGATTTCTGGCTTGGCCATACGCCGAAATTGCCCTATTACAAGGAGCGGACTCATTTTTGGTGGCGTTTCATTCTGAGTTATGGCGGCGGCGAGATGACTGACCGCGGGGCTCATGTAATCGACTTGGCGCAACTCGGCCTCGGCACGGATGATACGGGCCCGGTCGAGTTCGATGCCGCCGGTTCTGACAACCGGCATGGACTTTACGACGCCTTCATGGCTTACAAATTCGTCAACACCTACGACAATGGCGTGAAGTTGATTGGTTCGACCGAAGGCCCGCGAGGGTTAAAGTTCGAAGGGACCGACGGCTGGATCTTTATACACATCCACGGCGGGAAACTCGAAGCGAGCGACCCGGCGTTGCTGATGACAAAAGCTGAAACCCTGAAGATTCAACTCGGTCGCAGCCCAGGACACTACCGGAACTTCCTCGACGCGGTGCGAACCCGAAAGCTACCAGTTGCCCACGCGGAGATCGGTCATCGTACGGCAACGATCTGTCATCTGAACAACCTGGCAATGAAACTCGGCCGCAAACTGAAATGGGATCCAAAAACAGAAAAAGTCATTAATGACGCCGAAGCCAACAGCCGGCTGGCGCCCAAGATGCGTGGCCCGTGGTCACTTTCCTAATGCCAGCCGCTCTTAATCATTCAAACCGCTAATTGAAAAAGCTGTGGTGATGCAGGCTGCAAAGGCATCCCCACCTCAAAAACTCATTAAGCTTTATGGTTTACAAGCCAAGTGATAAGGAATAACCCCGCTTGTCATTCGATAAGTGTGGGCGTATGATGGCGGCACCTTTCGCAGAAGTATTATTCGTCAAAAATACAATACAGTTTCAACTTAGCGATGGTTATTTTTGGTCCGCACAAATCATTTACATAGAGTTGTGCCGAAAAGAAAATACGGGCCTTGTGACCGAGGCCATCCAACCTCAGAACAATTGCCGGAATTACTCTTGAGATATTCGCAAATTCCATTTACGAGCACAGCCTCCACTCATTACGGTTTACGGCCCAGCACTCTTTTTCTATTTCCATATCGGGCGAACTCATAGCGGTTCGAATGAGGAAAAGGACGGCCGACGGTCGCCTAGATGCCCAGGCAAAAGACTCTTTAGACATAATCGAGTTCGAGGCGTTGGAGATGTTCTTTGAACGACGACTCGACCCTCAAATTGAGATTGACAACCCACAAGCAGATTATGCCGATAAATACTACGGGATGCGGTTCGATCCTTTCATCACAATCCCCTAAATGTGTAACGCGTTGATTGCCAGCGGCACGGCATAAGGGGCGCCACAATAGACGGTCAAACCGTTTTCGGATGTGCCTTGTAACAAACCTTACTCGACTTTGACCGGCGCGGTTTCCTGCGCAATGGCGAGTTTAACGACCGGGATTAACAAAATTGCCGCCAAGATGATTGGCTTCATCATAAGAGTGATCCTTTGGATTTGAGGCTCATCTCGGCGTCCGACGCCGGTCGGGTGAGACGCGGTAAAGCACGCAGGCGTGTGGTGGCAAAGTCACTTTCACTGATGCCGCCGAGCCGATTTCCGCATGTCGCCACAAGTCGCGAAGCTGGTAACTCGGAGCCGCCAGACCTAAATCATGCCAGGCGTAACTAACCGTCTGGGCGGTGTCGCTGATGTTAAAGACCGCGACGTAGGAGTCTTTGCCAGATTCAGGGTGCGCCGTCCAAATCACAACGTCCTCAGTTGTGATGACCGGACGATTACCCCTGGAATGCTGATCGAGGGCGATGACCTCTGCGTTGGTGAGTAGCGAGGTAGTCCAGTCATCGGCGAGCAGGAGATTGCCGCCCATAATCAATGGCGAGCGGAAGATGCACCAGAGGGTCATCAAGGTGCGCTGCTCGTCTTTGGTCAAGCGAGTCTCCCGTGGCTCGCCCCAGCCTGCGGCGGGCCGCAGGCTACCGAGCGGCAGCATGTCTGCGTCAGGCCAGTGACCGGGCTTCGCGACCCCAGCCCAGCGGGCGGCAAGCGGGAAGATATTCTTCACCCCTTGCGGGAAGTGCTCTTTGCTGTACCAGACGTCCCAGACATCATCGGAAATGCGCCACATCTGCGCGTACCTGGAAACCTCCTCCCGCTTGTCGAGAGCCGTCGGGCCGGGAGAAAGGCTCAACACCATCGGGCGTCCCGACTTGGCAATGGCAGCGCTGAACATGCGGATCTCATCGCCTTTGTATGGGTGATCCGCAATGCAATCGATCTTGATGAAATCAACGCCCCAGGCGGCGTATTGATGGGCGAGGGAGTCGTAGTAGGCTTGCGCCGCCGGATGAGTTGGATTGAGACCGTAGTTGTAGGCGTTCCAGGGGCACACGTCTGAGGTGTTGGCGGCATCCGCCGCGCGAAAAGAGGAACCGGCAATCGGCAGGTTCCTGGTTACCGCTTCTCTAGGAATGCCGCGAAGAATGTGCAGCCCGAACTTCAACCCGAGCGAGTGTAGATAATCGGCCAGGGGGCGAAACGTGAAATCCTGGCCCGCCGAGGGGAAGCGAGCCGGAACGGGAACGTAACGGCCGTAGGCGTCCATCTGGAAGCGCACTTTCTCGTCGTTGCCGCGGGCGTCAAGGTTGGCTAGATACCAGCCTTCATCCACCACGACGTACTGCCAGCCGAACCGTTTGAGGTGTTGGGCCATCCAGCGAGCGTTCGCCCGGATGCTTTTCTCATCGAGCGTTCGCCCGTAGGAGTCCCAACTGTTCCAACCCATGGGCGGTGTAACAGCGAGTGGCTGAACCCGCCGCGCTTGCGCGAAAGCTGGCGCGAAGTCCCCCAGCGCCACGAGCAGCAGGAAGACTACGGAATGGACAAGGAATAGACGGCAGGCGAGCGAGGCACGCCATGAAAAAATGGTTTGCATTGGTAGATGATGGATGGCTACACCGTTCCTTTCTGGAATGATCTGCTTGACGCAGATGTCTTAGTACCCAACTTATAGCGCCTCAACTATTGAATCCTCAGGCTACATTAAACGATCTACCTTGATTCGAGTAGATGATTCTCTAAGCCAAGAGCCCTAGGGCAGCGCCGTCGCCACGCCCGGCGCGAACACGGTTAAGACCGTTCTGCCTAAGACCACAGGAGAAGGATATTATACTCGCCCCGCGGTTGCTGCAGGTATTTAATCTGAGCGAGAAGGGCAAAGCTATCTATAAACAAATAATTGAGCATAAAATTTCTCAGAGCTTTGAATTTCTTCAACTCGGCAGCTTCCAGGTCACCGGCTCGCACGACTCCCAGATCTCACAAACCAGATTCGAGAGCTGCCCCTGCGCTTCATCACGCGAAAGGCCACTTTTGATCAACGCTTCTTTCTAGGCGATAATTAAATCGAAGCGCAACCGGTCGATTTGTGCATTGCGGAATGAGCGCGTTGCCGGCAGTTTCGAGAGTGGCTTGCCCGGCTCCAGTTCGGCGGCTCCTAGGGCCTAAGCCTTCAGCGTAGCGCCTGCCGGAGGAATGTCAGCACATCTTCCGCCCAGATGTGAATCCCCTTCGCGCCCCCAAAGCAATGCCTTTGTTGATCCTCCGGCCCTTCAGCCGGATAGACTTTCCCTGAATACCGTTTCCCCAACCGCTTAAACTCCGCCCCGAGCACGCGACTCGGTTCCAGGCTCGCGTCCTTCGGTGGCTGCAAGAGCATGACGGGGATCTCAATCTTCCGCACGGCCTGCAGGAGCCGCTGCCGGAGCAACGGGTTTCCTTCCCAGCTGAGCGCGGCAGGGGAGATCGAAATGGCGGCCCGATAACCGGCGCCTCGCTCCGCTCCGAGCAGAGCCTGGATTCCGCCATAGGAGCAACCGGCAACGACAATTCGTGAGCCATCGACGAAGGGTAACCTGCGCAGATAAGCGAGCCCCGCCAGTTGATCGTCGAGTTGCTCAGTCTCCAGTTTGCGCACGGTTAGGCGGTTGGCCTCCTCCAGTCCACGGCTTTCGCGGGTACGATTGATCTCATCGATGATGTAGGGACCTTCCGAGCCTTCATGGCCCCGGCGCACGGGAGCGAAGACGACGTAGCCCGCCCGCATAAAGATCGCGGCCATCGTGTCAATTTGCTGCATCCGTCCAGGGGCGCGCTCACTGCCGTGATTCCAGAGCACGGCTGGGAACGGCCCGGCTCCTTCGGGCTTGAAGAGGTAGCCGAGCAGGGCGAGGCCATCGCTGCGGAACGTGACCGGCTGCTTAATAATCGGGGCCGTCGGCGTGGCGGGCGCTTGGCCACGAGCAAAAGTTATGGTGATGACCAGTGCGAGACTGGCGAAGAGAATCGTATTCCTGACCTGGGCATGACTTTCCGACATATCTTGCACAAGCGTAACCTCCATAGCCGCCTAACGCTTGGTGTCAGCGGGCCGCGCGCCGAACACTTAAAGTAACCATGCGAAACTCGCTCGCGCGGCTCCGTTGCACACCATTGTTAGGCGGCGACCCGAAACAGAGTCAGGTTTGACAAACAGTGT
>JBIOWC010000897.1:0-13753 GCA_044868105.1 Blastocatellia bacterium
TCACTGTTTACTGGTCGTTGGGCGAGACTTTACTTGTTTAGCGCCAACCGCTGGCCAATCTATTTCATACTGACCACTACTAATTTATTGCTCAATGTCCCGCATCCGGCGTTCGGTGTCTGCTTTGCGGCCTTCAACGGGTAGTCGTGAGGACGATTTATAAACGCCCTAATTGGCGCTGTAAACTTCGCCGCCAGAACAGCGGACACCGGACACCAACCCCCAGACTTCAAGCGGTGAAATCGAAAACTGAGGTTATGCTTGCGCCCGCTCTTTTTGAAAGGTTATTATGAGAGAGTAAGAAGCCCAGTTGTTGTGGAAGTTCAATCACAAGGAGTCCTGAATGCAGTTTAAGACCAAAATCGCCATCGTTGTTTTTTCAACTTTGATCGCCTGCTATGCCATTGTTGGCAGCTTTATTTCGCGTTCAAGCCAAGCCGTGGCGCGCAATAATCAATATGCCCAAATCAATGTGTTCGACGATGTGCTCAAACATATCATCGAAGATTATGTTGAAGAGCCGGACCTTGAAAAGGTGCGCATCGGCAGTTTGCGCGGACTTGCCGAAGGGCTTGATGCGTATAGCGCATATCTGACTCCTGAACAGGCGAAACAGTACAATCCAAAAGGGCAACCGGGCGAAACCGGAATGATTGTCTCGAAGGTCGCAGGCTTCGCGTATGTGGTCGCCGTATTGAAAGGCTCACCCGCCGAACAAGCCGGAATCAAAGATGGGGATTTCATCGAATACATCGGTAAACTGCCTTCGCGTGATTTAAGCCTCTACGATTGCCAAAATCTGATTAATGGGGCCGTCGGTTCAACCGTCGAATTGAAAATTTTACATCGCGGCGTCTCGCGCAAAATCACGCTGACGAGAGCGAAAGTCAACCAACCGGCAATCGAAGCCCGCACCGAAGAATCCGGCATTGGCTATCTGAAAGTCACCAGCCTGGCCGAAGGCAAAGCGGGCGAGATTAAAACGCAATTGAACGAACTGGTCACCAAAGGCGCGCAGAAAATTATCCTTGACCTGCGCGGCGCCGCCAATGGCCTGATTGATGAAGGCGTCGCGGTTGCCAATTACTTTATCGGCACCGGCAACCTGGCGCGCGTCATCGGCAAAGGCGGCAAAGACACCAAGACTTATGCGGCGGACGCCAAGAAAGTCATCTTCAATGGCGCGCTGGTTGTTTTAACCGACCGCAGCACCGCTGGCGCCTCCGAAATTATTGCGGCTGCCGTTAAGGAACAAAAACGCGGTGATGTTGTCGGCACGGCGACATTCGGCATTGGCAGCGAACAACAATTGTTCTCGCTCAACGATAGCGGCGCTTTGTTGCTTACGGTTGCCAAATATGCGCCGGCCGCCGGCAAGCCTTTTATGGAAGAGGGCGTCAGTCCGACGCAGAAGGTCGAACGTCTTGCCGAACCCGAAATCGCTTTGCCGGATGGCGATGACGATGATGATGATGCAACGGCTCAGCAGCCTGCCCAACCCCAGACGCCGCCAAAACCCGAAGCTCCTGTGGAAGATGTACAGTTGAAGAAAGCGCTGGAAATTTTGAAACAAGCTCCCGCAAAAGCTCAGGCGCAGAAGCGCGCCGCGGTTACCGTTAAACGCAGCGTTTCAAATCGCGCTCCCTATGAGCAGCCGATTGTGATGTAAGGCTTTCTTATCCCTCAAAGAAAAAGAGCCGCCCGCTTAGGCCTAAGCGGGCGGCTCTTTTTTTGCTTGATCAATCGCGCGACCTCAGAGCGCGGACGAAAAGCTATCCCTTCATCACGTTTTTCAATACGAACCAGATATTTGCCGGGCGTTCGGCCAGGCGGCGCATAAAATAGGGATACCAGAATTTTCCATAAGGCACATAAACGCGCATTCGATAACCTTCTTTGACTAAACCCTCCTGCAAATCGCGCCGCACGCCATAGAGCATCTGAAATTCATATTTATCCGCTGCAATGCCGTTCTCTTTAGCAAATTGCTTGGTCGCCGAAATCATATTCGGGTCATGGGTCGCAATGCCGTGATAGATGCCTGAAGGCAGAAGCATCTGCATTAACTTCACATAATTTTTATCAACGTCGGCTTTATCGGGAAAAGCGATCTCGGCGGGCTCTTTGTAAGCACCTTTGCAAAGCCGAATGCGCGCCCCCAGCTTGAGCAACTCTTCGATGTCTTTTTCGGTGCGATAGAGATAGGCCTGAACGACGATGCCGACGTTATTAAATTCCGAACGCAAACGGCGGAAAACTTCAAAGGTCGCATCGGTCTTCGGCGAATCTTCCATATCAATACGCACAAAATTATTTTCGCTGGCCGCCGCCGCAACGATAGCCCGCGTGTTTTCATAACAGAGCTCACTGTCTATATCGAGTCCGAGTTGCGTAAGTTTGACCGACACATTGGAGTCCAGCGAATTTTGTTTGATGGCGTCAATCAAACGCTGATATTCGCCCACCTCTTCGCGGGTTTCTTCTTCTTTGGAAATAGACTCGCCGAGATGGTCGAAGGTTGCCGTAATGCCTTTGCTGTTGAGTTGACGAATCGCGGCAACCGCATCGGCAATCTCTTCACCGGCGACAAAGCGTTGGGTGACGTTATTAAAGGATTTGAATTTGGTGAGAAAATTTTTCAGGCTCTCGCTGGCCGACATATAGAGGAGAGCCGATTTCATTATTGATTCCATTAAAAATAGCCTTCTTGAAGATAATTCGCGTCCTCGTCGAAGCGCGAATGGTAAAGCAGCATAAACTACCCGCCGAAACGAAATCAACCGCCGGCGGTTGATTGATTCCACCACTCATTTTCTTTTCAGCAACGCCCCGACGCCCTGCAATACATCGCTTAAAACGGCTGGCGAATCTACCGGTTTATTCAGCGTATCAACGGCGATTATCCGGGTTTCAGCTCTGCCCGTCGGTCGCCAACGCTCAAGCATGCGCTGTGAAGTATAACCTGCGAAGACATCCACGCAAGCAGTGCCCAGGGCCGCCGCAATATGCTGCCCCGCCGAATCGTAACCCAGGTAGAGGTCGCTGGCGCCGATAAGCGCCGCCAGTATCCCGATACGCCCGCGCCACACCAGCATATCGGCATCTGCAAGAGCGGCGCCGGTAAAGGTTACGAGTGTCGCTTCATCAATCTCAATAATTTTGATTTTTCGATTCTGATAGGTGCAGCGCCCGGCTTCATAAATAACCGCCTCAGCGCGCGCTCGTTCATCGAGGCCGGCGCCCTCATCAAAAATGATTTTTGCGCCGCTTTGCAAAAGATTGGCGACAACCTGCTTTTCGAATTCATCGGAAATGCGCTTCATCGGATTTTCACCGACTCCGAAATTGATGGCAATCACTGGACGCAAATCTCCTTGGCGCATTTGGCTGACTAAAGCTTCACTGTGCCTGAGGTCATCGCCTTTCAAATGCAACTGAGGAAAGGTTTGTTCATCGCCGCCAAACACCGCACTAAGCCAAAGGCAAGTCAGTTGACTGAGCGATTGTGACGCGCGGGCGCCGAGTTCGCGGCTCGGAAAGAAAAGATAATCTTCCGGGATGAGGGCTTTCCGGGTTTGGCGCGCATAATAATCTTCCCGGCGAGAAAGCGGTAACAGCCCAAGTTGGGTTAAACGGCTGTCGGGGTCAACGATTAAATACTGCTCGCGGCTGAGACCGTTTAGTAAACCCTCAATGCACTTTAAGACCTCAAGCCAACTGAGCAAGCGTTCAGTCAAGGTTCCGGCTCGGTGGTATTTAATTTCGCTGAAACTGAGCCGCCGGTCGCCGCCCAGCAGTTCAGCCGCTTTGGCGTTGCCAATGAGCACCAGGCTGGCGTTGGGAAATTCCTGCTTCAAGCGCTCCAGCATGATGCTGGTGATCGCGACGTCCGCGCCAATCGTGACGCGGGATAAAACAAGGACGAGTTTAATCTGCTTTTTTGCCGCCTCGCGGGCCGCAAATTTGTGAACGTAGCGCAACCCTTCGGCGCGGGTGATGAGTTCGCCTTCAGTTTGTAAACCGAATTTCGTCAGCGCCTCATCCAGCAGTTTGCCCGGCGGCGTTTGCCGACATCCTTGAATCATCTGCGCAAAGAGGCGGTTATAAAGCAAGACCGCTTGCGGCTCGAAGGAATCCGCCAAATGTTCAACAAGCGACGCGAAAATGGCTTCCGTAGCCGCTTTTACGGTTTTCGGATTTTCGGACGAAGCGAGTTCGATGAGGCTTTCCACGGGTTCGCGCAGGTAGACGCCCGAGGTTTGAAAGGCGGTCAAAAATTCTGAAACCAGTTGTTGAGGATGACTTTCCGGTTGCTGTGTCATGGACTTTTTTCAGCGAGCATTATGGCACTGAGGGCTCAAACTTATCAAAGCGTCGGCCGAAATGCAGTAATGCTTGATAAGCAGCGTTTCAATGAAGTAGTATGCCGCCGTTCCTATCACGACAAATCACGCATAATCAATTTCGAGGAGAACGTTATGGATACATCAAGCCCTTCATCGGAAACCACTCGCGCCGCAGGAAGTACGGCGGGCTATTTACTCATGGCCATCGCTTTTTTCGGAATCTTTGTTTACGGGCTTTTGACGGCTTTGCCCGGCACCGTCATTCCAAATCTTAAGGCCAGTAAATTTTTGCAGGATGATGGAGTCGTCGCAAATTTTCTTTTAATCAACGCCATCGGCGCCGTCTTAGCTTATATCATTAGTGGCCCGATTACGGACAAGATAGGTAAAAAATTCACCTTGTCGGTCGGCGCGCTGTTGGTCATTGGGTCAATGGCCGGTTTTGCTTTCGTGGTCAGCCGCGTCGAACCTACAGCAGCCACGTTTTTGATCTTCCTCTGTGGCTTTGTACTCGGACTTGGAGCGAACGCCATTGTCAGCGCCGGACACGCACTGGTCGGTGATGTGGCGGTGAGTTGGCGCGACCCGGCGTTAAACTTGCTCGATATCTGTTTCGGACTTGGGCTCTCGACGCTGCCCCTGATTTTCAATCCTCAGGCCGCGCTTTCGCAAATTTTCTGGATACTGGCGGCCGCCGCGCTGGCCTTAGTGCTGATTGTAATTTTGCCGAAATTTCCGCGACCTTCGCATCCTGAATCCTTCCCCTTTAGCGAGGCGAAGGGCTTATTTGGTTCTATCTCCTTCTGGTTTCTGGCCATCGCCTTGTTTATGTATGTCGGTTCAGAAGTCGCGGTTGGCAAATGGGTGACCACGCTTTTGCAAGAGGATTCGCAACTTCTCGCCAGCTTCGCTCAGCACGAGCAAGCCGCAGATTTTGCTTTGAAGACGCTTTCGTGGTTCGGATTTGCGCTGATGATTGGGCGGTTGATTTCAAGTTTTCTGCTCGGGGTTGTCAAGATGAACAGTTTCTTGCTGCTGGCTATTGGCTCAGCCATTTGCACAATCGGGCTTGGCATTGCCTTCAATTCTACCTCACCAGAAACTGTACGGTGGGGAGTGTTTGCCAGCGGCATTGGCATGGGACCGATTTTCCCAACCTCAGTTGGGCTGGCTTCGGCGATTGCGCCGCGCATTGCGGGCACCGCCATGAGTTGGGTGATGGGTTTGGGCTTTGCCGGACTGTTGGTCATTCCGCCGGCGGTCGGCTACATCTCCAAAGCGATTGGCGGCGAAAAAGGCGATGTGCGAAAAGGTCTATTATTCGTGCTTGGCGCGGTTGTATTGATGTTGCTTCTGCATATTGGCTTGATGCTCAGAGAACGCAAACGCGCAACGGCTTGACGGTTGAATGGTTCGAAAAGGTTCAGCGACCTGACCCAAGTCAGGTCGCTGAACCTTTATTTGTTGGCATAGAGACGACGCAATAAATCATCTATCTCTTTCTTACCCATCGCCTCGAAAATTTCCACCGGAGCAATGTTCAAACCTTCTGCCAGTTTCAAGGTGGTTTCAACATTGAGCGTCGAAACCACTGAAGAGAGAATTTTTGATAACAAACCCTGGTCGAATCCGGTCTGCCGACAAAAATCTATCTGTCTTAAACGCCTGGCTTGCAGGTGTGCATGCACGAGTTCGGCGAGCGGAGTGCGTTTGCTCGCTCTTTGATGATGGGTGTTGGGAAAGCCCGGTAAACCTGCCTGATTGGTGATTTGGGGCGTAGCTTTAGACATAAGAATCCTTAATTAATAATTTTTGTGAGCTTGAGGAACCGGCGCTTGATTTAATTCCCGCCTCGGAATAGAAAGGATACAAAACCCGTAAGCCCGACGAGGCTGGTATATTTGCTCACCGTCTTAAACAGGTTTCCTTTGACGATAATCGTATCGCCGCGTTGAAGGTAAAGGTTATCTTCGGGCGTGGCTCTTCCCTGCATCATCTTTTTCACATTCACTTTCAGGGTTTGCACATTGCCGAAATCGTCCTGACGCAAAACCACAACATCCGATTTATTGCCCAAATCGGTAATCCCACCGGCGGCAGTGATGGCCTCGAAAACCCGCATGGGGCGGGTTAACACCTTAACCCCGGGGTCGCGCACATCACCGAGCATTCCATATTTTGCGCTGTTTGATTCAAGCAAGGTGACGGTCACTTTCGGGTCGCGGATATATTCTGAAATGGCGATGGTCAAATACTCTTGCAACTGGTCCAGGGTTTTGCCGGCGACATTGACATTGCCAAGCAGCGGATAAAAAACCTGGCCCAGTGGGGTTACGGTCGTTTTATCAATCGAATCGTCTTTATGCTTATCAATGTAAATGGAGAGCACATCGCCGGCGCCGAAGCGATAGCCTTTATAAAAGCTTTGATAGACCGAACTGATTTGCGCCTGTATGGCCACCTCTTCTTCATCCGAGGCCGGTGAAGATGGCGGATTCTTGGGCGCGTCGGTAAGCGGTTGCCGCCGGCTTTCCTGTGCGAAGGTTGAAAAACAGAAGGCCATAAGTAAGCAATAGACCATTAAGCTTCTTGCCACTTGTTTATTTGAAATTGAATAAATTTGTTTCATCACTTTTACCTTCTTAACGTCTGTGCTCTTACTATCGGGCGACTGGAATTCATCGGCCTTTGCCGAAGAGAACCGTCTTGATGGTTTCAAAGACGATGAAGCCATCTAAAAGCAGCGAGCGGTTCTTGATGTAGTAGAGGTCATAGCGAAGCTTTTCAAAAGCGTCTTCTACGGATGACGCGTAAGGGAATTTAATCTGCGCCCAGCCCGTCAGTCCCGGTTTGATGAGATGACGTTGTTGATAGTAAGGAATCATTTCGCTCAGTTGTTCAACAAAAACCGGGCGTTCGGGCCGCGGGCCGACAAAGTTCATGTCGCCGCGTATGACGTTGATAAATTGCGGCAATTCATCGAGTCGGAGTTTGCGAATGAGGCGGCCGACGCGGGTCACCCGCGGGTCGGCTTTTTCAGCCCAGATGGGCCCCGTATCTTTTTCAGCATCAGCGCTCATTGATCGGAATTTGATGATTTTAAACAGCCGGCCGTTTTTGCCGACGCGCTCTTGGGTGTAAAAGACTGAGCCGTGCGATTCCAGTTTAATGGCCATAGCCACGAGCGCCATCACCGGCAAGGCAAAAGCAAAACCGACGAGCGCCAGGGCTAAATTAAGAATGCGTCTGAGGTGATAGGTAATATCGGTCAGACGATTATCACGAGAGAAGATCAGCCAGGACGGGCGCAAAAGTTCGGTGGCAATTTTGCCGGTCAGACGTTCGTAATAACAGGCGCACTCTTCAACGGCCACGCGCCCGCTGAGGCTCAGGTTCAAGAGTTCTTCGGTAGGAAAGACCCCGCTGCCGCGACGGTCTTCGAGGGCGACAATGATGCGGTCAACCTGATGTTTTTCAACCAACTCGGAAATTTCTACTGTCAGTCCCAAGACCGACGGGTTGATTAAGCTCTGCCCGACCAGTTCCGGTTTGTTATCCACAAAGCCGACGATGTGAAAACCGGCATGGCGATTTTCAAGCGTGGCGCGCGCGGTTTCGACCGCCTGGGTTCCCGAACCGAGTATTAAAACCCGTTCGCGTACGCCAAGGCTCGCATGACCTGAAACCCAGGAAACCGCCAGCCGCCAGCCGGCAATAACCAGAAAGGTCAAAGCCAGTGCGATAAGAAACATGCCGCGCCCGACTTCAAGCTGCGGTACGGCATAAAAGAGAATGGAGAGCAGTACGGTTGCTGTGCCAAGTGACTTGATAATGCCAGCAAAAACCCGGCGATAACGGCGGGTTGCCGGAAGGTCATAAAGGTCGAACAGGTAGAACATCAACTGCATGGCGACAACCATAAACAAGAGTTTCGCCCACCCGCGACGTTCGAACATCTCCCACCAGAGGCTATCGAATAAGCGAATCGTTCCTGCGATGATACCGACCAGATACAGTAATATCGTTTCGGTTAAAACCAAAAAAATTCTTCTCATGAATCCTCCTCAGTTGTTTGACACAACCAAGGGTGAATCAGGGATTCGGGGGCGTTGACCTTAACCTACGAGGGATGTTCCCACTTCCTGAATCACGATGTTACACAGCCTGATGAGGTGGCCGTATGACAAACTATCTTGAGCCGGTTAGATGTTGTGAGGTGCCGACTCTTAATTATTTTGAGTTTCGTTGAGGACAACCCCAACGCGACATTCCTTGGGAATGTATTTCAGCGCTTCGGTTACACAGGTGTGAGGCGTGTGACCGGCGCGAGCAATCATTACGGTGCCGTCAGCGATAGAAACCAGTCTCTGCGCATCGGCTGAATCCAAAAGCGCCGGGGCGTCAATAACTATAAAATCAAAATCCCCGGCAAGTTCTTCGAATAGTTTTTCTGCTTGCATAGAGGCCAGGGCGTTTAAGGGCGCCTGGTCTGCGAGGGCGTTGCGTCGGATGGGCGATAAGATATACAGACCGTTCGGGTCTATTCGAATGGCCGCATCAGCGAAAGCTATCTTTTTATCAATCATCGGTAACCAGCTATTGCCGGGGCTGACTCCTAAACGCTCACACACCGATGGGTTTTGTAAATGGGCATCAATTAACAGTACCCGCCGTTCGGATTGTTGTGCCATCACCCATGCCAGGTTTGTGGCAACCGTGGTTTTGCCTTCTCCGGCTCGGGCGCTGGTCATCACCAGAGTTTTCAGTTTTTGATTTTTGCTTGACGTGAGATTCAACAAGCGTACGGCAAGCGTTCGATAGCTTTCTGCGGCCGCCGCATCGCTGCCGGTCAAGGCAATCAAGTGCGGCTCAAGGGCGGCCGGGTTCAGCTTGATCGCCCGTTTAGGTTCAGCAAAGATCGCACCCGTTTGGGGGGCAATTTGCAGATGGCGTTCGGGACGCGGGGGGTGCACGCTCTCTTTGAGAATGTTGCCCAGCAGACCGGCGATTTCGCCGTCGCTGATAGCCGCTTGATGAGTTGTCGGCGCTTGAAATTCAATCACTCGCGAGGCCGGTTGACCCAGCCCGAATCCTCCGGCGTAGCGATAATCTTCGTTGTCCGGCGAGCTATTATCTATAACTGCAGCCAGGTCCGGCGATGCGGACGGTTGGGTTTGGCGTTCTTGTAAATTTTTTGCCAGTGCTTTGTATATCCTACCCATATCAGCAAACCTTCAATAATTATTTGAATCGTCAGGTGGTGAATTGCCAAAGGGCAACCTTTGACATGATTTATTTCAAGTGAACTCTTTTGAAAAATCTGATCGGCGTTTCCCACTCGGGCGCGTTGATCAGCTCGTCCGCTTGGCTGACCAGCGGTTCTGATTCCGGGTTCATCTTCTTGTCGTTGTCGCGCAGGTAAAGAACATTGGTTGGAGACGCTGAAGGCTGAGAAGCGGAAGAAGAGAACCGCGCAAAGGCTTTGTCTACTTCCGTATCAATATCTGCGACCGTGTAAGAGAGGGTTCCGTAATCAACCGGCATCAAATCCAAATCATCAGCCACCTCCTGGATGAGGTTTCGGGTAAGGGTCGGGCTATCTTTGCCATAGCCGGTCAATAAAGCGTTGTCGCAAAGATTATTGATGATGCGCGGAATACCGCCCGAAAGTTGTTGGATCAACTTAACGGCATCCGGCTCGAAGAGGTTCTCATTTCTGGCTCCGGCAATCCGCAATCGCCAGCGAATATATTCGGCGGTTTCGCGCGGCGTGAGTGATTTAATCGAGCATTTGAGGCTGACCCGCTGTTTGAGTTGACGTTGTTCCGGGCGCGATAAGGTTTCGTGCAGTTCCGGTTGTCCGCAAAGAATAATCTGCAAGAGTTTTTCCCGGGTCGTTTCAAAGTTCGACAGCAAACGAATTTCTTCAAGCAGGTGTGGCGCTAGCAGATGCGCTTCATCAATCACCAGCACCGTCGTCAAGCCTTGTTGATGACGGGTCACCAGGAGTTCGCCAAGCCGCCTGAGCATCGCCGCTTTTGAAGCTTGCGGTTGAATGCGAAATTCGGTTGATAACAAATCGAAGAAATCTTTTGACGAAAGCAACGGATTGAAGATATAGGCTGCCAGAATGGTGCGATCCAGGGACTGAAGCATGGAGCGCAGAATGGTGGTTTTGCCGGTGCCGACTTCACCGGTAACCACGACCAGGCCTTTGCTGTTATCAATACCGTATTGCAGGGTCGCGAAAACTTCCAGCAGGCTGTCAGTGCGGAACAGATATTTCGGGTCGGGGGCGAGATTGAACGGTACATCTTTCAATCCGTAAAACTGCTTATACATGGAGCTTCTCCTGTTCAGTGTCAATCTTTGCTAGTTTATTAAAATAGCGAATTGTTTGATTTTTCTCGGATTTTTTCACTTCTTGATGAGGATTCCCAAAAGATTGGTGTACATCAACACGCCGGTTAAAACGAAAATCGCCAAAACCGCGGCCACGGCGCCAAAAACCAATTTTCTTTTGTACTGTCGTTCTTCGGCCTTTTGCTCTGCGGGAGTCAGCGTTTTAGGAATCGCCGCCAACATCGGCAGTTGGGTATAAAACTCGACGTCTTTGACATCCTGCAAGGCCGCAAAGCGACGGTATTCGAGTAATCCGGCGAAAGTGACGCCGACCGCCAAACCGAACATGGCAGCGACCATCATCAGCACTTTGCGATTCGGGGCAACCGGCAGTTGCGGCACGCTCGCCTGGTCAATGACCCGATATTGATCAACCTTGGAACTGCCCAGCGTTTTTTCGCGCAACTCAACTTCCTGTTTCTTAGCGAGCACCTGCTTATAATCGTTTTTCATCCCCAGATAATCTTGAGCGATGCGCGCCGCGCCGGGGTCTTTGGTCGCCGGCGTTTCAGGAGCCGAGGCCGGGTTGGAGCTGGTCGCCATCATCGGTCGCGGGGGATTGGCCAGTTGTCTGGCAACCGCTTTTTGCGCGACTTCAAGGTCAATTCTCAGTTGATTGCGTTGCCCTTCGAGTTGACGCAGTTGAATGGCTTCAGGGGTTTGACTGATGCCGGCGCTCTGTCTTGTCAAATCGTCAATCTGACGGTCAATGGCGGCAATCTGCTCATTGACATTCAACACTTTCGGATGTTTGTCCGTGTACCCTTGATTCTTAATCATATCGTCGCGCTGCCCGGTGAGTTCGGCGCGTTTGGCAATCAAGGTGCCGTAAGCCGCGTTACCCGGCAGGGCTGAACTTTTCTTCTGCTGTTCAACTATGGGTTTCAGCTCGGCAATACTTTTTTCAACCTCTGCGAGTTGCTTCTGCAATTTTTCTTGCTGGTCTTGAAGGCCTTCAACGCTTAACGTGTGGGCGCGCGTTGCGTCGGCATTGGCTTTGGCAACCGAAGCGGCGTTTCCGCCACCCCCATTCATCGCAAACATCGGAATGATGGGCATATCTTCGCGCAAGGTGAGCAACCAGGGGTGGCTGACTTCGAGTTCGTGGAGTTTTGTCGAAAGCTCTTCGGCGCGTTGGTCCAATACCTGAGCTTCGCCCGACACATTCTTTTGTATCGCTTCGACGTTCTCTTTGATGAGATGTTCGGCAAGTTCCGCGGTGACTTTCTGAGCAACTTCAGGGTCTTTGTCACGAAAAGAGAGCGAAAACGCTTTGGTGACATTTTCGGGATTAGGCGGTACTTCAACGCCGACTTGCCCGCGCATATCGGAAATCAGGTCATCCAGTCGCTGACCTTTTTCCAAATCTTTTTTATAAAGTCCGAATTTGTTGATGACCGCTTCAAGGCGCGACCGGCTGGTGACCTGTTGTTTAATGGTCGCCAGACGTTGCGAAAGTTCCAGCGACATATCGCCCGATGCGCTTTCGGCTTTCGGTGATTCGACGACGATAAAGGTTGAGGATTCGTAAATGTTCGGCATCCGTTTGATGGCAATTGCCGACGCCATCATGACGACGATTGCCGGCACCAGAATCGCCATTTTGTGACGACGAAAAGCGTCTAAATATTCATTGAAACTGCGGTGTCTTATGGAATCCATCTTCTTTTCAATCCTTTTTCTTATAGGAACTTCTGCGGAAAATCCCGAGCAAAGCCCGTTGCCTCAATCAAGGAAACCGCAAATAATTGCCGCTTTCCAGAGATGACCTGACAAACCCGCCTCCACCTGCTCTTTACGCCTAAGACCGTGAGGCTTTTCCTAATGTCATGGAGGGTTGAAGGACTACCGATTCGGGGAAGCTGGGCTGATAGATAGAGCCGGGTCGAAGCTCTGTAAACAAAATGAGTGCGACAGGGTAACCAGCAAGCCCGCTTACCAAGACCCGCGCGCCAGAATTTTTGTCTTATTGCCGGTTAAATTTCCATGAAATATAATCGGGGATTCGTTAAGGGAATAAATTGATGACACCCAAACATAACTTCGCCGAGACGCGAGCCATCTTATTTGACTTGGACGGCACCCTCATTGATACGACCGAATTGATTCTGCATAGCTTTGACCACACCTGGCAGAGCGTTTGCGGCATCACGCATTCGCGTCAAGCGCTGTTGATGACCTTTGGCATCCCGCTGCGCGAAGCCATGCGCAAGTTGCTTGCCGTAGCCAACCCGCCGGATGACCACACCGCCGCGCAGTCTTCGAGACATGAGGATTTGGTAGACAGCTTACTTGCCGCCTATCGGGCTTTCAATTTTGCCAATCATGATTCTATTGCGCGGCCTTTTGCCAGCACCCGGCAAGTTATTGCAACGCTGCGGGCACGCGGTTACACGATTGGCGTGGTCACTTCAAAAAGTCGAGAGCTGGCGCTTCGCGGGTTGAAGCTCTGCGAGATTGACACCTTTGTTGATGGCGCGGTCTTTCTTGAAGACACGCAGATTCATAAGCCGAGACCGGAGCCGATACTCGCGGCGCTTGAAAAATTGCAGATGCAAGCCGGTCAAGCGGTTTATGTCGGCGATTCATTTCACGATGTAGTTGCCGGGCGGGCGGCGGGCGTCAAGACCATTGCTGCCGGTTGGGGGCCGATGCCCCGCGCCGAACTTGAACGCGAACACCCCGATTTTATTGCCGACTCGATAGATGATTTATTGGAAATTTTTGCTTGATAACTTTAAATAAAACGCCTGGCGAGATAGCGGATGCCTGACGTCAGTAAATAACCTCTAAGGTAAGGCGTTTGACGGCTGACCCGCTTAACTAACCTGCGCCATCTGACATTTTTTTAGTTGCTGTGCTTTGCGTTGTTGTGTTGAAGTATTACCCAGATGCAAAAGATTAAAGAACGTTATAAAAAAATTCGCCATCAGGAAACCGGACTTGTTTACCACAAACAGCAGGGGCTTGGTTTAGACATCGCGCTCGCCTATCCGAATACCTAT
>JBIOWC010000898.1:0-9679 GCA_044868105.1 Blastocatellia bacterium
AAGGAGAACGACAGAAGGAGGCCGGGCTTTGACGGTTAAAAAATATCTTTAACCGAGTATTTCTCTCGCCCGGCGCACCATCTCGACCGTCGCTTTTCTGAGTTCTTCAGTTGAAGAAACCGGCGCGGGAAAATCTAAACGAAGCGCCTGGTGCCGCCCTTGACTGACCGCAATTAAATCAAAGCCGAAGCGGTCAACGGCCACCATCTTTGCCGCTTGAGCTTCCAGGCCGGCGAAAGCCTTCGCATAAGCCAGCATCGCCGCTTCGTGGTCTTCATTCATGTGTTTACAGACACCGGCGGCGTAAGGCGCTATTTCATCAAGCGCTGCTTCACTGGCGCGCTCAAGGATTTCCTCACCCTCAATCCAGTGGATGTTGCCGAAGCCGCCGATGAACCGCACTTGCAGAACCTGGATTTTAAATAATGAAAAATCGTGGGTCGCAAAATATCCGGCGGCATTGGGTACGACATTAAGATAGCGCCGCTCTCCATCCTCATAAAAAGCTTTCGACACGGGAATCGCGTACCCCACCAGGGTCGCTCTGGCGCTCGCCTGTTGGTCTAAAGTGTTCGAGGCTTGAATGAGAAAGCTGACGCGGGCATCGGCGCGCACATTTTTTGTATGTTCGGCAATGTCGCTGATTAAGATTAAGGGTTCGCCTGCGGCGCTCAGCGCATAAGGCGCAATTGAGCCAAACGGAAACCCGGCCAATCGCTGTGACAGTGTGCAGAGCATGCCGTCGCGTTCCGATTGAATAAAGGCGCGCGCTTCTTCAACATATTCTTTCATCCATCCACCTTAATCTGCATTGAACGGTTCTTTCAAGTTCGCGGGGTAGACGATTTCGTAATTATCCAAATCGCCAGCTCCGACAATCACGGCGTCTTTTAAGGAATTGCCCATCACCACTTCATTCTCAATGATATTCAGGACGATGGGCAAAGCTTTTTCCAAATCTTCGGTCGTCAGATAGACCAGCATTGCCAGGGTTTTCGCGCCATAATCATAGCCATCATCGCGAATGAAGTTGCCGGACTTTTCGGCAATCAAATCCGGCAACACATAGCGCAAATCAAGATCGGGATTCGCCAGTTTCTCAGGGTAAAGTTTGATAACAATTGAAGCCATCGTAAACCTATTGCCGTCGCGGCGGACGATAAGGCATCGGGTAAACCGCCATACTCGCGTTGCCGTCTTTATCAACGGCTTGTACGCCAAAGAAATAATTATCTTTCGAGATGCCTTTGAGGGTGTAGCGCGTGACATTGCCGGCCGAAACTTTGTTAGTCCAGAATGGCGCGGTGGTTTCACGCCAGACGATTTGGTAACCGGCAATATCCGGCTCCTTGTTCGCCTCCCAGCGCAGCGTCGTGTCGTTCTCCAAGCGCGCCGTCTCCGTTTCGACTTTAGTTGGCGCGGCGGGCGCCAGCGCCAGACTGGCGAGCGCCGAAGCGTTTACGCGAGCCACCTGGGCAATGTAATTGAAATCGTCAAATTCGGGCAAATCGCCATATTTTACGCCGTTTTCTTCGCGGATTTTCTGGTGCTGATGGTTGTAATTTTCATTCGGTTCGGTCATGCGCACCGCCGCGAATCCGCGCTCAAGAAAAGGCGAATGGTCGCCGCCGCGCAGGTAGCGGTCTTTGCGATAGATGACCGTGACGTTAAAGCCTTTGACGTAGCGTTCGCCAACCTCTTTGATGTAGCGCGCCAGTTGTCGGGTCGGCAAATCGTTTTCGCCACCGGTCTGCAACATCCCGCGCAACTCCGGTGTAAGTTTTTCTACCGGCGGCACGCCTTCGGCAAACAGGCGGACGTGTTTATCATCAAGGCGCCCGTCTTCGGCATGGGAACTGCCGATGATGTCGTTGGTAATCATGCCTGCGACGTTCAAATTCTTTTGCTTGGCCATCTCCGCCCAATGCCCTGCGCCAAGGAGTCCTTGCTCTTCGGCGGCAACCGTCATAAACACCAGGGTGGCGTCGAATTCAAATTTCGCCATCACGCGAGCCATCTCCATCACCGCAGCGGTTCCCGAAGCATCATCGTTGGCGCCCGGCGCATCGCTGGTGCTGTCAATCATGTCTTGCGCGCAGACGCAGGAATCATAATGACCGCTGACCACATAAATCCGCTCTTTGGATTCGGCTTGTCTGCCGGGCAAAGTCGCAACCACATTGACGAGTTCGGTGGGTTTCGGGACGCGCCCGCCTGCCGGTTGCATAAACGAATCAAATTCGACCTGAAGCCGCCCGCCCGCTTCTTTCGAATAGCGTTCCATTTCCGATTTAATCCAACGCCGGGCGGCGCCGATGCCACGCGTTTCGCTTTGCGTATCGGAGAGCGAATGGCGCGTGCCAAAACTGACGAGCTTGCGAATAATCGTTTCAATGTTTTTCGCAGAGATTTCGCTGACGATTTTTTGAATCTGAGGATTGAGTTTTTCGGCGGGTGTTTTTTTCGCAGACGAAAGTTTTTGCTGCGCATTCATCATGGACGGAAGCAGCAGGGCGAGCACCAAAACAACTAAAGATAGCTTTTTAGTCATAAAGCAATTCCTGAAGGTTAAATTTATTTTCCACTGTAGGGGTAAAGAAAATCACGATGGTCTGGGTTTCACCGCGCAAGCGGCGTGTCCCATCACGACATCGCCATTATTGGTCAAGGTTGGTGTAGGTGTCCAACCCTTTGCCAAACGATGTGCCAGGAGTTCATCGGCAGTCGGTTGATGCGTCCAGAGAGCGACCGCTCGAATCGCGCCCAGTCAAGTGGTGTCGAAATTGAGAAAGATTTCTTCATCTATGCCTATCACCACATCGTGCGTGAATTCATCCTGCGCGACAACCTCCGCCAGCCTTGCCGGAGGCTTTCTGGCAAAGGCCCAATTGAGCACTTGCTCAAGAGAGAGAAAGGCTTCTACTTCTTTAAGAATCTCATCCGGCATCAGTCGTCTCTGTTACGTCTTACCTCTCTAGGTTTGTGCGACGTGAAATTGAAAATTGTTCTACCTTACTCAGGAAGGATTTTCGTTATGCCGGTGCTTTTAGGCAAGCGGTTTTGGGGCAACCACACATCGGCTAAAACGCGGATTATTTGGTAATGCGAGATGGCGCGTCCAACCAGCTCTCCCGCCGGCGCTTAAAGATGCCGCAATTTGAATGACCAGCCGATATTTTTTCAATAAGAGAGCATCACCAACCGGCAAGATGCGCACAGTCCTCAAATCCCGCTTAGGAAATTCATATTCCGAGAAATTCATTGGACGCACGCCCCAGCAGCTCGTGCCAGTTGGTCAATTAAGTTCTGCTTAATAAGGTTTGCTTAATCTAAGGTCTGCTCAATCGGCCGGGGTCGCCATGTCCGGTAATGTCTTCGTGACTTGGAACTTTATCGGGCTTATGACTGCCCTGACTTTCGGCCGATGTTTCACTGCCAAGGTCTTCACGACCCGATCGGCCAGCGCCCATATTGCCGCCGCTGGCAGGATTACTTTCGTACTCTGGTTTATCTTTTTCATTATGCTTTGCCATCAAATACCCTCCTTTAAAATTCAACTCGCCGTATGCCTTGCGTGCGATCAAATCAACCCCGCAAGTCAAAAGAAATAACAGCAAGTGCTATGCCCTGAGAGCCAGACCCAATTCACACAGCCTTACGCTTTTGCCCGTTTTGTCAAAACAGATTTCGCAAGGTAAGATGTAATTTATATTAATTGGCTGATAGGTTTCATTTACAGCCGTTCTATCTCACGCATTCAGAGGGGTCATGCAATGATTGAAAGTTTACTGGCTCGCAAGGTCGAAAAGCGTCCCATCAAAGTTCGCTTCCCTGGCCGAATTCTTTTTCTTACGGAAGACGCGCAGCTTGTTCGCGCGCAACTCGCAGGCGACAATCTCGATGTCAAAAATATTCCCGCGCTGCGCAATGATATTTCTACGGATGAAATCACGCCGGCCTATATCTGCTATCACTTCGACAACACGCTCGGCGAATTTGTCTATCTGGGCCTCAAGTGCGGCACGGAATTTCCCATCAAACGCAATGATGTAAAGAATGGCGGCTTCGCAGTCGCGGTTTCCGGCAAGCGGCGCGGCAAGGGGTCGAGTCGCGAGCAATCGCCATATGCAGAGATTGCCGCAGGCATTCGTCTGGTAGTGGCTGAAAATATCGAACGCATCTACAAACAGAATTGTCAGAATCTCGGACTGCTCACCTCGACCGATTTTGCCTTGCTTGAGCGAGTCGCAGCCGGTGCAGAGATTGACCTTGAAGAATTCACCCGCGGCGAAGATGAAATCACCAGACAGATTATCGAATATGGCGGACTCTTCCCCTTCAACGTTGCGCGTTTGCAGGGTAAAGCCCAGGTGCCGCAAATTACCACCGAAGCGCGTCCGATGACGCTTGCGGAAAAAATCTTTGCCCGCCATTTCGTTACCGACTTATCGAAAAATCAAATTGGCGTCGCCGCCGTCCGCCCCGGCGATGCGGGATTCGTGCAAACCGATATTCGCTTCAGCCACGAATATGTCACGCCGATGGCAGCAATCTTTTATGAAAATTTAGTCGGCGATGCGCCGGTTAATGACCCCGCTTCGATTTACTTATTCCGCGACCATCTGACGTTCCTTGATGATGTAATGCCGCCCGAACGTCGAGCGATGGGGCTGCTGGATTTAGCCTTTATGCTGGCGAAAAAACAGGATGAATTCGCCGCTAAACAAGGCATACGGCTGCACGGAGAGCTGAAAGACCGCAAGGGGTCGGAAGCGATTTGTCACAGCTTGATTTTGCAGAACTACGCGTTGCCGGGACAAATCATTATTGGCAGTGATTCCCACACGCCGCACGCCGGCGCGGTTGGCGCAGTCGCCTTCGGCGTCGGCACGACCGATATTTTCAATTCGTGGATAACCAAAGACGTGCGCGTGCGCGTGCCCGAACAGGTGCGCGTGCGGGTGACGGGGCGCAAACCGGAAAACGTCACCGCCAAAGATTTCATGCTGGCAATTTTGAAAACCGATTTGGTGCGCAACGGCGATGCCATTGGCAAAATTGTTGAATACACCGGCGCGGCGATTGCCGATTTGAACATTGATGAGCGCGCCACTATGACCAATATGGCTGCCGAAGTCGGCGCCTTTACCGGCCTCGTTGCGGCCGACGCGAAGACGGTGGATTTTTTAGTTGAACGCGGTTTATCGCGGGACGAGGCCGAGCGGTTGTGCGCCGGCATGCAAAGCGATGCGGAGGCCGAATATGCGCTGACCATTGACATTGACGCGCACACCTTGCGTCCGATGATTGCCACCCCGGGCGACCCCGGCAACGGCATATTTGTTGATGAACTCACAGAGGAAGTAAAAGTTGATATTGCGTACGGCGGTTCTTGCACGGCGGGCAAAAAAGAAGACATGGATATGTATGCCCGGGTTTTCAAAGAGGCGCTAGCGCAAGGCAAACGCGTTCATCCTGAAACTCAATGTTTCATTCAATTCGGTTCGCAGGAAGTGCGCGAACACTGCAGCGAGCGCGGCTATCTGGAAATTTTTAATGCGGTCGGCGCAACCGTCATTGAACCGAGTTGCGGTGCCTGTATCAACGCCGGTCCCGGGGTCAGCACGACCAAAGAACAGGTCGTCATCAGCGCCCAGAATCGCAACTTTCCGGGTCGCAGCGGTCCCGGTCAGATGTATCTGGCTTCGCCTTATACGGTCGCCGCTTCGGCGATTGCCGGAAAGATTGTTGAATACAATCCCGTGTCCGTAGCAAGCGCAAAATAATTTTGGATTTTAGATTTTAGATTTTGGATTAGGCTACGAATGACAAACGGTCTCTGTGAAGGCTCTGGGTCCCTCAGTCTCGGTGGTGAAAAGAAAAACCACCAAGGCACCGCACACACAGAAGCGGCACCGCGCCGTTTCGCGGCCCGGTTGGGTTCAAGCTTCAATCAACTGAAGTCCTTCATGCCGCGGCAACCCAAAATTCAAAATGGAGAGAAGAAATGGCATTTCAACCGCAAATGGAAACCGAAAATCAACTCGACCGCGAAACCATGCTCAAGATTTATCGCATTATGCTCACGGCGCGGCGCATTGACGACAAGGAGATTCAGCTCAAACGGCAGAACAAAATCTTTTTCCAACTTTCGGGCGCCGGACACGAAGCCGTTTTGGTTGCCGCGGGCCTGGCGCTCAAACCCGGCTATGACTGGTTCTACCCTTACTATCGCGACCGCGCGCTCTGTTTGACGCTCGGTGTGACGCCCACAGAGATGTTGATGCAATCAACGGGCGCGGCTGCCGATATTGCCTCGGGCGGGCGACAGATGCCTAATCACTGGGCAAGCACCAAACTCAATATCGTCTCGCAGTCTTCGACAACGGGAACGCAATTTCTGCAAGCCGTCGGGTGCGCCGAAGCCAACTATCGCGCGGGGCTGCTCAACCAGCCGGAAATCGTCACCGGCTATCAACCGGACTCTATCACCTATGTCTCATCGGGCGACGGCACGACCAGTGAAGGTGAATTTTTTGAATCCCTGAACACCGCCTGCAACTTAAAGCTCGCGGTTTTGTATTTGATTGAAGATAACGGCTACGCGATTTCGGTTCCCGTCGAAGTGCAGACCGCCGGCGGCAACATCACGAAACTGGTCAGCGGCTTCCCGAATCTCTATATCGAAGAGGTTGACGGATGCGACCCGGTTGCCAGTTTTCAAACGCTGCAACGCGCCGTCGGATATTGCCGCGAGGGCAAAGGTCCGGCACTGGTTCGCGCCAGCGTCATCCGTCCTTATTCGCACTCGCTCTCCGATGATGAAGTGTTGTATAGACCCGAAGCCGAGCGGCAAGCCGAAGCCGAACGCGACCCGCTGAAAACTTTTCCGGCGCGTTTGATTAAGGAAGGGTTGGCAAGCGAAGCCGACATTCAGGGCATCGTTGCGGAGGTTGACCGCGCGGTCAATGCCGCCGCCGATGAAGCGGTTGCCGCGCCGAAACCGGCGCTTGATTCAATCTATCTGCATGTCTATTCCGAATCTGTTGACCCGACTTCAAAAGCTTTTGACACCGAAACGACAGCGCCCGCGGAAGACGCCTCGAAGACCATGATTGATTTAATCAACGCCTGTTTACACGACGAAATGGAACGGGACCCGCGCATTGTCGTGTTCGGCGAAGACGTTGCCGATTGCAGCCGCGAGCAATACCTGGAACAGGTAAAAGGCAAAGGCGGCGTTTTCAAAGCGACCGCGAATTTGCAGAGAAGGTTTACCAGCGCCCGGGTTTTCAATTCCCCGCTCGCCGAAGCCAATATTGTCGGTCGCGCCATTGGCATGGCATCGCGAGGCTTGAAGCCGGTAGCCGAGATTCAATTTTTCGATTACATCTGGCCGGCCATGATGCAACTGCGCGATGAAATGGCGACCATGCGCTGGCGTTCAAACGGGACATTTAAATGCCCGGCCGTGGTGCGCGTGGCCATCGGTGGATATTTGACGGGCGGCGCGATTTATCACAGTCAATCGGGCGAAGTGTTATTCACGCACACGCCCGGCATTCGCATCGTCATGCCGTCGAATGCGCTCGATGCCATCGGACTTTTGCGGACAGCGATTCGCGCCGACGACCCGGTGATGTTCCTTGAACATAAACATCTCTATCGTCAGACGCATAATAAAGGCGCCTATCCGGGTAAAGATTTCATGATTCCGTTGGGCAAAGCCAAGACCGTGCGCCAGGGCACGGACATTTCGCTAATCACCTATGGCGCAACGGTCTTTCGGTCAATGGTGGCGGCAAAGAAAGTCGAAGAAGAACAGGGCTTGAGCGTAGAAATCATCGACCTGCGCTCGCTGAGCCCCTATGACTGGACGGCCATTGCCGAGACGGTGAAGAAGACGAGCCGCGCGCTGGTGGTTCACGAAGACATGAAGAGCTGGGGATACGGCGCAGAGATTGCCGCGCGCATTGCCGATGAACTCTTTGAACATCTGGACGCGCCGGTGCGCCGCGTCGCCGCAACCGATACCTTCGTGGCTTATTGTCCGGAACTCGAAGACGAAATCTTGCCGCAAGTTGACGACATCGCCGCGAGCATCGTTGACTTATCAAAATATTAAGAAAGGAACACCACAGAGGCGCCGCAGACCCGGAGTTTTTATTTTCTCGGTGTCTGCGGCGCCTCTGTGGTTCAAATAATTGATGACCAGCTATTGGTTGTTGAAGAGCGACCCCGAAGATTACAGCTTTGATGATTTGATGAAAGATGGGTTTGCCGTATGGGACGGGGTTGCCAATAATCTCGCCTTGCAACATCTTCGCAAAATCAAAAAAGGCGACAGCATTTTGATTTATCACACGGGCGATGAAAAAGCCCTTGTCGGTTTAGCAGTGGCCGCAAGCAACCCTTATCCTGACCCCAAAGCCGATAACGAAAAACTCGCGGTCATTGACCTCAAACCTAAAAGGCGCGCCAAACACAAAGTCACGTTAAGCGAAATCAAATCGCTGTCCGAGTTCGCCGAGTTTCAGTTAGTGCGCCTGCCGCGCCTATCGGTTATGCCGGTGAGCGAAGCCGAATACAAACGCCTCATAGAACTCGCGGGATTATAAAATAGAGAAAAACCGCCTTGAAAGATGTTGCTTGATGAAGCGCAACTCTTTAAGCTTTTCTTAGTGGTTCCCCTGATTCATCGAACTTTGAAGAATTGGAGAACATATGACGAAAAAAACTTTTCTCTTCACCCACCTCGCAATTGCGCTTTGCCTGGTCTCGCTGATCGGCATCATCCCGCAGGTGAGCACCGCAAGCAGCAAGGTCGCCATCCCCGTAGCCGCGTCAGAGACCTACACCGGAAACATCATCTATTACGGCGGGACGCGCGGCAGCGGCACAACAACCTTTACCCTGACGATCGATAACTGGACATCGGATGAAGACGTGTTGCGCGTCACCGGCGCTTTGAAAGATGGCGGGCAGGACGCCCTGGTCAAAGCCATCGGCAAACAAAAACGCGGTCGCTTTCAAATCGCCAGCAACATCGGACAGGACATCAACGCCGTGTGGATCTCCACGAGCGAAGAGGGCGAACGCAAGATCACCGCGCTGGCCGAACGCTGGATCGGTTTCTTTGAAGCCCGTCGCGGTTCCCGTTCGCTCGATTACCCGTTCATGTACTTGGAGCTTTTCATTGATGAACGCGGCCGGGGCGAAGGCAGCCTGATCCCTGCTGGCAAAGTGCGCTACATCGGCGATCGCACCATCGAAGTCGAAAATTTCGGCATCTACCCAGCGCGACTCGTCAATGTCAAACGGAATAAATAGCTGCGAATAATCAAGGAGTACAGAACACGCAAAGAACGCGGATCCATGGGAATCAGGTTTATTCGATTCAGATGGAATCCGCGTTATCGTTTTTAGGGGCCGGCGCGCGATAATTTTTTGAACCAAAAATTTTTTCCGGACGTACCTACACTTTCGATTCATTTCGCCTGCCCTGTCTAAAAACCCATTTGCGATAACGATACATTCATCGTCTTGTCAAAAAACTGCGCGGTGCCAGAAGATGTGTTTTTATGGAGACCACAAACAGGTGTGAGTTGTGCGGCCGAGCGGTGACGGTTTTGACGCAACATCACGTTATTCCGCGCACCGAGCACAAGCGCAAGAAGAA
>JBIOWC010000899.1:0-10587 GCA_044868105.1 Blastocatellia bacterium
TCAATAAGGTGGCCGCGCCCGGCGCTTGCGTTGGATCAATGTTGAAGAGTCGCCCGGGTTGGGGGTCCGGGGGCCCGCTGGGTGGCGGCGGCACGTAAGCCACCACATAGATACGCCCGCGCGCGACCAGTAAATCTACAGGAAAGCCCCCTATGGTCCAGGTGCCAAGCAATTTGCCATCACTGGCGCGCACCCGCGACACGGTGCCGGTGGTACTCGGCTGCTTATTCGCCACCCAGAGGTCAGCGCCATCGGATTTAACCGCTACCGGACTTTGGCCTACCAGCGTCTTTGCCGTGGTGGGAATCAAGGCCGGCGTCCACCATTGATCAAGAGCCGCCCGCTGGCCGCCGCGCCTGAGTGACTGATCGAGCGTGCGCGAGACCGCCTCCGCCATCTCCTCTCGCGTCACATTATGCACAGGGTTATAAGTTGTCGTCGATGTCCCATCCATCAGCCCCGCAAAGTAGGCCGAGGCGATGGCGCAGAAAAAGATATTGCCCGAAGGCACATCTGTGAATGGCAAAGTGGTTGAAGCTCCGCCGCAGGCGCCGGTGTCGGCGCGCATCTGGGTTGACAGGCCGAGTGCCAAAATCGAGGTGGCCAGCAGTAGGGCGCGATGTTTTATCTGGTTTGTCTGTTTCATCCTTTTCTTACTCCTTATTTTGGCTTGCAGAGGTTAGCCTTGGGGCGGTTAAGGCAAATCAATCTCTTGAGACTTTCAAGCTGTCGCCGCTGTTGCTCGATTAGGATTTGTTGCTCGGTTATTTGCTTTTGTTGTTGCTTAACCGCGTTGACCAACACCAGGGTGAGTTGTCCGTACTTGACGCCTTCTACTTCGCCTTTGTCGTTATAAGTGACAAAGAGCGGTTCGACCTGTGCGACCTCTTCGGCGGCGAAACCGACATCACGCCGGCCGCCGTCTTTCCAATGAAAGCTAATCGGGCGCAGGCGGCGCACCACATCAAGGCCACCGGTGAACAGTTGCACAGACTTTTTGTAGCGCAAGCTGGACGAGCAAGTGGAAAGGAAATTTGAGGCGTTGCGACAAACATCGGTGCTTCCGGCCGAGCCAAGCTGAAGAACCGCGATAGCCCCCGGTACGCGCACATCATCTTCGCCGCCGCTGCGGCCCAGCACGATGGTGTTGTTGGTGCTGACCATGGCGTCCGCGCCAATCGCCGTGGCATGGTCGAGATTACCGGAGGCGAAATCCGCATTTGTGCCAATGGCCGTGTTATAGATGCCCGTTGAGTTCTCTAACCCAGCATTGAAGCCGAAGAAAGAGTTGGAGTCACCGGTTGTGTTATTCGCGCCAGCTTCGTGGCCGAAGAAAGAGTTGGTACTGCCTAGGCTAAATAAACCGGCATGAAAGCCATAGAAAGAGTTGCCAGCGCCGAATGTGTTGGTCTCCCCCGCTCTGTAGCCGAAGAAAGAATTGTCAAAGCCGGCTGTATTTGCTGCCCCGGCGCTATAGCCGAAGAAAGAATTGAAGTCAGATGTCGTATTCGCGGCGCCCGAGAATGCCCCAAAGAAAGTGTTACGGATGCCCACCGTGTTCGCCGTTCCGGCATTGTAACCGAAGAAAGAATTGCTAGAGCCATCTGTGTTTGCCGCCCCGGCGGTGACCCCGAAGAAAGTATTCTGGCTACCAGTTGTGTTGACAAAACCGGCTCGCCAGCCATAGAAGGAGTTGTTTGCGCCCGTCGTATTCGCGGCGCCCGCCGAACCACCATAGAATGAGTTTCTGAAACCTGTTGTGTTGGCGGCGCCAGTGGAGTTGCCAAAGAACGAATTGGCAACCCCTGAGGTGTTCGCCGTTCCGGCATCCGTACCAAAGAAGGCGTTCGCATTGCCCGTCGTGTTCGCTAACCCGGCGGCCTGCCCGACGAAGGTGTTGTTGCTGCCAATGGTGTTGGCTTGTCCCGCATTAACGCCCGCAAACAAATTATTCGTCCCCGGATTGCTCAACACGCGATTGCCGCCGAGGTTATACTGCGTCGCAGCATTAATCGCCCCTGCCACATCGAGCTTTGCCGTTGGCGTGGTCGCGCCGATGCCGACATTGCCGGTGCTTAAACTAATCGTCAATCGCTCCATTCCGGGGTTGATATTGTCCTGCCCAAACAAACGAAACCGCCCGTCCGTATCCACCGTTTGAAACAACCAGATATTGCCGGCCGCTCTCAACCCTTCCAGGTTAAACCCCGGATTCGAGCCGCGGATGCGTGTGCTGCCGTTGACATCCAAACGGAAACTCGTGCTGGGCGCGCCGTTGATACCAATCGCCCCGCTCACTTCGATAATGTTCGTATCACCCAATACCCCCGCGGGCCCATCGAGCCACTTCGAGATTCTGCCGGTCGTCCCGGTGCCGCTCGTGTCAACCAGATGTTCCTGTCCGGCGGCAACCTTTTCCTGAAATTGACCGGGTTTAAGGCTCGTCGCTCCAAAGGTCTTTCGCGATGCCGAATACTGCACCGAGCCATCCGGGAAGACGATGCCTTGAGTGGCACGGACGAAGCCATCAACATCCAGTCGCGCTTGGGGCTGTGCGATGCCGAGGCCGAGATTGCCTTCGGCTGTGAGGCGCATCTGCTCAATATCTTGACCGCGGTAGAAATCTCCCAGGCGAAACGATAATGCCCCGCGCCCTCTGATGAGTTGTCCCTCTTCGCCGTCGTGAGCAACAACCGTCGGCGTCTGAGGCGGCGCATCGGCTTTGACGATTACCAACGAGGGATGGTCTTCGATAGGGCCGACAGCTTGCGCTTGTTGCGGGGTCATCTGTGAAGCAATCACTGATTGCAAGGTTACAGCTGCCTTTTCGACGATGACCGAGGCAAGGCGTTGCGCGAGTTTTCCGGAGAGTGACTTGACGGTGACGACGCACAGGTAAGTGCCATCAGCGAGTGGCGCGGCTTGCCCGTCGAGCAGATGCCAGTCCAAAACGTTGCCGCCGCGCACTTCCATATCGAACCGCTTGGTGCCGGTGGCCGCATAAACTTCCAGGCGCATCTGCACGACCGCGCTCGGTGCGGTGAAGCGCACCCCTTGGGCAGAGGCCGCAGCGGTTATTGAATTGTTGGTCAGGCGGCTCGATGGGTTGAGGTCTTGAGCGTCAATCGTACCTAGCAACAGGAGAATAGTTGTGGCGGCGGTGACGAATAATCTGCATATGTTCATCAGGCACTCCTATAGAGTTGTTGATTATCCCGGTTGGTTGACTAAGTAATGATTAATTGAACGCACGGCACTTCAGTTTCAGAAGCCGCCCGTCGAAGGTATGGGAATTTCTTTTGGCAAAACCAGGTCATTTGATGGCGGCGGAATATTCATCGGATTCTCCAAGGGAATGAATAAGGGGGTCGCTGCGAAAGCTTCCCGGTTATGTGCCGCAACGCCTTTGTTGAGAAACGCCAGGGTGTAATAGGTTCCGGTGATTGAACCGATAAGGTTTTTGTTCCTAACCCGATCAATGCGGCCATCGATTGCAACTTTGCCTTTAATTTTTCGCACATTCATTTGGAAATCCAGAATCCAGTTCATGGTGGTCGGCCCGCAAAACCCGGTTACCGTCAATTCGCCCGGCGGCCTCTTCCAACCTTTCGCTGGCGCGCCTTTGTCATAAAAGGCCAGGAGTAAATATTGAATCAGTTTCACGTCGTCGCGGAGATTTGGACATTGCCGGCCGACGGCGTGCACCACGTTGTAAAAGACCGGCAGTATCTCTTCTGTTGAAGTGTCAATGAATCCCATGATTTATCCCCTCATTGAACTGAGTTGCTGCACACGAACAACTTGCCCTTTCCGGTTTCGATAAAATGCAATTCGCCGTTTTCGATTTGCTGAAAGATTCTGCGCTCACTCACGCCGCGCAGGGTGGCAGCCTGTTCGGGCACCAGCATCAATATTTCCTGCCCGCACGACTCGCACCAGGCGACGATGGGTCTTTGCCATCCGCGAATCCATATCTGTTGGTGAGTTTCGATGGTGATTACCTTTGGTGTTTTGGTCATCATTAACTCAACTTCCTGTCGTTCAAATCCGTCGCCCCGCCATCGCTTTCCAGGTTTATCTTCAAGCTTGGAATGGTCAGCGCTCTTCTGCTACCATGGCGCGCGAGTTTTCAAATCGGCGCATCAATCGTTGCCGTTCTGGCTTCGGTTTTTCGTGATTGCACAGTCGAAAGACTATTCACCAAGGCAGCGAAAAGTCTTTAATTTTCTGATTAAATGTTCTGAAAAGTTGTGAAATGGCTGTTAAACCCCAAGAGTTAAGCAAGATTTATCGCTTCGACGACTTTCAACTTGACCCTCGAAAGCAAGTTCTGTTGCGCGCTGGCCAACCCCTTACCCTCAACACCAAAGCCTTTCATTTATTGTTTGCTCTGGTCTGCAGCGGTGGGCGCGAATTATCGAAAGACGAATTAATGCAATGGGTCTGGCAAGACCAGATTGTCGAAGAGAATAATCTCGCGGTTCACATCTATAATCTCAGAAAAATACTCGGCGAACGTAAAGACGAGCATCGTTACATCATGACGATTCCGGGTGTCGGTTACCGCTTCATTGCCGAGGTCACTGAAATGCCGGTTGACACGAGTGACCTGTTTATCGAAAGCCACACCGTTTCGCGGATTCTTGTTGAAGAAGAGATTTCTCTTGAACAAGCAGAAGAAGGCGCGACGACCCGCATACCGGCCACCCCGCTCGCCAGCGGCGCAATGAACTCTGGCAACTACAATGTAGTTTGGTCAGATGGAGAGCCTCAATTGGTGGCCTCACCGGTTATCCCACCGGTTCAAACGCGCCGCAAATCCGTTTTGCTGGTTATCGCTTTAGTGGGCGGATTATTGGTAACCGGGGTAGGGGGCTACTTCTATCGGAATCGTGGGCGCGGGTCTGTGGGTTTTCCGGCGTCCACAGTTCGCCAACAAATGACCATCACACGCCTCACCGACGGCAAACAAATCGGCGCTCCGACGATTTCGCCCGATGGAAAATTTGTCACTTATATTGAAAATGCTCCGGCCGGAGCCGGCTCCCTGTTTGTGCAACAGACTGACACCAACACGGTGCTTCAACTTCTTGAACCGGATGCCAGAGTTTTTGGCTGCACCAATTTTTCGCCTGACGGCTCGCTCATTTATTATATCGTTTTCGATAAACGCGACCCCTATGGCGCGCTCTACAGCCTGCCTGTCTTGGGTGGAACGCCAAGGCGTATTATGGGAAATCAGGGTTCGAGTTTTTCACTTTCACCCGACGGCAAGTATGTGGCGTTCTATCGCAGAGACGCGGCAAGCAATCGAGTCAATTTGACGATTGCGGCGCTGGACGGCAGCAGTGAACAAGTGCTGTTGGCGCGCAGTCGTAAGGAGTTTAATTTTGGCATGGCATTAGCCTGGTCGCCGGATGGCAAGATAATTGCCATCAATGCCGACCCTGAACCTGAAGACCGGCAAGCCAGTTCGAATATTTTTGGGGTAGAAGTCAGTAGCGGCGCGCTCAAGTCGCTGACCGCTGAACGGTTTTCTGAAATTGGCAAAATGTGTTGGACCAGCGATGGGCGCAATCTGGTTTTTGTGGCCAAAGGCTCTCGCAAAGAAAACCAGGTGTATCTGCTGGATTATCCCTCAGGCGAAACCCGGCAGCTCACGAACGCCTTGCAAACTTATGGTAATTACGGCTTGGGCATCTCTGCCGATTCCACCACACTGGTCGCCGTCGTCCGGGAAACCATTTCGGAGATTTGGAGCATTGCCGCATCGGGCGATACCGGTAAAGCGGTGCGCATCAAGAGCGGAACCACCAACGGGCTTTTCGGAATTACCGCGCTTCCCGATGGGCGCATCGCTTACATCGCGCGCAGCGGCGACAACCTGGATTTGTGGACGGTTAAAGAAAGCGGCACAGAAACAAAAGCCCTGACGAACGATAGCTTCACGCAAAAAGATGTCGCCGCCTCGCCAGATGGTCGTTACCTCGTCTTCGCTTCCGACCAGGCGGGCGAAAGTCATCTCTTTCGCATCAACGCTGAGGATAGTTCGGAAGTCACCCAATTGACCTTTGGTCCATCTACCGATAGTTTGCCGGATATTTCGCCCGACAGCCGGTGGGTGGTTTATGCGTCCTGGAATGGCGAGCAAAGCACGATCTGGAAGGTTCCCCTTGCCGGTGGCGCGCCCATACAACTAACCGATTATGAATCCGGCTCGCCGGTCTTTGCGCCAGACGGTAAAACCATCGCTTGTGTGCTGGGCAGCGATAGCCGCGTCAAACTCGCAAGTATTGGCTTGGTTCCCGTCGAAGGCGGGAACCCGCGCAAGTCCTTTCAAGTGATGCCCTTTGCCCACACTTATTTTCATGACCTTCGTTGGACGCCCGACGGCAGTGCCTTGGTCTTTAGAAAAGCCATCAAGGGGGTTTTTGATTTATGGCAGCAACCCATAAACGGCGATGCGCCGAAACGACTGACCAATTTTCAAAGCGGTAGTATTTGGAATTTCGCCTATTCACGCGATGGCAAACGCATCTTCATGTCTCGCGGCAACACCTTCAATGATGTGGTTTTGATTAAGCATTTCAGATAAGTGAAGCCGTTTGACCAGACACCCGTTCACGCAAACTAAAGAGGGTCGCCAAAAACGGTTATTTCAACGGCTCCCAACCCAACAGATGAAGCGTCCCATTGGGGTCTGTGTAGCGCAGTGTGTTGGTAAACGAACTGCCTTGAAACCACGGCTCACTTGGAGGAATTTTGCTCCCTTTCCACTGGTCAGAGGAACGCAAAATGGCGACCACGGTTTTCTCTCTCAGGTTAGATCTTAATTCGATTTCAACCCAATCCTTACTGGCGTTATAAACCCAGTCCCAACTTCCGCCGTCATCATTGCCTCTTGCCGAGGCATGCCATTCCCAAACCTTGGACTCAACGCCGGCTTTAGAGATGTTGCGAAACATTTCCAAAGTGCCCAGCCGTTTGTTATCTGAAATTGTATGCTGCCACACGGCCAGTAAAACTACCATTTTTATTACTCCTTAAATTGTTTCTTCCTGTTCAAGCAAATCTTCCAACCGCGCTCGTCGGTTTAAGCTTGGCGAGGCTCGCTGCACCGCTCGCTCTAACCTACCTCAGCGAGAACGGCTTCAAGGTAGCGGGTGAAGGAGCACTGCCAATTTGGCATCAGGTTGTGAGAGCCAAGATTGTGAGGTCTTTTTACAACACGACTCACATTCTTTTTGATAAACCAGGCCGATGTAGGTTGCGTCGGCGCTACAGCGAAAGATTTCCGGATCGTTGGCGGCTTCTACAGAGGCTTTGTAATTGGCATTCGGATACTTCTCTTTTACATAACTTTTACAAGCATCCAGTGGCGTATCAAAATATTTGACGACCTCGGAAAAATCATATGTCCATTTTTTACATTTCGCTTTTTGACCGCTCGCCACCAGCGCAAAAGAGCAAGCCAGTAGACAAGTCAAAATGAGTCGTCTGATTATTTTTTCTGAAAAGAGTTTATTCCTTTTATTCATCTGTCTTCTCCTTTACTCCTGATTCGTTGGGTGACTGTGGACCTGCAAACGTCTACGCGGTTTTGCGCCGTTCAAACGCACGGATACCACATTCTCCAGAACACTTTTTCATTGGTTCGATGAAGCAAGCCGTCACCGCTGAAATAGTCTCCGCAGCCTAATTTCTCGGCAAAACGGTCTGGAACTCCTAGTAGGGTGACCAGTATTTCGGCATCGCGGTAAGCCGATGCGCTGTCTTCATCCTCTTTGTGTGGGAATAGGACAATGCCCAAATGTTTTCGATTGGGCGTGAAGTTAAACCATCGCCCTTGGTCATCGCCGAGGTCGAGCCGGTTGGCGATTCTCTTCCAATCCATGCGCAGGGTTTTGCCTTTTTCAATACTTTCGCCGATTTGAATGTCGCACGAAAGATTTGTGCTTACCGTCGTAATTGTGCAACCAACCCAATATCTCATTGGTGTTCTCCTTTAATTGTATGATTCGTTCGTCGGTTTGTTGTTGATCAGTTTGTCCTTGATTTGATTTTTCAGATCGCCTTGGTCAATTTGATCTGGCGGTATTTTTGCTGGTTTAAGGGTGATTTTATGCGAGTCTATTTGGCCTCCCGGTTCTTCTATTCGTTCGCCTCAACATCAGCCAAACGCCCAGACAACCTAGCCCGAGAAGAAAAAACATGGCGCTTCCCCAAAGGGCTCCCAGGCCTTTGACCTGGTGACCCATACGCGAAGGAATCCCGTTTCCCGTGTACAGATACCTAATGAAATTGGCAATGGATAACAGAATGCATAACAACCCGCCGCTTCCCCAATTGGCATTTTTGATTGATTTAGCCATGGTCATCACCCTACCGAAAGGCCTTGCAGAATTGCCTGTTGAGTTAGTTGTCAGGCAATTTCTCTCAATCATTTCCCCTTTCCTAAGCTTTACGCAGGCGGTTGGAACGCTCTCCAGCCGCTCGTTTGCGCCCTGTCAATATAAGGTGACGGAAGACGGCTGGCTTATTACCATCAACGAAAAAAAATGTTAGAGCGCCTAATTGCAGGTTCATCTTCAGAATTAAACCGGGTCAAACAGGCAGCGAAAAATGGCTGTCTCGTCGCCTGGCGGATTGTTGACCTGAACCTGACCGGCAAGGGCGAGCGCAGGCCGTGTCATGGAATAGTCAAAGCCTTTTTGCTAGAATCCGGGCGTTCTCATTCTGCACTGATAGTTGCTCCGGGTTTCTCATGCACAATCCGCGCAGGGTAACCGTCTGACACGCATCACGGGCTGATCCGCTTCATCTCGTGGGCTATCCGGGGGTAGGTATGAAGCCACGCATCTTCCACTACTTGATAAGCCTCGTGCTGACACTGAGTCTTTCGCTGTCATCGGTTGCCAGCCCTCTCAGGCAATCAGCAGATGAAGCAAACATCCGCGCCCTTATTGAGCGCTACTTCGCAGCCTATACCCGGGAAGACCTCGAAGCCATCACCGGGATGTGGAGCGCCAAATCTCCTGACCTGGCAGCGAGAAAGCAAGCGCTGCAAAGCACCTTTGCGCTACAGAAAAATATAGAGATCAAGAATCTGCACATCAGGCGCTTCACATTGGAAGGTGAACACGCCGATGCCCTGGTCACACTTGACGTTAGCGCCTTTGATGCGCCCTCGAATCAACCGCTGCTCAGTTTGGGAAAGCGCAGTCAAAACCTCAGTTTTGTTCGGGAAACCGGTGAATGGAAAATCTGGCGCGACACCTTGGCCGAAGAAGAATTGGCCCGGCGGCTGCTCGCCACGCCGAGCGAGGCCCAGCGACAGAGCTTGCTTGCCGAAGACCCTGAGCTATTGACCTCTACCTTGCCGCGCGCCTTTTACCGCATCGCTGAACGATTCAGAATGCAACTGGACTTTGAAAGCTCGATGAACGCCTATCGTTTAATGAAACAGCTGGCCGATAAGATTGGCGACAAATATATGCAGGCCACCGCGCTCCATGTGATGGGCATGCTCAATGTCCTGCAAGGCAATTTCGATGCCGGCATCGAATGCCTCAAACTCAGCATACAGCTTAGAGAAGAGATTGGGCGCCAGGACCTCTTGCTCATTCCGCTCAATACCCTGAGCGGGGTTTACGCGGAACAGGGAAATTATCGTCTGGCGCTTGAGAGCGCTTACCAGGCTCTGGCGATTGCCGAAGCTATACAGGACCGCGTGATGGTTGGCAATTTCTATCTTCAACTCGGCAAATATTACCGCATGCAATTTAACCTTGATTTGGCCTTTGATTATTTGAAAAAAGGGCTGGCGATATACGAACCGCTAGGTGACCCGGTCAATTACGCTGAAGGGTTGGAAGCCCTTTCGACAACCTATGCGATGGCTGGCGATTACCCGGCGGCCGTAGAGACCTGGCAAAAAGCTATGAAAGTGATGGGCAATCCGACTTCCGGCATCAGTGCCGCGCTGATGCTTTATAGTCTGGGGAATACCCATCAAACTTTTGGCCAGTACGAGTTGGCGTTGGACGCACACCTCAAGGCCTTGCCGGTTGTCGAAGCCACCGGCGTTCAGTACACCTTAACTATCGTCCTTGAAAGTATCGCCATGGATTATTACTCTCTCGGCAATTACGAAAAAGCGCTGGAGTACAGCGCTCGCGCCGCCGCTTTGGCGCGACAAATGGAATTACTCGAACCGCTATCGCAAATCCTGGCCTATGCGGGCAAGTCCTATCAGGCGCTCGGACGAATTGAAGAAGCGCGCCAGGCCCTTGATGAGTCAATCGCTGCGAATGAAACGATGCGCTCGCAAGTCGCCGGAGGCGCCCAACAGCGCCAACAATTCTTTGAAAAGAAGACCCTGCCCTACTATTCATTGATTGACCTTCTCGCCCGCCAAAATAAATCGGCTGAAGCACTGGCTTATGCTGAGCGCGCCAAAGGACGCGTGTTACTGGATGTTATTCAAAGCGGCAAAACCCGCATTACCAAAACCATGACCGGTGAAGAGCGTGAGCAGGAAGAGCGGTTAGCTGCGGCGATTGCCGCGCTTAACACCAGGATTCAAGT
>JBIOWC010000900.1:0-7091 GCA_044868105.1 Blastocatellia bacterium
CCGCTTTCTTAATTCTGCTTCTGTTACTCCATCAGCGTTGCTTGTAACGTGCCTAAAGATATATTGATTTGATAGCTTTATTTCCAGAAGTAGAAGTATTACGAATGTGAGAACTACTATCCTAGGAAACATAGTCACCTCCAAACAGTCATCTAGCTAATGCTTGTTTTACTAATTACTGAAGAGTTGGGCGTATATTTTGATGATATTAGGAATATTTTTATATAGCCCAAGTTAAATGCAGGTTGAATATACGCTTGGAATTTTTCATTAGCAAGCCCTATGTAAATTTGCACTGAGTAAGATTTGTTTCTATTATACTGCGCCCGTAAGATGAATTTTTTCTCTGGCTAAGCTACATAGGTTTATAACAACAATTTGGATAAATTATGATAGCGGAGTGGAAAGGAATGGATAGCTAAATGTCATTTACCATTCGTTGGCGAGGTTTGATTTTTTGCTACTTTCTACTGCTTTTGCTCTCGCATGCGGTGAGGGCCTTTCAAACCGAAAAACCGCTCTCACCGGATGTGCACACCGCTGAAGTACAAGCCTTCGATGGTGAAAAGCCGCTTGAGCAAACGGTTCGCATCGCTTACCGCGAATTTAACGCCAAGCCCCAACCCAACGACTCACAACCAACCAAAGACTCGCGACCGGTGGTGATTCTTTTGCACGGCAGCCCCGGCAATTCAAAAGATTTTAATTCCCTCGCGCCGCCCTTATCGAAACGCTATCGCGTCATTCGCCCGGACCTGCCGGGTTTCGGCGAATCCACGCACGGCGTGCCGGATTATTCGGTTCGCGCGCACGCTCATTACGTGTTGGCGCTTTTAGATAAATTGAATATCGAACGCGCCCACGTCATCGCCTTCAGTATGGGTGGCGGCGTGGGCTTAGAGATGGCCGACCTGGCCCCTCAGCGGGTCGCTTCACTCACCATGCTATCGGCCATCGGCGTTCAAGAGATGGAACTGCTCGGTGATTATCATCTCAACCATGCCGTTCATGGCTTCCAACTCGGCGGACTCTGGTTGATGCGCGAAGCCTTGCCACATTTCGGTTACCTGGACGACGCTATATTAGGCGTTGAGTATGCGCGAAATTTTTACGATACAGACCAACGACGGTTGCGCGACATTCTCGCGCATTACGAATCGCCGATGCTCATTCTGCATGGCGAAAAAGATATCCTCGTTCCCGTCGAAGCGGCGCGCGAGCATTATCGTTTGGTGCCGCAAAGCGAAGCCCATTATTTTCCGACTGAAAATCATTTCACGGTATTTACTCAGGGCGCGATGCTTTCGGAACTCATCCTGCCTTTCTTAAATAGCGTCGAACAAGGCACCGCCATCACTCGCGCTGCGGCCTTGCCCGAGCGTATCGCGCGAGCCGCCGAAGCGTTTAACCCTGCGGTCTTGCCCAAAGCTCAGGGTGTAACCCTGCTCGTCATGATTTTGTTGCTTGCCGCAGCCACCCTGGTCAGCGAAGACTTAACCTGCATCAGCGCAGGACTGATGGTCGCGCAAGGGCGCCTAAGTTTTCTCGCGGCCTCCGTCGCCTGTTTTATTGGCATCTTTATCGGCGATGTCTTGCTCTTTTTAGCCGGACGGTTTTTTGGTCGTCCGGCGCTTGCGCACGCCCCACTCAAATGGTTGATGAAGCCGACCGATGTTGACCGCAGTTCGCGCTGGTTCAATCGCAACGGGCTGGCGGTCATCGGCAGCAGTCGGTTTATTCCCGGGGCGCGGCTACCAACCTATTTTGCCGCCGGGCTGCTGCACACCAATTTCTGGTGGTTCTGTTTCTATTTCCTGCTGGCGGGCGTGGTCTGGTCGCCGCTACTGATTGGCCTATCGGCAGGGCTGGGCGCGGAAGTTCTGCATTCGTTTCTGGTTTCCAGCCAAGCGTCGTTCCTCAAAATTCTCGGCCTCGGGTTGGTGCTATTGATTGGGCTGCGCCTTGTTGTTCGCCTGACAACCTATCGCGGACGACGATTTTTTGTGGGATGGTGGCGCAGAAAAATCAAATGGGAATTCTGGAAGATGTGGGCGTTTTATCCACCGGTCGTCGCTTACATCATCTATCTGGTGGTGAAGTATCGCAGTTTGACGTTGTTTACCCTAGCGAATCCGGCAATTCCGGATGGCGGGTTCATCGGCGAATCGAAAGCCGAAATCTTACAGGGGCTGGCGGGCGCCAATGGCTTTATCGCTCGCCATCACTTGATTCCATCGTCACTCAATATTGAAGAGCGGCTGCGGCGCGCCAAAGCCTTTATGGATGAACAGGGCTTCGATTTTCCGGTCGTCTTAAAACCCGACCTCGGTCAACGTGGCCGCGGGGTTCAGGTGGTGCGAAGCGATGCAGCGATGCGCGATTATTTCGCCCAGGCCACCGGCCAGGTCATTATTCAGGAGTATATCGCGGGCAATGAATTCGGCGTGTTTTATTATCGCCATCCTGAAGCTGAGCGCGGCACTATTTTTTCCATCACCGAAAAGCGCTTCCCGGTCGTCACAGGTGATGGCCAAAGCTCGCTGGAGCGCTTGATTCTCGCAGACGAACGCGCCGTCTGTATGGCGAAATTCTATTTGGCTAAACAGAGCGAAAATCTTGACGAGATTTTAAGCCCCGGCGAGGCACGGCAACTGGTTGAACTCGGCACCCATTGTCGAGGGGCGATTTTTCTGGATGGGGTTTGGGTAAAGACCGAGGCGCTTGAAGAAGCGATTGACCGCATCAGTAAAAAATTCGCTGGCTTTTATTTCGGGCGCTATGACATTCGCGTTCCATCTATCGAAGATTTCCAGCGTGGCGAAAATTTCAAAATCATTGAGCTCAACGGCGTGACCTCAGAAGCAACGCACATCTACGACCCGAAAAACAGTCTCTTTGAGGCCTATCGCGTTTTGTTCGCCCAGTGGCGCATCGCCTTTGAGATTGGCGCGCAAAACCGCGCCCGCGGCGCCCAACCGACAAGCCTTAGCGCCTTGCTTCGCGCGGTGTTTGAATTCAACCAACGCCGTTCAAATAGCTGATTGACAGCGTCACCGCGAACGGCTTTGCGACCTTCCACACAACTCATTTTCAACTTTTTTACCCACACATTTATTTATTCTCAAGGGAAGAATTTTTTATTTCTCATGTCTAACTAATATGATGGGTTTTTATGCCGATAATTCTTTCGGTGTCAATGTCTCATCATTCGAGCAAGTCTAAGTTTTCGTGAGAAATCTTAGGTTTTCGGTCCAATTTTTAACTTTACCAACTGCTTAGTGCTGTCTTTTGAGAATGAAGTCTTTCATCTTGATGACAGCACTATTTTTTAAGTTTTTATTCAATTTGCATCAACAATAGAGACCGAAGATTTAGCCATAAAAAAGAAATAATTATTAGCAATTGCTTGTATATCGCGTTGATTTTGCATCATCTCATTCAATAAGGATTGACCGCTAACACAACAATTTGCCTGTTCTTATAGGGCAAATCCGAGCGCAAAGATATTGGGTCACGTGTCCCCCTACAGATAATCTACTTGCGCCGATTGCACCTGAACCGCCGAGTTTAATAACAAGAAAATTTATTCAGCGGATGAACATTAACAACCATCGGGCATCAGGCAGTTCAACAAATCTCAGCAGCAACCCAAGTAAGGAGTCAGGTTGTGTCTATACGACCTAAGTAGATGTCTATTCACTTCGACTATTTAAGTCGAAGCAATTTTTGAGAGGAGAGTAAAGATGTTTTCCAAACCGAAAGCCAAAGCAGATTTTTCCGAAAAGAAAAATAGAGCGTTGCGCACTAAACCCAGGCGTTATTCAATGAATTTGATAATCGCCGGTTTATTTTTAGTGGCGTTCTGTTTCAGCATTATTATGTTTTCTAGCCGCGGCTCACAGGCCGCTTCTGCGCAATCCAATAATGGCATCAGTGATGCAGTTGCCCAACAGATTCAAGCCTTGCTTAATGAGAAAGAGTCGCGCACATCGGCTCAGAAGAAGATTGATTCACAACTGATTTACGCAAGCAAACAGGCGCGAGGACAAGCCGTCGCCAACGGCGTACCGGCTCTGGAAACCCGCGTCGAAATAGATAAAGCCAATCAAACCGTAGTTGACATTGTCACCAGCAAGTTAAAAGTGACGCAGACGAAATTAACCGAAAGCGGCATCTCCATACTCAACGCCGTCGGCTCAAATATTCGCGCCCGCGTCAACCTCAATGACCTGGAAACGATTGCCGCCTATCCTGAGGTGGTCTTTATCAACCCCCAGCAGGAAGCCAAAGTTTATCGTATGCCGAGCACGAGCGGCGCCGCTCAAGCTTTCGGCAAAGGCGCTCTACTGACCCAGGTGTCGCCGAGTTTTGCCGAAAGAGCGGCACGCGTGCGCGAGCAGTTGTTGAAGAGCTTACCGAAAATTGAAGCTCAGAAACTCGGCGCGCCAGCGGCGCCTCAGGTTGTCAACGTCTCACAAGGCGATACCACGCATAAAGCCGGGTTAGCGCGCACCACCTTCGGATCCAATGGCACCGGCGTGAAAATCGGTGTCCTTTCCGATGGGGTCAGCAGTCTCGCCGCCGCACAAGGGACCGGCGATTTAGGCCCGGTCACCGTACTGCCCGGGCAAACCGGCAGCGGCGATGAAGGGACGGCGATGCTTGAACTCGTCCACGACCTGGCGCCCGGCTCGCAACTGTTTTTTGCCACCGCCTTCACCAGTTTGACCAGCTTTGCGCAGAATGTTCGAGACCTGCGTACAGCCGGTTGCGACATCATCATTGACGACGTCATCTACTTCGTCGAATCGCCCTTTCAAGACGGCGCGCCGGGAGTCACCAATACAAACGGCGGCGGCGTCACTCAAGCCGTAGCTGACGTAACCGCAGCAGGCGCGCTGTATTTCTCGTCAGCCGGTAACGAAGGCAATCTCAATGATGGCACCGCCAGCGTTTGGGAAGGCGATTTCGTTGATGGAGGCGCCAGCCCGGTGGCCGCCATTACCGGCGGCACGGTTCACAATTTTGGCAGCGGCAATTTGAACAACCAAATAACCACAGCCGGGGCGCGCGCCCTGCTGTTTTGGTCAGACCCGCTCGGCGCTTCGGGAAATGATTACGACCTCTTTGTATTAAATAGCGCGGGGACGGCCGTGGCCGCCTCATCCACCAACATTCAAGATGGGAATGACGACCCGGTCGAAGATGCCGGAAATCGCACAAGCGGGCAACGTTTGGTTGTCTTAAAGAAAACCGCCGCGGCCGCTCGCTTTCTGCACCTGACCTGTTTCGGCGCAGAGATGGCCTTTGTTACCTCCGGCACGACCCACGGTCATAACAGTGTCGCTGCGGCTTACGGTGTCGCAGCCGCTCCGGCCGCCGGGCACTTTTCCGGTTGTTCGGGATTTCCTGATGGGCCATTCCCCAATCCGTATAACACCTCCAATAAACTGGAATGCTTCAGTTCGGATGGACCTCGTCGCATCTTCTATAACGCCAACAGCACGGCGATTACGCCGGGCAATGTCTCTTCAACGGGTGGCGTATTGAGACAGAAACCGGATATCACCGCAGCCGATGGCACTTCGGTTACAGGAGTCGGCGGATTTCCCAATCCCTTCTTCGGCACCTCGGCAGCGGCTCCGCACGCGGGCGCCATCGCGGCGCTGGTCAAATCGGCAAATCCATCTTTGACCCCGGCGCAGATACGAACCATCCTCACCACAACGGCCATAGATATTGAGGCGGCCGGGGTTGACCGTGATTCCGGGGCCGGAATCGTTATGGCATTTGAAGCGGTACAAGCGGGCGGCGGCACCCCGATACCCGTCATCACCTCAGCCGGTGCGAGCATCGTTTCAGAAAGCTGCACCCCGGCAAACGGCGCGCTTGACCCGAATGAAACCGTGACGGTTTCGCTTTGTGTGCAGAATGTCGGCGGCGCGAACACCGTAAACCTGCAAGGGACATTGCAAGCGACCGGCGGCGTAACCAATATTCAAGCGCCCAATCCGCAAAACTACGGCGTCGTGGTTGCCGGCGGCCCACCGGTCTGTCGCGACTTCACCTTTACTGTGAACGGCACTTGCGGCGGCACGGTCACGGCCACCCTCGCATTACAAGATGGCGCGACCAATCTCGGTAACGTCACTTATACCTTTACGCTTGGCACTGAGAACGTGGTGTTCACAGAAAACTTTGACGGGGTAACGGCACCGGCGTTACCGGCGGGCTGGACAACGGCCTTCACCAATGGAGACGGTGATTGTACAGTCGGCGGGCCGCTCTGTACGCTCGGCAGCAATTGGACAACCGTCAGCACGACAAGCGACACAGCACCCAATTCGGCTTTCCACAACAATCCGAGTTGTGTGTCCAATAACACGCTTGATACACCAGCTATCGCCATTACCTCTTCCACGGCTCGACTGTCGTTTAGGAACAGCTTTAACAGTGAAAATACATTTGATGGCGGCGTCCTGGAAATCTCCATCGGAGGCGGTCCTTTCCAAGATATCATTACCGCAGGGGGCAGTTTCGCAAGCGGTGGTTACAGCGGAACGATTTCGCTGAACTTCCTCAGTCCGATTGCCGGCCGTCAAGCCTGGACCGGCAACTCCGCTGGCTTTATCACCACGGTTGTTAATCTTCCTGCCGCTGCAAGTGGACAGAATGTGGTGCTGCGTTTCCGCTTCGCATCAGACTGTAGCGTTTCGGCTACCGGTTGGAATATTGACACCGTCAAGGTAACCAATGGTTTCGTCTGCGCTGTCTGTGCAAATAATCCGTGTGTGGTGACCTGTCCGGCGAATATCACGGTCGCCAATGATCCCAACCAGTGCGGCGCCGTCGTCACTTATCCGGCTCCCACTTCGACCGGCGATTGCGGCACCATCACCTGTACCCCGCCTTCCGGTTCCTTCTTCCCCGTCGGCACCACCACCGTCACCTGTCAAGCTGCCACCGGCGGCAACAAAGCTGGCGGCGCAAACCAAGAGGGCGGCTCTAAGAAAGGCCTCAGTGGCAGTGGCGCCAACGCTCCTGCGGGTGGCAATTGCACCACCATCACCCACTCCTCCAGTCAGGCCATC